>CAKRCD010000045.1 GCA_934307065.1 uncultured Bariatricus sp. | reverse complement strand
TTATGAGAAATATGGTAACGATATTACGTTTATGATGATAAATATGACAGATGGATCACGGGAAACCATAGAAAGTGCAAAGGCATGTATCGAAGATGCAGGGTATACATTTCCGGTTTACTATGACACAACTTACAGCGCAGCATCGGTGTATGGTGTAGCCTCACTCCCTACCACGTATTTCATTGATAAAGAAGGAAATGTAATTGCAAATGGAGTTGGTGCACTTAGTGCGGATTCACTTCAACGCGGAATAGAACTGATAACAAGTGATTAACGAAAAGGTCAGAGGAATCTTTGTGTATACACTTGAAAATGAAAAAGCCACTAAGGATATTGTGATTTCAAAGGTCTGACTTTTGGAAAATCGATTCTTAGTGGCTTTCTATTTTATTAAACTAATTTTTCACCGGTAATCATTTCATAACACTGTAAATACTTGTTAATCGTTTTTTCAACGATATCGTCTGGAAGTGTCCAGTTATTATCCGGATGTGAGGTAAGCCAGTCACGAGCGAACTGTTTGTCAAAGGATGGCTGACTGTGTCCGGCTTCATAACCATCTGCCGGCCAGAAACGAGAGCTGTCTGGTGTTAATATCTCATCACCAAGTACTACATTTCCATTTTCATCCAGTCCAAATTCGAATTTTGTATCTGCAATAATGATACCGCGTGTCAGAGCGTAATCAGCACATTTTTTGTAAATGGCAATGGTATAATCACGAATTTTCTGAGCGTATTCTTCGCCTTTTCCCGGGAAACATTTCTCAAGATGAGCAATACTCTGCTCGTAACTGATATTTTCATCATGGTCACCAATTTCAGCTTTTGTCGATGGTGTGTAGATTGGTTCAGGCAGTTTTTCTGATTCTTTTAAACCTTCTGGAAGTTTGATACCACAAACAGTACCATTTTCTTTATAGCTTTTCCAACCGCTTCCTGTAATGTATCCTCTTACGATACATTCAACCGGAATCATTTCAAGCTTACGACACATCATACTGTTGCCATCAAATTCCGGTTTCTGGAAGAACTCTGGCATATCTTTTACATCAGTAGAAATCATATGGTTTGGAATAATGTCTTTTGTCAAGTCAAACCAGAACTTGGACATTTGGGTCAGAACCGTTCCTTTCTTTGTAACGATGTTTTTCAAAATCACATCGAAACAGCTAATTCGGTCTGTTGCAACCATAATCAGGCTGTCACCATTATCGTAAATTTCACGTACTTTTCCTTCTTTGATTGGTTCCATCTTAATACCTCACTATCATTTTTCAATATAATGTGATGTCGGGTTCAAAGATACGGAACAATCCGTAAGGCATCTTTTGTGTCCCTACATCATAATACCTACTTATAAGTTAAACAGATTTTATTAAAAAAAACAATAGTTGAATGTAAAAAAATTCGTTTTTTTTAAAATAAAGTTTTGGTTATCTTTACGGTTTTATTAATCTAGTATAACGTATACAGTCGGTTTGTTCATGCGTTTTTAACATCCCATTTACGGTAATCAACAATACGAATCTAGTTCACAGGCAAAACATTCTTAGTAGTTATTGTTCAATGACTTAATATTCGTTTCACCAAATTTTATGTTTTTGATGGTCTTTTTCAACAATTTCAGGTCAACTGGTTTTGAAATATGAGCATTCATTCCGGCTGCGAGAGAATGCTGAACATCCTCTGAAAATGCATTGGCAGTCATGGCAATAATCGGAATCGTCTTTGCTAATTCATGGGAACTGTTTCGGATTGCTTTTGTTGCCTCATAACCGTTCATGACAGGCATCTGTACATCCATCAGAATCATATCATACTCTCCCGGTTCAGAATGTTCAAATGCTTCTAAGATTTTTTTACCATTCTCACAGATTGTACATTCTGCATTTTCTATCTTTAGCAGTTCCTTTAGTATCTCTGCATTCAGTTCATTATCCTCCGCGCACAAGAATCTCATTCCTTGAAGGATATTATCATTCAGTTCATTCTTTTCTTCCTGTACTGCAGAAGAAACAGGTCTATCTGCTGAAATTCTCAGTTCTATGAGAACCACAAAACAGCTTCCCTGTTCCAGTGCACTCTCCACATCAATGGTGCCTCCCATTGCTTCAACCAGATTTTTTGTAATAGCCATTCCAAGACCGGTTCCTTGTATCTTATTAGTTATAGAATCTTCAGCACGAGTAAACGGATCAAAGATTGTCTCTTTGAAATCTGCCGACATTCCCATGCCATTATCACTGACTAAGAAACGGTACTTTGCATAGACAGATGACTTTGTCTCACATTCTTCTACCAGAAACTGAATTTTTCCACC
>CAKRCD010000044.1 GCA_934307065.1 uncultured Bariatricus sp. | reverse complement strand
TTGCAGATATATGGTTGGATACAAATATAAAGGCACATTATTTTATCCCTGCTCAATATTGGAAAAGTAATTTTGAATTGGTAAAAGAACTTTTGTTACAAGCTGAAGTCTATGTTTATGAGGACAATCAGGAAATACACGGCTTTATAGGATTGAATGATAAATATATTGAAGGTATTTTTGTTTCCGTTGAAAAACAATCGCAGGGTATAGGTAAAACCCTGCTGAATTATGCAAAGGATAAAAGAAGCAAATTACTTTTGAATGTATATACCAAAAACACACAGGCAATATCTTTTTATCAAAGAGAAGGATTTAAGATTCTGTATAGTGGCTTGGATAAGGCTACTGGGGAAAAAGATTATGTAATGTCATGGGACAAACAGTAAGTAAAGAGAAAAATGAATACAAGGAGCATAGAAGATGAATCCACTTGAAATTATAAAACGTCAAGCCGCATATGCCAGTGGCTATAAAAATATTCCTACGGAGGCACAAAATCATGCAAAGCAGCTTTGTTGGGAATACAATCATACTGCACCAAGTGAGCAAGATAAACGCCATGCCATTTTACAGGAACTATTGGGGGAATGTTCACCAATGACCAATATCGAACCAGATTTTCATTGTGATTATGGTTTTAATATTTATACCCAAGGTCTGGTTGTTATTAACTATAATTGCGTTATATTAGATACATCTCCGGTTCACATTGGAGCGGGTGCTTTTATAGCTCCGGGAGTATGTCTGGCTTGTTCTGGGCATGCTATTGATTCAGAACAGCGAAGCCAAGGGATTGGCACGTCAGCTCCAATTACATTGGAAGAAAATGTATGGATTGGTGCAAATGCAACGGTTTGTGGTGGAGTGACTATCGGTGCAGGTTCAGTTATTGGAGCGGGCAGCGTAGTGACACATGATATTCCTGCCGGGGTGATTGCTGCTGGAGTACCTTACAAAGTCATTCGCACTATCTCAGAAAAAGATAAAATTGCACCAGAAAATATCCTGTTTTAAGAGGAGAAAATGAGAATGGAATTTAGAAAAATTGATAAATCCAACTATTGGGATTGTATGTTGTTGACTATTGATGACAGCCAAGAGGGCTTTGTTGCAGACAACAAGCAGTCTTTGGTAGAAGCGGCTTATGAGGATGGACTTTATACGTTGGGAATTTACTACGAGGGAATAATGGTGGGATTTGTACTATATGACTATGACAATACAATCCCCGGCTGGTCTATGAGCCGATTCATGATTGGAAAGCAATTTCAGGGGCAAGGCTATGGCAAACAGGCCGTACTGGCATTTCTTGACTATATGAAGAAAAATCATAACGTGGATAAACTTTATATCAGTGTGTCATTGAAAAATACAGTGGCGCGCAAAATGTATACTTCTGTTGGTTTTGAGGAGATTAAAGAGATTGAATATACCTTCTTAGGTAGAAAATTCAGAGAAATGCAAATGGTGAAGAAATTGTAATCGCAATGTTAATATGATTTGCATTGTCTGAATAATTGTCAACCAAGTAAAAATATGCTATGCTTAAAAAATTGATTATCGGTACTTATTATATATTAAGGGGGTAGTACTGAATATGAAATATAATTTGCCAGACCGGATATTGAGGGAACTTTCTTCTTTTGCACAAAAGTATTCTATTACAAAAATCATACTGTTTGGTTCGCGCGCACGTGGAACGAATACAGAAAGAAGTGATATAGATATCGCCGTATATGGTGGAGATTTTGACCGATTTTATTGGGATGTTAAGGAAAAAATACATTCACTTTTGATGTTTGATATTGTACAGGCAGATACGGCAATTTCAGATGAATTGAAACAAGAAATAGAAAAGGATGGTGTTACAATTTATGAAAAAGCTTGATAACTTTACGAATTGTCTGGCCATATTGGCAAATGCTGATTTTAAACTTGCGGAAACCGATGATATATATCGAACAGGGATTATCGGACAATTTAATCTTACTTTTGAACTTGCATGGAAAGCATTGCAGGAAATTATGAGAATGCATAGTGTGGATGGCGCTGATACCGGTTCTCCTCGTGAAATTCTACAACTTGGTTATAAAATTGGATTTATCAATGATTCGGAAGTATGGTTACTTATGTTAAAAAAACATAATACCTCTGTTCACATATATAATGAGGATGAAGTTGATGAATTGATTATGTTGATACGTGATAGTTTTATCCCGGCCTTCACTGTTCTTAAAGAAACGTTGATGAAGAAGCTGGAAGAAGCTGAAAGTGATTGGAAGTAAGATAAGGGGCTGTCGCACTAAGTAATTAGTGTGCAGCCTCTTTTCTATGCAAAAAATTACAGCCAGGCTTCGAAAAGTC
>CAKRCD010000043.1 GCA_934307065.1 uncultured Bariatricus sp. | reverse complement strand
AGCCCTTTGGCAAGACTTTTAGGAACAGCTGTAGATAATGTGTTTAATTTCAAACAAAAATTATCAGAAGAAGAAATGGACACTCTTTTGAATAGAAGCAAATAACGCTTTGGTATGCCTAATTCGTCATTGTCAAACCGAATCCACGCAATGATGTCCGGATTTTCTTCTTTCAATTGGTCAAATTCTACCTTGACGTCCGTAAGCCACCAGTCTTTTTTCTTTTGTTTTCCGTCATCCGGTTCGGATTTGTCGCTGACATAGTCCTCTGCCATCTGCTTGTAATCCTGTGCGGATTTCCACCGGTCTATGTAAGGCGGCAGGATGTGCCAGAGAGACACACCTATTAGGACAATGGTCAGGATAAGCCAGATGAGCCAGCGATGGTTGGTTGATTTTCTCATAATGCGAAATAGTCCTTTCGTATCCTCTGTATTTCTACTCCATAAAACTCAGTTACTTTTTATTATCACTAAAAACCTTTTGATGTCAATAGCTCCATAATGCGAAATGGAGGAACGGTAAACCCATTCCTCCAACTATGTTTGCAATTGCATCTTCTCTTGAATGGGTTTCTCCCCATTGCAACTATATTTTTGTATTTTACAATTCATTATAAATGACGATCTGTATCTCTTGAACCGTATATGAAACGTCTTACTTCCATAACATCCCCAATAACCACATAATATACAACATAATTTCTTACATAAATTCGATAGTAAGGATAATCTCTCTTTTTCGAGGAACGATATGGTTCAAATGCAAGAGGGTTCTCTAACCTTTCCAATATGGCCTTCTCAACATCATCAACTAATCGAAGAGCTGCATCTTCATTTTTCAAGACGTTTGTAATATAACTTGCTGTACTAAGCAAATCCGTCTCAAAGATTGGCAGATACCGGAGCCGATAAGATTTATTTTCCATGTATTGCACTCCTTACATTTCTGAAAACACTTTCATGTGACAGTCTTTCATCAGTCATTGCAGCCTGCCGGTCAGCTTCATCAAGCTTCATTTCTATATTGTCTGTAAGACTTGCATATTCTTCTAAACTTAAAACTACCATAGAACCATATCCATTTTTTGTTAAATACACTGGATTTCCAGCATTGACAATGGTTTCAATTTCAGGAAATTTGTTTCTGAGGTCAGAAACCGGGCGAATTTGTATCATCTTCATTACTCCTTTCGTATTATGTTATCTATATTTTATCCTAATTTTATCAAAATTACAACTGTAAAACAATTTTCAAAACAGGCAAAGACTTTTTTCCTATTGCATTTCTATTTGATTTAGTATATTATGTTATGAAGAATTAACTACATATTAACTACATAAAGATATTTAAAAGGAGGATCTCAATATGAGACATTTAATGAGCCCTTTGGATTTTTCTGTCGAAGAACTGGACCAGCTTATGGATCTGGCGGCAGATATCGAGGCGAACCCTGAAAAATATGCACATGCCTGTGCCGGTAAAAAACTTGCAACATTATTCTATGAACCAAGTACCCGTACCCGTTTAAGCCACGAAGCAGCAATGCTGAATCTTGGCGGAAGTGTTTTAGGATTCTCATCTGCAGATTCTTCTTCTGCATCAAAAGGGGAAAGTGTTTCTGATACCATCCGTGTTATCTCTGGTTACGCTGATATCTGTGCTATGCGTCATCCTAAGGAAGGTGCCCCAATGGTAGCCAGCCAGTATTCTTCTATTCCTATTATCAATGCCGGTGATGGTGGACATCAGCATCCAACCCAGACATTAACCGATTTACTTACTATCCGTTCTTTGAAAGGACGCCTGAATCATTTAAAAATTGGTCTTTGCGGTGATTTAAAATTTGGCCGTACCGTACATTCTCTTATAAATGCCCTTGTTCGTTATGAAAATATTGAATTTGTTTTAATTTCACCGGAAGAACTGCGTCTTCCTGACTATGTAAGAGTAGATGTGCTGGACAAAAATCATATTCCATACAAAGAAGTAGTCCGTCTGGAAGAGGCACTTCCTGAACTGGATATTCTTTACATGACCCGTGTACAGAAAGAACGTTTCTTCAACGAGGAAGATTATGTCCGTATGAAGGATTTCTATCTGTTAGACAAACAAAAAATGGATATGGCACCAGAGGATATGTTGGTTCTTCATCCGCTTCCACGTGTCAATGAAATCGCAGTCGAAATCGATGATGACCCAAGAGCAGCTTACTTCAAACAGGCCCAGTACGGTGTATACATCCGGATGGCACTGATTCTTACATTACTTGGAATTCATGTAGATTAAGGGAGGTAGGTAGAAATGGTAGAAAATACATTAACGATTGGAAAAATTAAAGAAGGTTTCGTGTTAGACCACATCGCAGCCGGAAAAAGTATGGAAATCTATAAATACTTAAAACTGGACAAACTGGACTGCTGCGTTGCAATTATCAAAAATGCCAAAAGTAATAAACAGGGAAAAAAAGATATTATCAAAATCGAATGCCCGATTGATATCATCGATCTAGACGTGCTTGGATTTATCGACCACAACATTACAGTAAATATTATTTCCGACGGGAAAATCGTAAGTAAGAAAATTCTGACTCTTCCAAAAGAAGTCAAGAACATTGTAAAATGTAAAAATCCACGCTGCATCACTTCGATTGAACAAGGTCTTGACCATGTATTTGTTCTTACAGATGAAGAAAATGCAGTATACCGCTGCAAATACTGTGAAGAAAAATACAGAGGCTAAGGCTTCAGATAAGTATATCGGAATATTTCGTCTTATACGAGACGACAAAAAGAGCATCTGCATATTGCAGATGCTCTTTTGTTATAAGATTCAGGAACACTCACAAATACGTTCCCTAAATATCTGTTACAGCAAGCAAAACGATAAGCCGGGTTATGTCGTGAATGTTCATCTATCCAGACCTACTGTTGCCAATAGGTTCAAGCGACCCACCTAAAACGTGACGGGCAGCCACAATGTTTTGATTCGGTCTTGCTTCGGATGGGGTTTACATGTGCCCCGTCTGTTACCAGACGGGCGGTAGTCTCTTACACTGCCTTTCCACCCTTACCTGAAAATTCAGGCGGTTTATTTCTGTTGCACTGGCCTTGGAGTCACCTCCACCGGACGTTATCCGGCATCCTGCCCTATGAAGCCCGGACTTTCCTCACCTGCATAATTGCAGCCGCGACCATCCGGCCCACTGATTTATATTAGGTTTATTTACACATTAAAACAGCTTCCCCCGATAAATTCCCTTGCGATGGAATTAATCGGAATGAAGTCATTCGGTATGCCGAGAAAATAGTCAAGGAACTTAATAAGCCTGTTGGCTTCCGGATATTCCGGTTCATCCCTTCCGATACCGAAAAGAAGTGGTTCCGCATATTGCTTTAACAAAGCAAGCTCATATATGAGTGCGGAATTGAACATAACATCCGCTTCTTCCTGAAAAGGAAATATATTTTCTTCCTCTCCTTTTCTTACTGAAGGCCACATTGCTATGGTCTTCTTTGCCGATGTTCCTCTCGTCTGGGCATCTCTTACAATTCTTCTTATGAGTCTGCCGTCCGTTGTAGGAATTCTGTTATGTTCATCTATATTTAACTGGGTGAGTGCACTCAGGTAAATCTTAAATTTGCTTTCCTTTGGAAGTGAATATGACAAACGGTCGTTCAGCCCGTGTATACCCTCTATGACGAGAACATCACTAGGTCCGAGTTCCTTATAATCGCCGTTATATTCACGCTTGCCAAGTTTGAAATTGAATGATGGCAGTTCAACTCTTTCACCATTTAAAAGTGCTGTCATATCTTTGTTAAACTGCTCTATATCAAGTGCTTCAAGGCACTCAAAATTATAATCGCCATTCTCATCTTTAGGAGTAAATTCTCTGTCTACGAAATAATTATCAAGCGATATCTGGTGCGGTCTCATGCCGTGTGCCCGCAGCTGTATTGCAAGACGGTATGACGTAGTCGTCTTACCGGAAGATGACGGTCCTGCTATCATAATAAATTTCTTGGAAGGATCATCCGATATTCTCTGTGCAATGTCCGCAAGTTTCTTTTCCTGAAGGGCTTCCTGTACGAGTATAAGTTCCTTGATGTTTCCGGAAACTATCGTCTCATTTAAGTCTCCCACCGTCTCAACACCAAGCATCCTGCACCATTCAGTAGACTCATCAAGCACTTTAAAAAGCTTATTCTGCGGCGCAAACTCCGGAATATCTTTCGTATTCTCCACTGTCGGAAACTGAATTACAAAGCCTTTATCATAAAGGAATAACTCATAATGCTGTATGTATCCGCTCGACGGCACCATATATCCATAATAGTAATCTTCAAATCCATCAAGCCTGTATACGTTAACCGTTGAACTCTTTCTGTACCTGAAAAGCTTTTCCTTGTCATACATTCCATGATTGCCAAAATGCTTTACTGCTTCATCTTTCGGAATTGTATGCTTTATTATCGGCATATCGCCATCGACGATTTCTCTCATGCGGGCCTTAACCCTGCATATAAATTCATCATTGACTGATACATTTCCTTTGACAGTACAATAATATCCCTTGCTGAGGGAAAATTCAACCTTAACTCTCTCGATATCCGTATGTCCGTATACATCATATATTGCTTTGAGCATAATTAAGGTTGCACTTCTCTTGTAAGTAAGCAGTCCATCGCTCTGCGCTGTTGTAATATATTCTATCTTAGATTCCGGATATACTTTCT
>CAKRCD010000042.1 GCA_934307065.1 uncultured Bariatricus sp. | reverse complement strand
TCACGGAAATGCAGAACGCCCTTGCATGTGCGACACGTATCTTTGACCTCTTAGAAGAACCGGAAGAAGTAAAAGATCCTTCTGAAGTACTTGAGAAGGTGGATGGAAATGTGGATATCGACCACGTAGATTTCAGCTACGACAAGAGCAAATCTCTGATTGAAGACTTTAACCTTCAGGTTGAACCGGGTATGAGAATCGCCATCGTAGGTCCGACAGGATGCGGAAAAACAACCTTTATCAACCTGCTGATGCGCTTCTATGACGTGGATTCCGGAAAGATCTGCATCGACGGAAAACCAATCGATGAGATTTCCCGCCATTCCCTTAGGCAAAGCTTCGGCATGGTTCTCCAGGATACCTGGATCAAATCCGGTACCGTGCGTGAAAATATCTGCTTCGGCAAGCCGGATGCTTCCGATGAAGAAATCATCCGGGCAGCAAAAGAAGCAAAAAGCTGGGATTTTATCCGCAGACTTCCCCAGGGACTTGACACCGTACTTCACGAAGACAGCATCAGCCAGGGTCAGAAACAGCTTCTTTGCATCACCAGAGTTATGCTCTGCCTGCCTCCGATGCTGATTCTGGACGAGGCAACTTCAAGCATCGATACCCGTACCGAGCTGCAGGTTCAGGAAGCTTTTGACAAGCTGATGAAAGGCCGTACAAGCTTCGTTGTAGCCCATCGTCTTTCTACGATCCGCAATGCTTCTTTAATTCTTGTGATGAAGGACGGAAAGATCATTGAGCAGGGTACCCATGAGGAACTGCTGGAAAAAGGCGGATTCTATAATACCCTTTATAACAGCCAGTTCCAGGCAGTGAGTTAAACTTTAATCACCTAAAAACCTTAAACAAGTTAATAACGATACCTTGCAATAAAGAAGGGCACATGAAAAAACAATAGTTTTTTCATGTGCCCTTCTTTTTATTCATTTTACAAAGCTGTTTTTTCACAACTTCCTACCTTAAATCTCCATAAAATCATCTAATCCTGTGTCTGTCTCTTCTTCATTTTCCTCTGCTTTTATAACATCTTTCATGCCAAAAACAAACATCGCGATCATCGTCACTACTACAGAAATCACAATTGCAATTGCTGCGTTAATCATATTCTGAAGACTTTCTCCACCAACATAGCATGGAAGTCCAAGTACACTTCCCGGTCCCGGAGAATAAGTTCTCATTCTGCTGAATCCTGCCCACAGACCGGCAACACCGCCACCGAGCATAACAGACAAAAGAACACTCTTGTACTTCAGTGTAATGCCATAAAGTGCAGGTTCTGTAATTCCTCCAATCAGAGCACTAATTGCTGATGAAAATGCCATCTGTTTCTTTCCTGATTTTTTAGACTTAAGGCATACAACGAATGCCGCCGCTCCCTGTGCGACATTAGAACAAAGGTTTCCAGGACCTGTTGCTGTTGCATATCCACGAAGTGCATACTGAGAATAGGTAATTGCTTTCAATCCATTATGCATACCTGTCATAACGATCAGTGGAGAAAATGTTCCCATGATTACAGGACAGAACCATGGAATATTAGCATCCAGCCAGTTGAACAGTACAACCAGAAGATTACCACACCAAGTACCAATTGGTCCAAGTATTGTAAATCCCACAACAGATGTGATTACAAATGTAATGACTGGTACTGTAATAAACTTGATTGCCTTCGGCACAAATTTCTTTGAAATTTTCTCTACCACAGCCATAAATAACGTAATAAAAATAGCTGGCAGCACACTAGAAGAATATTTCACCAATGTAACAGGGATTCCAAACATCCGAATACTGTCCCCTGCTTCCACGAAACCCATAAAGGTCGGATGAAGAAGCATAAAGGACATGACAGCTGCCATGTATTGGTTACATTTAAATACCTTAGCAGATGAAAATGCAAGCATTACAGGCAGGTAATAGAACACTGCGCCAGATACCATATTCAGCATAACATATGTCTGATTATCTTCCGGTACGATTCCAGCTGTCTTTAAAAGAATCAGAATTGCTTGAAGGATTCCAGCTCCGGCAAGACACGGAACGATTGGGATAAAGATTGTTGACACTGTACCAAGAAATTTACCAAATGCATTTTTCCATGTCAGTTTTTCTTTCTCTTCGTGGCCTGTTCCTGTTCCGCCCTCCACTTTGATACCGCCTAGTTTCTTGATCTCTTCCATCACAAGATCCACATCCGGTCCGATGATCACCTGGTATTGTCCACCATTTTTTACAACTCCGGCGATTCCATCTGTTTTCTTCAATTCTTCCGTCTTCGCTTTTGCCTCATCTCCCAGATAAAATCTTAACCTTGTTGCACAGTTTGCAACAGACTTAATATTTTCTTTTCCACCTACAAGAAATATAATCTGCTCTGTCAGTTTCCTGTAATTTTTGCTCATTCTATTTCACCTTCCCTTGTTGTTCTTCCTTTTCCTTTTTTTCTCTTGAATCCTCTACCAAAATCCGTTTCAGCCAGATTTGCAAAAGATTTGTCCACTGCTCACAACCTTCATCATAATGATTTGCTGTACTTGCACTTACTTTATCCGCCAGTGCACATCCATGAACGCCGCCTGCAAAAAGATGCAGTTCCACTGGAACTCCCGTCTCAAACAACTTCTGTGCAAATGTAATCGCACACAATGCATTTACAGATGTATCTTTCGCTGAATGCCAGAGAAAGACCGGAGGCATATCCTTATGAACATTTATGTATGGATCAATTGCCAATCTCTGTTCCATTGTCGGCTCAGTCGTCTTAAACTGACAGAGATATTTATACTTTGTAACAGTTCTTCCTGATACTGTAGCAAATTTTTCCTTCCAGTCTGGAACTGCCATATTGGTTCTTGAATATCCAAGTACTGCCGCCTTCGGTTTTATATAATTCTCAGCCAATATATCTTTTCCAAAGGTCAGATAACTTGCTACCAGATGTCCACCTGCTGAAAACCCAAGAAGGATTAATTGGTCTTTATCTACATTCCATTCTTCTGCATGTTCCCGAATCAATGCTAATGTATTTCTCAGCTGGTAAATCTGCGTTGGAAAATAACCATTCGGATTTATTTCCGGAAGCTCTTCTTCCTTTTCAAAGTTCTTCGGCTTTTCTTTAAATATGACTGAATATTGAAGTACAAATGCATGGTATCCCATCCCATTCATCTTCAATGCAACCGGTTCACCTTCTTTCCTTGCCAGCGTTGCATATCCTCCTCCTGGGCAGATTACAACAGCCGGACGCTTCTGCTGTTGATAGTATTTCGGATAATCATCCAGAATATACGTCTTTAAAATAGCTTTCTCATCTTTTTGATCGATTGATAATATTTCAGTTTTCATCGCTTTCCTCCCATTAAAAAAGATCATTCAGTCTACAAACTTCATGAGCTCAAAAAAAGCTCATTCAGTCTACAAACTTCATGAGCTCATTATAGAAATTCTCTTTCCACTTTTCAAATAATGAAAAGTTATTTTTTATATTCCTTATAGTTATTCTTTACTTTTCTTCTGATCTGCCGCCCTCTGATACAACTGTGTCAGATATTGTAATGGTTCTGTACGATGGCTTCCAACTCGATACACCGCCACAAATTCCCAGACAATTTTCTTATTTCCAAAAGAATAAATATCAAACTGATCTCTGTGCTTCTGCATCCCCAGACTTCCACAAATACAGCTTCCATATCCCTTTTTGACCAGCTTGTGTACCGTTCTTATATCTGAGAGTCGAATTACTTCAGGTAACATATGATATTCTTCCAACACTTTATCACATATTTCCCCGCTTCTCATATCTTTGTTAAGTGTAACAAATGGCTCCGATTCAAACTGTGTAATATCTACCCATGGATATTCAAATCCATATTTAATAACTGATGCTTTTTTTAAAGGTGTTCCCTTTTTTACTGCCAGAACAATCTCCTCTCTTCCCAGCAATTCTATATAAAATTCTGGATGCAATTCTCTATAGTATTCATCGACAACAAAATAAACAACATCCACCTGCCCTTTCAACAACATTTCTTCTAGCTTGTCTACATCTTCTTCATATATTTCCAAGCGAAGATCCGGAAAGTTCTTCCGAAACTCAGGCAGTACTTCCGGTGTCAGCCCACTGCTTCTTGCCGGTGTAATTCCCACACGAATCGTTCCACGCTTAAATTGATTCAACTCCTGCAATTCTCTTAAGAACTTATTTTTTCTCTCCTTTGTTTCTTTTGCAAAATTCAGAAACACTTTTCCAGCTGCTGTCGGAATATATTCTCCTGAAATCTTTTCAAACAGCGACACATCTAACTCAGCCTCTACCATTCTAAGGCATTTGCTCATTGCCGGCTGTGAAATTCCAACTGTTCTGGCAGCCTTTGACAGATTTTTTTCCTGTTCTACAGCCAAAAGATACTCCATTTCTTTAAAATTCATCGTTTTCCTCCAAAACCACAGGTTATTAACTCTATATCTAATTGTTATTTTTTATTTTTCTCTATAATTAATTTTGGCAAAATAACACAATATCAACTTCCATTTTTTATGGTGTTTTCATAGTACTTTCTTCCTGCCTGTTAACCAGTTTCTTCTATTATATCTACTTTTTTTTCCCTAATCAACAAATCTTAACAGATTTCAATACAATAAACTTTTCTATTTGACATCCCATAATCTCCTTTTTATACTTGTTGTATAAGAAGGAGATTTTTATATTATGACAATCAAAGAAATCGCACAGCTCGCCGG
>CAKRCD010000041.1 GCA_934307065.1 uncultured Bariatricus sp. | reverse complement strand
ACCAAGTCCCAGACAAAGAAATCCAAGCACGATCCATACTACTTTTAAAGGATTTTTCATCTTCTTTCTGTTCTCCTGTGGGAGTTTTCCTCCCCTTTATTTCTTGTCGTTCTGCTACTATTTTCTTCTTACACCGCCAGCACGAACTTCTGTCCATCAACCCTTGTCACACCAAGCTCAATGCCATACAGTTCCCGGATGCTCTCTTCCGTAATCACTTCTTCCGGATCACCTTCCACCAGCACTTTTCCATCTTTCATGCCGATGACATTATCTGAATATGCGATTGCCTGATTGATGTCGTGCAGTACCATGATGATGGTTATTCCAAGTTCCTGATTGAGTTTTTTCACCAGTTACAGGATCTCAATCTGATACCGGATATCCAAATAGGTAGTCGGCTCATCGAGGAACAGTGTCTTTGTTCCCTGACAAAGTGCCATTGCAATCCTTACACGCTGACGCTGTCCACCGGAAAGTCTTGATAAATGTGCCGTTAATTCTACCAGAATATGCTTTTAAACGAAAACTGCACTTTAGGGGAGGAGGATTTAACCTAAAATAATTTGCCGTTATCGCCTATTTTAATTTGCCGTCTTACATTGAAAAATATCCGATAACGGGTGAAATACGCTTTGTAAATTTCACTCGCTTAGTCCTGCTTTCCTCGGATTAGCTTAGTATAACCGTCTGTTTTAAAAATATTATATTCCAAGTCATTTGTCAACAGTATTTTCCGTACCCTAGGGTACGAAACTTGTGCATGCAAAACACTTTTTTTCCGCATTTTCCTGCTATTTTTCTATTTTCGCTCTAAAATCCGTAGTTTTTTCGTTGTTAATGATAATTATTCTCGTTAGAATTGAAAATTGATTTGTTGGCACACGTTGTTTTTTGCTCTTATTGAGAAATTTTAATCAGTAAGTTTTCTGGCAAAAAAAGACTGTTGCTCAGTAGATGTATCATCCACTTCACAACAGTCTTTTTCACTTGTATTCCTAATTCTGCCAATATTCCTTCCGCAATACACTCTGTGATTGCTTTTTCTACTGCATCCTCTATCTTCATCTGCTCTGCATACGCTCTGACCCTTGAAGTGTAGATAACATAATCACTCAGGGTCTTGCATGCATTTACAATGTCATTGTTATATCCCGGATTGATGTTCAATAAAACTGCTTTCAGATTCAGCCAAGGTTCTTCTTTCTGAATTTCAAAAGTTTCGGGAGTCAATGATAAAAGAAATATCATTATGCATGGAAAGGTTAATTACAAATTGTATTTCTGAAACAATGTCTCCCTATATGCTTTATCTTCTGTTGCCCTGAGGAGTTTTTCTGTTTGTTTCTCCTGTAATAGGACTTTCGTTAAGGCAGCGAAACGATTTTCTCCTTCTTTTAAGCCTTCTTCTTTGCCCTCTTCTCTATCCCAGATTCGTTGTCTTTCTTCGTCATATTCATATATGCTCATTTTCTTTACCTCTGCTCTATACTTTGTCAGAAAATCTGCCAACATGCCTTCCGCAATGCACTCCGTGATTGCTTTTTCTACCGCATCTTCTATCTTCATCTGCTCTGCATACGCTCTGACCCTTGAAGTGTAGATAACATAATCGCTCAAGGTCTTGCATGCATTTACGATGTCATTGTTGTATCCTGGATTGATGTTTAATAAGACTGCTTTCAGATTCAGCCAAGGTTCTTCTTCCTGAATTTCAAAAGCTTCTGCCAACTCTAACACTTCTCTTTCTGATCTTTCTTCTTTCCCGTTATAGAAAATCAGAAATCTCGGTGACGGTATCGTAATCTGCCTGCTTCCGTATAAATTACTGTCTTTTGTCATTTTCGAATACAAATCCGATACATAAAACAAATATCGTAACGGAAGATTCGGACTGTAAGTAGACTGGTGCTCATACAATGACAACCGTGAATCAATGATAAAAGAAATATCATTATGCATGGAAAGGTAAATTGCATTTTCCAACGTATTAATTTCCAGTTTCTCCGGGTCTGAATAATGTGTCCCATTTACCGCATTATAAAGCCCTAACAATTCTTCTTTTTCACGGAAAATCATTTCGAATAATCGTGCCTTGTAATCCCGTCGTACATTTGTGTTCTGCTCTTCTGTTTTTTCATTTGCCATAAGCATCCTCCTTTTGTCATGTGTGCAGGAGATAGAAATATCATTCTAAATACACTTATAGCCAAAAACATTTCACAAATACAAATGTATTTCCTTTATCCAAATCTCACTGCTCTATTGGTTGGTATCAAAGCATTGAGATTTCATAATAAGACTTTCGATATGTAATCCGATTGCGTTTCCGCCAGAATGTTAGAAAAATAATGCTTTTTATCAGCATAGCATATTTCATTCTTCGAGGCAAGGTATTCGCAGTGAATTGGAAATATAATTTGTCATATTTTGTTTCGTTCAGACCCAGTAAATGAATCTATAAACATTTTCCATCTGTTATAGAATAAACAGCAGTCTGGCTGTGCTCTCCGGCATATGGGCTGCTCCTACGGAACACGCTACGGTGATGCTGACATTTCCCCAGATAATGCCATGGTCATAGATTTCATAAGTGCAGACATTCAGTGGAATCCTTACTTTTCCATCCTTGATTTCCGCCATTTTCAGACTGCCATAACTCAGATATTTGAGGGAAGCCAGATGACCTACCATGTCCCGACCGTCTACCCTCGACATGGCATGCATTTTCTTTACCGTCAGTTCCAGATAGCTTTCTTCCTGATTGTGCACGATTTTAGCCATTCTCTCGAAGCCCCGGTCTGCCATGGATTTCTGCGTGCGCTCCAGAGGATTGCTTCGAAAGAGTGCAATGCGCACCTGATGTTCTCCCGGGTCGATGATGTCACTGATATCCGTTACCATCGGGGATGCTTTCTGCATATTCCGGTATCTGCTGATAAAGTCACGTTTGCTGATGGCATTTTCAATGATGTTATAATCCACACTTTCCAGAATGCCTCTTGTGAAATCATGGATGCCTTCATCCATTCCCAGTTCTGTCAGATAGTCCCGCACATCTGCTTCCAGTTTCTGATTCCATGCCAGTATCCGTCTGCCTTTCTCTGTCAGAGTCAAATCTTCATTCAGATAGCCTTGTTCTCCGCAGGATTTTATAAAGCGGCTGACCGTCGCATGTTTGACACCGCACCGGTCTGCTATCAGTTGTACAATGCCTCGCTTCTGCACCATTTTCTTTTTTTCAAATTCGTCCAATAAGGTCAGATATTTCACCTGATTGGAGGATAATTTCCCGATTTCCATTCTTTCATCCATGATGTCTCTGATACTCCTACCACAATACTACTTCAAGCTGTGCGCTGTTCCACATATTTGGCTTTTCATTGCCTTCCGTAAATGCAATCAGCAGATGCCCTTCTCTTAATACTTCGTTGGCTTTCAATACGAATTCGAAAGCATTTGCAGGAATCCGCTCTCCTTTTTCCCCGTGGACTGCTTCTGTCCATGCCAGTTCTTCCCTGCTGTCTGAATTCTTGTACCACAATTTCTTCTGATATTTTTCTCCCGCATACTCCAGTTCAAACCATCCTTCTTTGGTGATTTCTAAGAAAATTCTGCCGGTATAGAGGTCATTGTCTTCCCGGAACTTTCTCGGACGGCACTGCTCCATGCTGTATATCTGCATCATGCCTTCATATACGCCCGGTGCATACCGGTCTGTCAGGTCTGAATTGCGGGTTTTCCGTTCATAGTGCTGATTATCATCATTTACAAACCGGCAAAGGGCCTGTACGGTCTCATCTGTCAATATGTGTTCCGCACGACAAGCGTCTTGGTCTGCCGTGTCCTCGCCTACTCCGATGAACTGCAGGAACTGGCTGATGGAGTGGTGTCTGTACAGATATTCGTTGCCTTCCCGAATGCCGTATGGGGTCAGTTGTATTTCTTCATTTTTCTGATAGGGATAGATGTAGCCCTTTTCCAACATCTGTTTCAGGATGGCGGTCAGGGTCTTTTTTATCACACCGAAATGCTGCGATATCTGCAGCTCCGTTACCGGGATGTTCTTCTTGTTCTGCAGACATAGGAATTCCAGTATGTCGGCTTCCAGTTCGGCTTTGGAATAAGGTGACAGTTCAATCCGGTTGTCCTCTTTTATCTTTTCCTCCATGGTTCCTCCTCATGCTAACCTGCGGCCTTGCCTGATGTGTGCTCTTATGCGGTTGGGTGGGTCGGTTGGTTAGGTCGTACTAATCATTAGTATAGTGTAGGGGAAAACGGGTTGTCAATGTTTTTTTGTGGGAGGGGGATTTACAGATTAACTGTTTTCAAAAAATCTTGTATTGTTTCAAATGCAATGCCTGCATCAAGCTGCAGCCAATTTCTGTCTCCAGAACGTTCTACGTTATTTCTAAATCTGCTATTTGAAAATGTAATAGCTACCCGTTTCCGTACACTATCCATATCTTTCTCTTTCATGGTTGGTTCGTCAATAATATATGTTTTGATGCATTCTGCAAGTCTCGATATATTTACATGGTCTTTGAGATAACAAAAATCAAAGATATCTTTATATCTTGTGGAAAACGGTCCAAACCGCAATAAGGACCTTAGTTTTTCAGCAAAAATCTGTTCACAAGAATTAATCAACAGACTTGTTCCTTCATCGTCCATGCAGACATCAAAGCAATATGTATTCTGTTCAATTTTCATATTTGCATGAACTCCAATATCGATTTTACTCTCAACGGAATTCCCGTCATCATCTTTGATACTGATATAGACACGTTTTCCACTATATTCGTAAACGCTCAATAGCGAGTACGTTTACTTGAAGATTTCTTAAAGATATGAAAAAAGAACGACAAATAAGCCGTTCTCTTATAATGGTAACTTTACAGTAACTT
>CAKRCD010000040.1 GCA_934307065.1 uncultured Bariatricus sp. | reverse complement strand
GGTATATATGAGAAAATGGAAAAGAGAAAGAGATAAGCTACAGACTTTAGAAATGAAGTTTGTAGTTTTTTTGTTATATAAAAATAAGAAATGGTTAAGAAAGACATGTATTTGTTGACCAGAACCATATATTTTGATATAGTAAGATAATTCACATTCAAGCATATCAATAGCTATAAATATTTGATTCATATATTTGCACATTCATATTAATGTAATCATTTAAAACAGGAACCAGGGCAATAAAGACAGACATCAACAGGGAGGGATTCAGTGACACATATTCAGAACTCAGTACGTGAAGCATTACAATCAATTTTACCAATAGCAGCAATTGTGTTGATACTAAGTGTGACGATTGCACCATTAAATGCAGGGGTATTGACATTATTTCTTTTCGGAATTCTATTTTTGATCATAGGAATGAGTCTGTTTACCATAGGATCGGAAATTTCGATGGAACCTTTGGGAGAAGGAATAGGAAGCCAGATAGGGAAAACGAAACGAAAAGGATTTTCTTTGACAGTGTGTTTTTTGCTTGGGATGATTATCACGATTGCAGAGCCGGATCTTCAGGTACTCGCAGGTCAGGTGCCATCTATTCCCAATATGGTTTTAATTCTTTGTGTAGCTTCCGGAGTTGGAGTTTTTCTGGTTGTGTCGGTAATTCGTGTCCGGCTGGAAATACCGTTGGCAAAAATGTTGTTGTTTTTCTATGCGATAATTATTGTTATAGCTTTTGTAGCACCGGCAGAATTTGTCCCAACAGCGTTTGATTCGGGAGGGGTTACGACCGGACCCGTTACGGTTCCGTTTATTATGGCACTTGGAGCCGGGATGGCAACCAAACGTCATGGAAAACATTCAGGAGAAGATAGTTTTGGACTGGTATCACTTTGTAGTATTGGACCAATTTTGTCAGTATTGATTCTGAGTATCTTATATAATCCGAACCCAGAGACTTCTCATACAGTTGTTCCGGTAATCGAAACAACAAAGGATGCATTTGCACAGTTTTTACGGGAAGCACCTGCATATGGAAAGGAAGTTTTTATTGCAGTATTTCCCATTATAATTGTTTTTTTTGTTTTCCAACTGACATTTCGACGTTTCCATAAGCATCAGCTTGTTAAAACGAGTGTAGGATTTTTCTATACCTATATAGGTCTAGTATTCTTTTTGACCGGAGCAAATGTTGGTTTTATGCCAGCGGGGCGTTTGATTGGTGCGACAATTGCAGAGGGTGATTACAAATATCTGCTTGTCCCGATTGGTATGTTAATGGGATGTTTTATTGTTTTAGCAGAACCGGCAGTACATTCTTTGAAAAAACAGGTAGTTGAAGTTACGAATGGAGCTATTTCGCAGAAAACGGTAGGCTATGCTCTTTCGGCTGGTGTTGGAACTGCAGTAGGAATTTCTATGCTCAGAGTACTTTTTGGAATACCGGTACTTCCGTTTCTGATTGTGGGCTATGTGCTCTCATTGGGAATCAGCTTTTTTGTTCCACCGATTTATACAGGAATTGCATTTGACTCAGGAGGTGTGGCAAGTGGACCTATGACGACTACATTTATTTTACCGTTTGCAGTAGGAGCATGTGAAAAACTGGGAGGAAATGTGATGACGGACGCATTTGGTATTGTAGCTATGATTGCAGTTGCACCGCTTATTTCTATTCAAGTGCTGGGACTTGGAGGAAATATTCGGAGACACAAGCGGATTAAACGTGTACATAATGAATTTATGCAGATAGAAGATAATATTTTGTATTTTGAATAGGAGGCAGTATGAGTAACAGAGCAACCGGACGAGTGATGGCATTGCTGTCTGTAGTAGAACGCGGAAAAGGAAAGAAGTTGATGAAGACGCTGAAAGAGCAGGATATGCGGCTGCATTTTCAGTGCATGGGTTCTGGAACAGCTCCTACGGAGATGAAGGATATTTTTGGAATTGGAAGTAAGGATAAAGATGTGATCATCAGCCTGGGTGCGGAATCAGTAGTGAAAAAATTAATGAAGAATTTTGGAAATTGCTTTCACAGTTATTCGGAGTATGGGGGTCTCATGCTTGTATTGCAGCCAAATGCAGTGAATCGTCTGACAGCAGAAATTTTGAATTATAATATAGAAGAATCTGAACAAAAAGGAGAGCCTGATATGAAAAATGAGCATAAGTATAGCCTTGTTATGATTACAGTAGAACGGGGATATGCAGAACAGATAATGGAAACTGCAAAAAAGGCAGGGGCCTCCGGCGGAACGATTATCCGTGGGAGACTTGCCGGCATAGAGATGCTGGAAGAATTTGTGCAAGGCGAGATAGAAGAAGAAAGAGACATTATTCTGATTATGGCTCCGTTCAAAATTAGTACACAGATTATGGAACAGGTAAATCATACATTTGGGCTTCGGACAAAAGCAAGGGGGATTCTCTGTTCAGTACCGATTGAAAAGGCATATAAAATATAAGAAAAATCCTTTTGCGTAGTAGGGTTTTATAGTAAGATTTTAAGTAAGGTTTTATGAAGAAAAAATGGTTGACATGGCGGAACTCATATACTATAATGTTAAAGTATGACATGAGAAGGAACAGTTTGCGCCAAAGCCCCGGAACAGACTGATTTCTGATATATCTATTATAATGAACAATGAAAAAGTAGTGAATGAAATTTGTAGGAGGTCAACCAATGAAAACTTACATGGCTAATCCAGATAAGATTGAAAGAAAATGGTATGTAGTTGACGCAGAAGGACAGACATTAGGACGTCTTTCAGCAGAAATTGCTAAAGTTTTAAGAGGAAAAAATAAACCAGTATTTACACCACACGTTGATACAGGTGATTATGTAATCGTTGTAAACGCTGATAAAGTAAAAGTAACAGGAAAGAAATTAGAACAGAAGATTTACTATCATCATTCAGATTATGTAGGTGGAATGAAAGAAACTACATTAAAAGAAATGATGGCTAAAAAGCCAGAAGCAGTAATTGAACTTGCTGTTAAGGGAATGCTTCCAAAAGGACCTTTAGGAAGAACTATGATTAAGAAACTTCATGTATATGCCGGACCAGAACATGCACATCAGGCTCAGAAACCAGAAGTTTTAACTTTTTAAGAGGTTTGAAAGGAGGAAATAAAAGTGGCTAATACAAAATTCTACGGAACAGGAAGAAGAAAAAAATCTATCGCAAGAGTATATCTTGTACCAGGTACAGGTAAAATCACAATCAATAAAAGAGATATCGATGAATATTTTGGACTTGAAACATTAAAAGTAGTTGTTCGTCAGCCATTGGTTGCAACAGAAACACTTGATAAATTTGACGTTTTAGTAAACGTACATGGTGGAGGATACACAGGACAGGCAGGAGCTATCCGTCATGGAATCTCTAGAGCTTTATTAGAAGCTGATTCTGAATATAGACCTACATTAAAGGCTGCTGGTTATCTGACACGTGACCCACGTATGAAAGAACGTAAGAAATACGGTCTCAAAGCAGCTCGTCGCGCTCCACAGTTCAGCAAACGTTAATTTCAGTTACCAAAGAGATAATCTTTGGAACTCAGATTTACGTTCAAATCCTTGTTTTACAAAGGTTTGTGGAGTTGTCAGATGTGGTGGAAAGCGTTGGAATTTACTCAGTTCGCAACGCATTTGCAACACGTTTGCAACAAAAATATCTAAAAAATATAGGACACTTTTCGGTGATAGACACTGGAGAGTGTCTTTTTTTTATGCAGATTCTGCTTCAGCGATTATGCTGTCCTTTTCTTCTAAGGTTTTGTTGATCGCATCTACAAGAACCTGCATATCTAAGTAAGTATAAACTTTTTCTGTCAGAGTCATAGCACCGGAGTGCCCCACAATTTTCTTGATTGTTGTATCCTGAATGCCTGCTTCTGATAACATGGAGATACAGGTGTGTCGGGTGCAATGTGGTGTACGGTCAATTCCAATCTGTTCCACAAGAGGAGTCCAATAGCTGTCATAATAATTGCGATACATATGTACAAGTCTTTTGGATTTGTAGAGGTTGGTCGTATTCCTGGAGCAAATAAATATGACGATGGTAGTTACGCAGATAACATTTTTATGATTAAAAGGTTGAGATTATGGGTATTTGGGACGAGTTATTTGAAAAGGCAAGAGAACAGTACCATCCAGAGGAGGTATCGCCTTTTGTCTATGCACATCATGGTTGATTTTGCCGCAAAGGAGACGATTCGATTAAAGGAATTGATGCCGAAGTGGTGGGGAAAATTATAACATCTGGAATTAAGATGAGTCATTCAGAGCATTTGGAGAAGGAAATGTTCGAGACAGAATATGGTGTGACTGGCATGGTAAAAGAAAAGAGCCGTGCCTATGAAAAAACTTTTTCTCTTGGTATTGCAGGTGGTGTGGTTCTTTGTGTTCTGTCTGTCGTACCGGTAATTATTGCCTGATCTGCAAATGGACAAGCTGGTATGTTTATTGTTCGAGGAATCTATAGCTGTTTATGGCAGACTTATTTGTTATGCGTGCCACTTGCCGTGGAAAGGACTGGTTGCATCACATATTAAACCGCTGGCAGCTTGTATTAAGCAGCAAAAAATGCAGGAAGCGTATGATAAAAATAATGGCTTATTACTTAGTCCAAATATAGATGCATACTTTGATAAGTTTGATATTACCTTTGATGATGATGGAAGTATTATTCTCGGGAAGAACGTTCCGCAAGAAATAAGAGATATTATTAAAGATTATCAGATAGATAAGGATGTTTTGAATGATGAGCGCAGAAAATATTTGCAGTATCATAGGAATATTTTTGATGCTAAAAATATGTAAATAAGACGGGTGGTAACTTTAGTTGATATCCTAAACATACATTGTTAATAGAAGCAACGCTGGCAGATGGTCAAAATCAAAGAAGAATGGAAATGGAGCTAG
>CAKRCD010000039.1 GCA_934307065.1 uncultured Bariatricus sp. | reverse complement strand
TGGCCCCCTGGTCAAGCGGTCAAGACGCGACCCTCTCACGGTCGAATCAGGGGTTCGATTCCCCTGGGGGTCAGCCTGTTAAATCAAATATCACATAGCATTGATAGTGGAGGAAGCGTGTATGTTAGTATCAGCAAAAGAAATGTTACAGAAAGCAAAAGCTGGACACTACGCAATAGGTCATTTCAACATTAACAATCTGGAGTGGACAAAATCAATCTTACTTGCGGCAGAAGAAACCAGATCACCTGTTATTCTCGGAGTGTCTGAAGGCGCAGGAAAGTATATGGCCGGATATAAGACTGTCGTTGGAATGGTAAATGGTATGCTGGAGGAACTTAATATAACAGTTCCGGTAGCACTTCATCTTGACCATGGAAGCTATGAAGGATGTTTGAAATGTATTGAAGCAGGATTTTCATCCGTCATGTTCGATGGTTCCCATTATCCGATAGAAGAGAATGTGGAAAAGACAAAAGAGTTAGTGAAAATCTGTGCGGAAAAAGGAATTTCTCTTGAAGCGGAAGTTGGTGCCATCGGTGGAGAAGAAGATGGTGTCATTGGCATGGGTGAATGTGCTGACCCAAAGGAATGCAAGATGATTGCAGATCTTGGTGTAGATTTCCTGGCAGCCGGAATCGGCAATATTCATGGAAAGTATCCTGCAAACTGGAAAGGACTCAGTTTTGAAACTTTGGATGCTGTTCAGCAGTTGACCGGTGATTTGCCACTTGTACTTCACGGAGGGACAGGAATTCCGGAAGATATGATTAAGAAAGCAATCAGCCTTGGCGTTTCCAAGATTAATGTAAATACAGAATGCCAGCTGGCATTCGCAGATGCGACACGTAAATATATCGAAGCTGGAAAAGACCTTGAAGGTAAGGGCTTTGACCCACGTAAGTTATTGAAACCAGGTAGCGAAGCGATTATTGCGATTGTAAAAGAAAAAATGGAACTGTTTGGTTCTGTTGGAAAAGCAGAATAATTGTTCGTTACATATGAAGCGACAACCGAAGGAGTTTTGCACTTAAGCAAGACTCCTTTTTAGTAATTTTTTGCAGCGAAAGGATAAAAGAATGAGTGAAGTAATTAAGGTGATGGATATTTTTGGCGAGAACGTATTTAACGATGCGGTCATGCAGGAGAGGCTTCCACGAAAGACTTACAGAGAATTGAAGAACACGATTGAAGCAGGAACAGAGCTTCAGTCCACAACTGCAGATGTGATTGCACATGAGATGAAGGAGTGGGCGATTGAAAAGGGAGCAACCCATTATTCGCACTGGTTCCAGCCTCTTACAGGAGCAACTGCAGAGAAACATGATGCATTTATTTCTGCACCAAAGTCAAATGGAAAAGTTCTGATGGAGTTTTCTGGAAAGGAACTGATTAAGGGGGAACCGGACGCTTCTTCTTTCCCATCAGGTGGACTGCGTTCTACTTTCGAAGCGAGAGGATATACAACATGGGATTGTACTTCTCCGGCATTTATTAAAAAGAGTGCAGATGGAACAACAGCGATTTTATATATTCCGACAGCGTTCTGCTCTTATACAGGGGAAGCTTTGGACCAGAAGACACCACTGCTCCGCTCTATGGAAGCAATTGACAAACAGTCTGTACGACTGATTCGTTTGTTTGGAAATACAACTTCTACCAAGGTTACACCATCGGTCGGTATTGAACAGGAATATTTCCTGGTAGACAGGGACAAATATCTGAAACGAAAAGATTTGGTATTTACAGGACGTACCTTGTTTGGGGCAATGCCTCCGAAAGGGCAGGAACTGGATGACCATTATTTTGGAGCTATTCGTGAACGTATTGCTGCATTTATGCAGGATGTGAACGAAGAACTCTGGAAACTTGGTGTTTCAGCAAAGACACAGCACAATGAGGTCGCACCGGGACAGCATGAACTGGCTCCGATTTACAGTATGTGCAACGTGGCAGTAGACCACAATCAGCTTGTAATGGAGACTTTGAAAAAGGTGGCATATCAACACAATTTACACTGCCTTCTTCATGAAAAGCCATTTGAAGGCGTAAATGGTTCTGGTAAGCACAATAACTGGTCCTTGGTAACCGATGATGGAATTAATTTGCTTGACCCGGGTAAGAAGCCGCATGAGAATATGCAGTTCTTACTGGTGCTTACCTGTATTTTAAAAGCAGTTGATGAACATGCAGCCTTATTAAGAGAGTCGGCTGCCGATGCGGGAAATGACCACCGTCTCGGCGCGGATGAGGCACCACCGGCAATTATTTCTGCATATCTGGGTGACCAGTTGGAAGATGTACTTGCGCAGATGATTAAGACCGGCGAGGCAGAACGAAGCCTGAAAGGCGGAAAACTTCATACAGGAGTCAGTACATTACCTGATTTTGCGAAAGATGCCACAGACAGAAACCGTACATCACCATTTGCATTTACCGGAAATAAATTCGAGTTCCGTATGGTAGGCTCCAGAGATTCGGTTGCCTCTCCAAACGTAGTGCTTAATACCATTGTTGCAGAAGCATTTTCTGAAGCATGCGACTATCTGGAAAAAGCAGAAAATTTTGATGTGGCAGTACATGAACTAATTAGTAAATATGCAACGGAACACCAGAAAATTGTATTCAATGGCAACGGATATTCCGAAGAATGGGTAAAAGAAGCGGAACGTAGAGGACTTCCAAATATTACCAGTATGGTGGAAAGTATTGAATACTTAACTACAGAAGATACTGTAAATATGTTTGAAAAATTCGATGTATTTAACAGAGCGGAACTGGAATCACGCGCAGAAATCAAATATGAAACATATACGAAGGTTATTAATATCGAATCACGTTCTATGATAGATATTGCAAGCAAGCATATTATTCCGGCTGTTATTAAATATATCACGGCACTGGCAACTTCTATTAATCAGGTGCGTCAGGCCAGCAGTGCGGTAACGGTAGAAGTTCAGGAAGAGCTTCTTACAAAGTCATCTGAGCTTCTGACAGAGACAAGAAATGCACTGAAGAAACTGGAAGAGGTAACAGCTCAGGTAGAACATGTGCAGCCGATTCGTGACAAAGCATTTTTCTTCAGAGAGCAGATTGTTCCGGCTATGGAAGCACTGCGTAAACCGGTAGATGAACTGGAAATGATTGTAGACAAGAATATGTGGCCGATGCCTTCATATGGTGACTTATTATTTGAAGTATAACAATAGAAAACAAAGCTGTAGACGGGAGGAGACAGATTGAATAAAACAGAATTTTTACAACAACTGAGAGAAGCACTTGCGACAGATTTGTCCTCTCGTACAGTAGAGGAAAATATCAGATATTACAGTCAGTATATCAGCGATGAAGAACGGAAGGGCAGAACAGAAGAAGAAATATTAAATGAGCTTGGAGATCCTTGGTTAATTGCAAAGACGATTATCAATACAGGCGTACCAGAAGAGAAAAATGCATATGATTCTTCAGAGAATAATGATTATCAGGGGTATGGCAGACGGTCAGACTATGATGGAATGAAAGTGTATCGTGTGGATACATGGTGGAAGAAAGCTCTGCTTATTGTGGGAGTAATTGCAGTCATCGGATTGATTTTGTCGCTGATTACAGGAGTGGTCAGCCTGCTCGCACCGGTTCTTGTACCAATTCTGATTATCGCAATCATCATAAATTTATTAAAACGATAAAGAAAAGGCATTTCTTTCCTTATATGAAAGGTAAGAAATGCCTTTTATGATTTACGCGGTTCAATGCAGTGCTCAGCCCGTTATTTTGTATAAAAGTAAATGACCGATAGGGGAGCTATCGAGCGTTTGAGGGGAGTATAAATAATTAATAAGGGGTTGTAGAAATTAACTTTCCACAAACATAAGTATAATATACCAACTATGAAAAAGCAAGATAAAAATAAAAAAATAATGAACATCTAAAGAATTTCTTAATGTCAGGATAAAACTTGAAAAGCGAGCAATACTATGATGGTACAAATGTGATAGGAGGAAATTCAAATGGCAAAGAATTACAATGATGTTGATTCAAACAGCACAAACAAAAACAGCACAAACAGTACAAACAAAAATGGAATGAACAAGAACGCTTCTAACAAGAATGCGTATAACAGTTCTAACAAAAATGCATCAAATAAAAATGCGGCAAACAAGAATGGAGCATATCAGAGCAAGAACGTAACTTCAGGCTATGATGAAACAGACAAGTATTAGGTAAAGCAGACAAAAGGGCGGTATCTGGAAAGATGCCGCCTTTTTCAATGCCGAGTGTCTGGCAAAGATGGAGCATGCTTTCCGGTGTAAGTATTTTCTATATAGGGGTATCAGTGCTTGACAAATACGCGGATAACCACGTAATATAAATGGGGAGTAGAAAGTGGAGGAAGCCAATGGAAAAACTGGAATTGATTGCACCTTGTCATTTCGGATTAGAGTCTGTTCTGAAAAGAGAAGTGCTGGATTTAGGATATGAGATATCATCGGTAGAAGATGGAAGAGTAAGTTTCTGGGGAGATGCACAGGCGATCTGTGATGCGAATGTATTTCTCAGAACCGCAGAAAGAATATTGTTAAAAGTGGGAGCTTTTAAAGCAGAGACATTTGAAGAACTGTTTGATAAGACGAAAGCGATTCCATGGGAAAATTACATACCGAAAGATGGAAAATTCTGGGTAACAAAGGCAGCATCTGTAAAGAGTAAGCTGTTCAGCCCTTCCGATATTCAGTCCATTATGAAGAAAGCCATGGTGGAACGGTTAAAACAGAAATATCATGTAGAATGGTTCGCAGAAGATGGAGCGTCCTATCCAGTCCGCGTATTTTTGATGAAGGATATTGTGACAATCGGGATCGATACTTCAGGGACTTCCCTGCATAAGAGAGGCTATCGCCAGATGACGGTAAAAGCGCCAATTACAGAGACATTGGCAGCCTCACTTATTATGTTGACACCGTGGAAAAAGGACCGTATTTTAGTTGACCCATTCTGCGGAAGCGGGACGTTTCCAATCGAAGCAGCAATGATGGCGGCAAATATTGCACCGGGCATGAATCGGTCTTTTACAGCGGAAGACTGGGACAACCTGATTCCGAAAAAGGCATGGTATGATGCCATGGATGAGGCGCATGATTTGGTAAATGCAGATATCGAAGTGGATATTCAGGGCTATGATTTGAATCCGGAGGCAGTGAAAGCTGCAAGGCAGAATGCGAAAGATGCAGGCGTGGACCATTTAATCCATTTTCAGGAGCGTGCGGTCAAAGATTTGCGGCATCCAAAAAAATATGGTTTCATTATCACGAATCCGCCATACGGAGAGCGGCTGGAAGAAAAGAAAGACCTTCCTGCATTATATAAAGAGTTTGGCGAGAGTTTCAAACACCTGGACACATGGTCTGCTTACATGATTACCAGCTATGAAGAAGCAGAGAAATATTTTGGCAGAAAAGCAGATAAGAATCGAAAGATTTACAATGGAATGTTGAAAACCTATTTTTATCAGTTCCAGGGTCCAAAACCTCCAAGAAGAGAAAAATAAAAGATTCGTATACTTGCAAATAAAGAAAATAAGAAGGAACCAACAATATGAAAATTATTTTTGCCACAGGCAATTCAAATAAAATGAAAGAAATCCGTATGATTTTACAGGATTTGGGTATGGAAATTCTGTCCATGAAGGAGGCTGGCATTTCCGTAGATATCGAAGAAAATGGAGCAACTTTTGAAGAAAATGCGTTGATTAAAGCATCGGCAATTGCAGAAATCCCGGAAGTTAAAACCATGAATGCCATTGTTCTGGCAGATGATTCCGGTCTGGAAATCGACTATCTGAATAAAGAACCGGGAATTCGTTCCGCACGCTATGCCGGAACAGATACCTCTTATTTGATTAAGAACAATCTGCTGCTTTCCAGAATGAAAGGTGTACCGGATGAAGAAAGAACAGCACGGTTTGTCTGCGCCATAGCAGCAGTATTTCCAAACGGAGAGAAAGAAGTAGTCCGTGGAACTATGGAAGGCCGGGTGGCTTATGAAATCGCCGGGGCAAATGGTTTCGGCTATGACCCGATTTTCTATTTGCCGGAGTTTGGCTGCACATCGGCAGAACTCAGTCCAGAAAAGAAGAATGAACTCAGTCATCGAGGAAAAGGTCTTCGGATGATGCGAAAGATTATGGAGCAGAAACTTCAGCGGTAATGGGAACGGAAGATTGCAAATATAGAATTCATGAATATGGAATAAGGAAAATAAGATGAGAATTTTAATTGTAAGTGACACACATGGAAGACACGATAAATTTGACAAAGCGCTCGAAAAAGCAGGGAAGATTGACCTTATGATTCATCTTGGAGATATTCAGGATGAGGAAGACTATATGGAAATTGCAAGTGGCTGTCCAGTGTGTATGGTTGCGGGAAACAACGACTATTTCTCAGATCTTCCTTATGAAAGAACAGAAGTAATTAAAGGCAAGAAAATGTTTTTGACACATGGACATTCTTACGCGGCACACAGTGGACTTCGCAGACTTGCTGAAGAAGGAAGAAAACATCAGGCGGAGGTGGTGCTGTTTGGACATACCCATGTGCCGTGTGTGGAGAAACAGGAAGGAATCCTGTTTGTAAATCCGGGAAGCCTTACCTATCCACGACAGGAAGGACATAAATCAAGCTATGCAATTATGGAAATCAGCGATTCGGGAGAAATCCATGTTGAAATAGAGTATTTGATGTAATTGCATTGAAAATGCTAAAAAACTTCTATGAGAAAAAAATTGAGAAAAATTGTGTCAAAAGAATAAAAAATTGTTGACATTTGATTCTGAAAGTAATATAATAATCATTGTCTTACGGAGAACGTAAGGAAATGAAAACGGGGTGTGGCTCAGCTTGGCTAGAGCGCCTGGTTTGGGACCAGGAGGTCGCAGGTTCGAATCCTGTCACCC
>CAKRCD010000038.1 GCA_934307065.1 uncultured Bariatricus sp. | reverse complement strand
CCGCCGTGTACCGAACGGTACGCACGGTGGTGTGAGAGGTCGGGAAAATTTATTTAATTTTCCCTCCTACTCGATTATTTGGCTGTCATAAAAATAACTTGCGAAAGCACGCAAGTTGTGATATGATTAGTTTGCTTATTTTCAGGAGGTGTAAATAAATGGAAATTTTAAAGACAGTTCTTTTAATTATTTTTGCAATAGATTGTATCGCATTAACAGCAATCATCTTACTTCAGGAAGGAAAGTCAGCAGGACTTGGAACAATTGCCGGTGGAGCTGACAGTTATTGGGGACAGAACAAAGGACGTTCAATGGAAGGCGCACTTGTAAAATCAACAAAGTTTTTAGCAATTCTTTTCATTGTACTGGCTGTAGTCCTGAATTTGAAAGTATTCGCATAGTAAACGATTGAAAATGGGAACACTCTATAGATAATATAGAGTGTTTTTTTTCGTGAAGGGATTAAGCCATGCATTTCAGGATAGAACATACGATGTGCAGTTCTGCAGATGGGGTATGTGCTATCTTGAAATATGGGGCGCAGCCCCACGACCGAGAAGCTTGCTTCAAGGTACATGTGCATGACGAGATGGAAGCAGTAGTGAGTAGTGGATGTGAATTGTGTGTAAAAGACAGGGGAGAAACGAATGAATGATATATTTGAAAAGAGAAAAAAGGTAATTTATGAATTTATCTGCGATGAATTCTATGTGCCTATGAAGTTAAAGGAGCTTGCCATGTTATTGCAAGTTCCAAAGGAAGCAAGGGGAGAACTGAAAGCAGTTCTTGACAGTCTGGAAGAAGAAGGAAAGGTTCATGTTACCCAGAAGGGCAAGTATGTCAAGGGCGAGGCAAGACGTTTGACTGGAATTTTTCAGGCTCATATGAAAGGATTCGGTTTTGTGACGATTGAAGGAGAATCGGAAGACATTTACATTGCAGAAGAAGATATTGGCGGTGCCATGCAAGGTGATGAGGTAGAAATTACCATTACCCGCGCACCGCAGGGCAAGAGAAAAGAAGGAAAGATTCTGAAGATAGTGAAGCGTGGAACGCAGAGACTGGTCGGCTATTATCAGGCAAGAAGGAATTTCGGATTTGTGATTCCGGATAATGCCCGCTATCTGCAGGATATTTTTGTGCCGGCAGAGCGATCCAAGGGAGCTGTGACCGGAAGCAAAGTTGTGGTGGAACTGACCTCTTATGGAAGTGATAAGAAGAAACCAGAGGGAAAAGTGGTAGAAATTTTAGGACATGTAAATGACCCGGGAGTGGATATTTTGTCGATTGTGAAAGGCTATGATCTGCCACTTGAATTCCCGGAAAAGGTTCTGAATCAGGCAGAACGTGTTGCTACACCTGTAAGCGGAGCGGACATGGCAGGCAGAAAAGATGTGCGAAGCTGGCAGACGGTCACGATTGACGGAGAAGATGCAAAGGATCTGGATGACGCCATTACCCTTACCAAGGAGAAAGACCATTACATTCTTGGAGTGCATATTGCGGATGTTACGAATTACGTGCAGGAAAACAGTGCCCTGGACAGAGAAGCATTGAAGCGTGGCACCAGTGTATATCTGGCAGACCGTGTGATTCCGATGCTGCCGCATGTCCTGTCCAATGGAATGTGCTCATTAAATGCAGGGGAGGACAGACTGGCATTAAGCTGTATTATGACCATAGATTCCAAGGGAAATGTCATTGACCACGAAATCGCAGAAACGGTTGTGTGTGTGGATGAACGTATGAGCTATACCAGTGTGAAGAAAATCCTGGAGGATAAGGATGAGGCAGAATGTGCTCGATATGAAAAGCTTATTCCTATGTTTGAGGACATGGCGGAGCTTTCTGCTATTTTAAGGGAAAAGAGACATAAACGCGGTGCCATTGATTTTGATTTCCCAGAAGCGAAAATGATTCTGGATGAACAGGGAGTTCCGCAGGAAATTAAGGCTTATGAGCGAAATGTGGCAACGAAAATGATAGAAGATTTTATGCTGCTTGCAAATGAAACTGTTGCGGAGGATTATTTTTGGCAGGAGATTCCGTTTGTATATCGTGTCCATGAAGCACCGGATGAAGAAAAAATGCGGAAGCTGCTGACATTTATCCAGAATTTTGGATATTCCATCCATGCTCCGAAAGGACAGGAGATTCGCCCAAAGGAAGTGCAGAAGCTACTTGACCGTATCGAGGGAACCCAGGAAGAAGCTATGATTTCCAGACTGACCCTGCGCTCTATGAAGCAGGCACGATATACACCGGAAAATGAAGGGCATTTTGGACTGGCAACCAAGTATTATACCCATTTTACCTCTCCGATCAGACGTTATCCGGATTTACAGATTCACCGTATTATCAAAGAGAATCTTCGCGGCAGGATGAATGAAAACAGACGGATGCACTATGAACAGATTCTTCCGGAAGTGACAACGCAGGCAAGCTCTCTGGAGCGGAGAGCGGACGAAGCAGAGCGTGAGACTGTGAAACTTAAGAAAGTACAGTATATGAAACAGTTCCTGGGAGAAGAATTTGAAGGTGTTATTTCTGGAATTACCAAGTGGGGTGTATATGTAGAACTTCCAAATACGGTGGAAGGGCTTGTTCACGTAGTAAATATGAAGGATGACCATTACGATTATGATGAACAGAGATATATGATGATTGGAGAACATACAAGAAAAACATTTACACTTGGACAAAAAGTGTGGGTTCGCGTCATAGGATGTGATATAATAGCACGGACAATAGATTTTGAACTGGTAAAGGAAAGGAATGCGTCAGATGGAAAAGAAACAGGAAAAGCTGATTGCGAATAATAAAAAAGCTTACCATGATTATTTTATTTTAGATACTTATGAAGCAGGGATTTCTCTGGCGGGGACAGAAGTAAAATCTCTGCGTATGGGAAAGTGCAGTATCAAGGAAGCATTTATACGGATTGAAGATGGAGAAGTATTCATTTATGGTATGAATATCAGCCCTTATGAAAAGGGAAATCTTTTTAATAAAGACCCGCTCCGGGTGCGTAAACTGCTGCTTCATCGTTCTGAGATTCAGAAAATTCTTGGAAAGACCAAGGAAAAAGGAATGGCAGTGGTTCCGCTTAAGGTATATTTCCATGGTGGTCTGGTAAAGGTGGAAATCGGCCTTGCCAAAGGTAAGAAATTGTATGACAAGCGGGATGATATTGCAAAGAAAGACCAGAAGCGTGAGGCAGAACGGGAATTTAAAGTGCGGAATTTCAGTTAGAGGGAGAGAAAAATGTTAGAGGAAGAATATCCACTGAAATTGAATAAATTTGAATTATTTAGGCATAAAACTTTGGAAGAAAGAGCAGCAGAATTTGACGGAAAATTGCTGCTAGATGGCGAATACGATTGGGGAGAACCTGTTGGAAGAGAGGTTTGGTAATGGAAGGTTACATCAGGAAGATATTCTTTCTTAATATTGTTGTTTTAGAGAGACGAAAACAAATGCAAGGTGCTTGACATAAGGAAGATGAATAGCATATAATAAACATTGCTCAGGGCTAGTAAAGGTTTCGACGGGGGATCTGCAGCTGGAGAAGCGAGTCGTATGGTAATGCGTCAAATGGCCAAATTAAAATTAAACGCTGAAGATAATTTAGCATACGCTGCCTAGTGGCAGCAGTCGGCTCTAGGGCACTCATACCTTAGAATCCCGGCTTCGACTATGTGAGAAACGACACTGTCAAAGCTTTGAGGCAGTGGGCGTATTATGAAGCTACTGAAACGTTCAGGGTGTTTGTTTTCGGAACGCAGAGGGAATGTCAAAGAACAAACTACACTCGTAGAAGGACAGGGAATTTTCCTTCGGACACGAGTTCGACTCTCGTCTAGTCCATCGAATTCAAAATAACGGTATTGTATATTGCTGAAGTGATGTACAGTGCCGTTATTTTTATGGCACGATACTAATAAATTTGGAGGAAAAGGGAACATGAAACTGGATTTACACACGCATAAAGGTAAAACCCAACGTTCCGTTTGGTATGGAAATGGACGAGAAGTATAGAGAATGATTGGTTAAAAACGTGTAAAAAATGACAAAATTCGCTATTAAAACGTGAGAAAATGGAAATAATTCACTCATAAAACGTGATAACTGGATTGACAATATCGTGTAAAACATGATATTTTTAAAATGGAAGGTGATTTCTATGTATTTGAAAAGAAAGATAGACACATATTTGAGTGAATGGAAAAAAACAGAAAACAGGCTGCCATTAATTATCAAGGGTGCGAGACAGATTGGAAAAACAGAGTCAATCAAACATTTTGCTGAACAAACTTACAAAAATATTATTAATATAAATTTTGTCTTAGAATCAAAGTATAAAACAATTTTGAGTGATGGATATGATGTGGAGAGTATTATTAAAAATATTTCTCTGATAGATCCGTCAAAACAATTTATTGCGAATGAAACTTTGATTATATTCGACGAACTGCAGGAGTTTCCCGATGTGGCAACATCTTTAAAGTCATTTAAAATAGATGGCAGATTTGATGTCATATGCAGCGGCTCTTTGTTAGGTATTAATTATAAGAAGATTCATAGCAACAGTGTGGGTTACAAGACAGACTATGAAATGTTTTCTATGGATTTTGAGGAATTTTTGTGGGCAAAAGGTTATTCGGAAGCACACATTGAAGATTTGCTTAAACATATGCAGGGCGGAATACCATTTTCGGATACAGAAATGCAGGTTTATAAAAATTTGTTTTTAGATTATTGCGTACTTGGCGGAATGCCTGCAGTGGTAAAATTGTATATAGAGACGAATACATTTTCAGGTACATTAGAAGTACAGAAACAGATTCAAATGGACTATGAAGAAGATATTCGCAAATATGCAGAAGGTTTGGATCAGACCAAAATTGTAAGTGTTTATCGAAATGTTCCGATTCAGCTTGCGAAGGAAAATAAAAAATTTCAATTAAGTAAGATTGATAAGAAAGCGAGAAGTCGAGAATATACGGGCTGTATAACATGGCTTGAAGATGCGGGAGTGATATCCGTGTGTTATTGCATGAATTATCCAGAGCTTCCGCTAAAAGGCAATTATGATGATTCTAAATTTAAAATATATTATCCAGATACCGGGTTGTTGATTGCTTCATTAGATGAAGAAGCGCAGGAGGATCTTCGTGCAAATAAGAATCTGGGAGTTTATAAAGGGGCGTTGTATGAGAATTTTGTGGCAGAGGCCTTTGTAAAGCAAGGTCTTGGATTATATTATTACAAAAAAGATAATGCAACACTGGAAGAAGATTTTTTTGTGAGAACAAAAGATGAATTAGTACCGGTAGAAGTGAGATCGAACAATAATCGTTCGAAGTCATTGCGGCAATTAATATCCAATGATTCGTATAGTGATATTCATTGGGGAATAAAGCTGGCAGACAGTAATATTGGAATTGAAGAAAGAATTTGTACATTTCCATACTTTTGTTCATTTTTAATAAAAAGATATCTGGCAACGAGAAAAGAGTAATCACTGAGATTACTCATTTTAGATAGGATTTAATTTGTTTTCAACCTGCGCTGGCAAGGCTTTCTGAGTTGAAACCGGAAATGGATATGAAAAGATACAGAGGAATTAGTTTGTAAACAGATAGCGATGTAGGATATCAAGAAAAGATATCTTGTATCGCTGTTTTATGTTATGATGAAAAAAACGAATCAGGAGGCTGGGATGAAAAAGAAAATGATGTTGATGATTGGGTGTGTGCTTTTTTTGGTGGTGGTGGGATGTGGAGCAAAGCAGACAGCGAAATCCGGTGTGAAGGAAACAGAAGTGAAAGAGACAACGCAAACAAAGAAAGAGGACTGGTCTGAGCAAGATATTATTTCTATGTTTGACAATATGAAAGAGGATGGAATGGATTACATTGATTATGCATTGATGGAAGATAAAGCCTATGATTTTATCGGAACAGTTCTTTATTGGAACGAAGATGAGAAAACAACAAATGTAGCATTTTTCGATGAAGAAGGTAATAAACAGCAGTGTGGTTTTCCTGTAAAAACTGCGGATGACGTTGGTTTTACCTATCTGGGCGAAGGAAAAGTTTCTTTTCAGATTGAGACAGAAAATGGAGAGATTTCTAATTATGGAGTCATAATGAAGAAAAGTGGAAGTGATATCTATTTTACAGCAATAGATGAGTCGCAAGAGTAAAGAGCATTTAACAAATAGTGTTTTACATATATAATCTGGTTGTTGCGCGGTATATGGTATGCGTTGCGTGACTTTCGCAGGCAGACCTCCTAATATAAAATACAGGAGGTTCTGATTATGTTAAAACGGATGGGAAAAAATAGAAAGTTTATTTGTGGATTGCTTACTTTTGGATTATTGGGACTGCTTGGATTGCTGCTTGTACCAATTGGAAGATACATTATAAAAATATCAAAGCTTCATCCAAAAGCATTTAAATGGGTTACTTTTGCAACTTTTGTTTTCTTGTGTATTTATGTATTATTAGTCAGGCAGAAATGGAATATGAGTTTTCTTTTCATGTGTGTTGCTGTAGCTATAGGTAGTATTCGGGATACCAATAGCAGATAATGGAGGAATTATGGAAATTTCAGAAATAATAAAAGAAGCCAGAATCAAAAAGGGAATGACGCAGCAGCAACTGGCAGATTCTGTCTATGTTACCCGGCAGACCATTTCAAAGTGGGAGTTGGGAAAAAGTATACCTGACGAAGCATCACTAAGTTTATTGTATCAATGTTTGGAAATTAATAATGAGGAGAAGAAAATATTACAAAAACTGACTGCGAATAAACAGCACATATTTTTGTTTGCCATTGCAATGATATTTTCCCCGACAATAATAGGAATCCGTTATTGTCTGTTTAAAATGGGAAAACTTGAAGATAAACGATTTAAAATCGTGATTCAAACGATTGGTTTTGTTCTTTTTACACTCTATTTGAGAAGTTTAAAAGAAAATGTAGCATATCTTCTGATTGCAATTACAGCAATTGGTTATCTGACTTACCAGTGTTATATGCTTAGTCTGGAAAGAAAACAGTAAAGAAACAGTGATATGGGATATCAAGAAAAGATATCTTATACCACTGTTTTTGTGTTATGATACAAATAAGAAACAAAATGTATAAGGAGAACGGAAATAATACGATATGTCCAAAATGTGGAAAAGAAATGCAGATTGGAGCTCTTGGTCCAATCCAAAGGGGTGAACTGTTCTGGGCGGATAACACATATTTTCAGAGTAAAATATGTAATTTCATGACAATAAAAGGTGCGGAAAGAAATGGAGCAATCAGAATACCGGTTGGAAATGGAATTACGAATAACCGTACAAAAGCGTGGGCGTGCACGGAATGCCGGATGGTATTGGTAGACTGTAAATAATAACAGATAAAAAGGTGTATTGATGGAGGTATAGAAACATGAAAAAGTTTAGAACTGTAATATCTGTTATCACTATGGTTATTGCAGGAATTGTAGGATTTTCCTTGGAGCAGCTATGGATGAGGCAATGGGTGGAGCTATTTTATTTTCGATGATTGATGGGATTGCCTGTATTATTTATACGATAGATAACCCTGAGGATTAAGATAAATATTTCATTTGCGGGGACAGAGATATAAAACTGGGGATTTTGCGAGACTGAAAAAATGAAAGTAGCACTGACTGCGCCATCCTCTTTTGGACATCGTTCGGTAGAGTTTGTTGTAGTGCAGGATAAAGAACGCATAGAGAAAGTGGCGGCTTGTAAAAGCATGGGTGGAAAACAGATTATCGGTGCTGGTGCTGTTATCGTGGTTATGGTAAAACTGGAGCGTGGTGAATTTTGGATTGAAGATGGAGCTATCGCTTCTTCGTACATTTTGCTTGCTGCTGAGCAGTATGGGCTTGGAGCTTGTTGGGTTCATATTCGTAATAGAAACGGAAATAGAATGTCATCCGATGAAGAAATCAGAGAGTTGCTTGGAGTTCCAGAAGATTATGCAGTCCTGAATCTGGTTGCCATCGGTAGTAAAGCAGAAAACAAAATAGGATACGCAGAGACAGACTTCGATATGAATAAAGTTCATTATGAGCAATTTTAAGAATCAAAACGAGTAATTCCAGTTTTATGAAAGTGAAAATCGGGATTGGTTATCAGGTGGGGAAAATCTACCGGAAATATTGCTGGGATATCATCAGTATCATGATGGCGATAATGAGTAC
>CAKRCD010000037.1 GCA_934307065.1 uncultured Bariatricus sp. | reverse complement strand
CGGTCAAAATCCAGGACAGGATGTTCTTCCAGTCGCATACAGATCTCCTCCTTTTATAAAATGCGTGCAGCAGCCTGGTTCGGGTACTGCCGCACGTGGGTATGTATAAGCTTTTCATACTTCTATTGCATATCTTAACTTAATTAATTCCCTCTGTAAATTTATCAGGTGCTACCTTTGCCTTCACCTTCATTATTACATAATAGGTAATACCGGTTATAATCAGAGATTGTGCCGGCGGAATTCCAATTACTACAATATAGGTTGTAATGTAGCCAACTGCAATTCCCACAATCATTGCAATTGTAGCCATAAAATTCCATCCCTGCTTATCTTCCCACACTCCCTTTCTGAGGAAGAAATCAACAAACATAACCCCTGCAATGGCCGGATAAAGAAGAGCAGCCAGGCTAAGCAGTTTCTGTAAATTTTCCAGAATACCCGTAAAGCAAAGAAGAAGTGATAAAAATGTACCTGCGGCCGTTACAATCGCTCTTCCTTTATTTGTTTTTATATTCAGCATATTGGAGAAAGAAAGTCCCATTGTATAGTTATTTACAAGCTGACTGGTCCAGGCAGCAAGCCAAAGAACAATAAATCCCCAGATAGGAAATCCTAAGTTTTCCATAACTGCAACAATATCTGCAGTTCCATTTCCTGCTCCCATGATGGCACCAATAAAAAGAAGCGGAATACCAATTGCAACAATTCCAATCGGTATTAAAATATTATCCTTCCAACACGGTTTTGCATATCTTGTATAATCAGCAGAAATAACAAACTGCGATACATTCATGCCAAGTATCATCGTCACACCGGCAGCAAATGAAATCTCACCGCTTCCTTCGTAACTAATAATGTTCGACCATCCAATGTTCTTTAATGCCAGGTAAATACCAACAATGCACAGAAGGATTCCACCAGGAACCGCAAAATAATCCGTCCATTTCATAGATGAATATCCAATAACAGAAGGAATTGCGAACAATATTCCTGCGACAATGGTGGTAATCATCCAGGCAGTTCGATTAACTGTATAGTCAATTCCCAAAACTGCACAAAACGCATTGCCTGTTACCGATGTCTGAACGGCCCACCAGCCCATACTGATAACACCGATAACTAGTGCGATAATAAATTTTGCCTGTTTGTCGCCAAATCCTTGTTTTGCAATTACGGAAGAGGAAAGACCTGTTTTGGCTCCCATATATCCACTGATAGCATTTCCTACCCATGTTAAGCATATGAAAGTGAACAGTACAACCGGTATGATTCCTTTTAAGCCAAATGCGCCTATTAATGTAGAACCTATCATCAACAAGGTGACACTGAATTCAAGGCCTCCGAAAATAAATGCCGGTGCTGTCCAATGCTGCCGTTGATTTAGCGGTACCGGGGTCATCGGATCATCTATAATCACCGTTTTTTCTTTTTCTAATTCTTTTCCCATACAATCTCCTTCCTATATTTTGTTATAAACTTCTTCACGTCTCATTAATCTCCATGGGATGGTTTCTTTCGCTTTCTCCAAACATTCCTTTTTGAGCACAACACGTGTGTAGGATTCTTCTGATGTGCATAATCTGGCAAGCGTTGTTCCATCCGGATTCGAAACAGTTGTATTACCACAATACTCCACGTCCCCGGATGCCCTGTTTAATCCAACCGTATAAACCTGATTTTCTGCTGCTCTTATACTGCTACATCCGGAAAACAGGTAATCCCAACCCGGATTCCACGCGCTCGGATACATAATCACATCTGCGTTCTTTTTTAATGCTAAAGATTTTGCCAATTCTGAGAATCCAAAATCCGCACAAATTAACAATCCAATTGTCCAGCCTTTAAACGAAACCGTAACCAGCTCTTCTCCTTTCGCAAAAAAATCATTTTCCTTATCCCATAAATGAATTTTTTTGTACTCTCCCAAAAGTGTTCCTGTTTCATCCCAAATACAGGCAACATCATAATGCTGGTTTCCCTCTTTTTTATTAATTCCGGCCATGATTGCTATCTTATATTTACTGGCAAGCTCTGAGAAAAAAAGTGCTTCCCTATCTGAAATTATGGCCTTTTCAAAATTGTATCCGCTGACACAAAGTTCCGGAAAGCAAAGAAGATCTATGTCGTCAGAAGAATGGTTTCTAACAAGTTCTTCTATATGAGCACAGTTTTTTTCGATATTTCCTTCCTGGATAGATAATTGAATAATTCCTAGCTTTAACATATGCCCTCCTTTTTAAACTTACTTTTTTTCAATTTAATCCAAATATTCGATTCTTTTCTCCTTTCATTTTCATACTTACTCACGAAATTACGTTTCTTTTCTTGATTTTATCACGCAAATCAGACGAAATAAAATCATATTATTTTATAAAGTAATAAATCTGCATTATACCGACTATAGTCTGAATTCCAGTCTATCGTCATTTAGATATAAAAATATAGTAAAAGCCCCGGAGTTTTGATTCCGGGGCTTTAATATATTATATTGTGCTAAACACTAAGCTTTTGCAATCTCCTGAAGGATCGCAATAATTACTTCTTCCATCCGATAGAAAGATTCCACATCTGCTTTTTCATGCGGTGTATGAACATCATAAAGATTTGCCCCACAGGAAATCATATCGATATGCTCTCCCAGTTTTTCTGCCAGATATCCACATTCAATTCCGGCATGAATTCCTGTGAAAACAGCATCTTTTCCAGAATACTCACGGTATGTCTTCGCACAAATATCACGAAGTTTAGATTCTTTACGATATTCCCACTGCGGATAATCACCATGGAAGGTGCAGTTCATTCCCAGTGCCTTCGATAATATCTGCATTTTTTCTTTTAACTGTGCTTTTTCTAATTTCACAGAGCTTCTTCCGGAACACAGGAATTCAAGTGTTCCATCCTGAATCGTCATGCTGCCTATATTAGAGGATGTCTGTACCATTTCCACATTTGCTCTGGTCCGGCTGATAATGCCGCATGGAAGAAACGTAATTGCCTCGATAATTGAATTCATTGTTTCCTCAGTAAACACATTTACCTCTTTTTTCTGCTCTTCCTTCTCCAGGCGGAATGACAGGTTTTCTGTTTCAGAAAACTGTGCTTTCAGCATTTCTTCCAGTTTAGAGAGTTCTTTTAATAATGCCTCTTCGTCCTGGCTTGATGTGTGCATAACAATCGTTCCCTTAGATGCAATTGCATTTGCTTTTCCAGGCGCATCCAGCGAAGAAATACGTGCAAATGGAGCAATATGATAAAGAATTCTTCCCACAAGCTGAATTGCATTTGCTTTTCCAAGAGCTATATCCAGACCCGAATGTCCTCCGTTTAATCCACATAATGTTAATGTATATGTAATATCTTCCGTTGAGCCCGTATATTTCAGCGGAAGAGAAAGATCGGTTCTGACTCCTCCTGCACAGCTTGTAAAGAAAACACCTTCTTCTTCTGCATCCAAATTAATCAGATAGCTTCCTTTGACATCTGTAAGTTCCAGATGCTTAACTCCCTCTAGTCCCACTTCTTCACTGGAAGTAATTAAAATCTCCAGGGCCGGAAGCGGCAGATCATTTCGATCCAGCAAATCCATTGCATAAGCAACTGCCAGTCCGTTATCAGCGCCAAGAGAGGTTCCATCCGCTGATTTCAAATAGCCATCTTCTTCCACAACATGGATACCATCTTCGTACTTATGAGTGCTATCTGCGCCCTTTTCATAGACAATGTCCATATGACCCTGCACAATAACCGTTGGTCCCTTATATCCAGGAATCGTTGACGGTTTCCGAATCAGCACATTATGATGGGCATCCCGTTCTGCCTGCAGGCCTCTGGCTTTTGCAAAATCGAGCAGATACTGGCTGATCGCTTCCTCGTCACCGGTTTGTCTCGGAATACGGCAGATATCTTTAAAATATTGAAGCAGCTTTTCATTTTTAGATTGTCTTTCCATAAATATAATCTCCCCGTACATACAATTTGATACGAAAATTTAGGATAAATGCTTTTGAGATAATAGGGCGCTGACAATTCTGACAGCGCCCTTTCCCAATTAGAGGTATTATTTAGGTATGTTTACTACCATTGTAATGATTAATATCCTTCAACGCCAAGTGCTTTACAGAATTTTCTTGCTTCCGGATCTACATAGATTCCGTTTTCTTCCAGCTTATAGCCATCCAGAAGAATCGTCGGTTTAGAAACAATACCATCTGTATGAGCAGCAGCATCCCAGCAAGCTCCCATTAAGCTGGCTCCCTGACTTCCGATACCCATCTCGATACATCCAAAGAGTCTCTCATCCTCAACAATACGTCCGGTAGGTTTGGTTACGCCCGGGTTAAAGCCGATGGAATAATGAGCCAGACGGAACATATTCGGGTCATTAAATTTACTCAGCCATTTTTCGAAGATAGCAGCATCTTTTCCGCCTTCTATTTTTGTTACAACACCTTTTTCCAGGGTCAGCTCTACATTGCTGTTAAGAAGACCTAATGTATCCGGTGGGAACAGAGCAGAATCAAAAATTAATTTACCATTGATAGTCTCCTCTACCGGACACCAGCTTACCTGACCGCCTAACATAACCGGATAGCCCTTCTTGATTGCTCTCTGTCCAGAATGTTTAACGCCGCGTCCCTGATTGTAGCCAACTAAATTTGTTCCATTCTTATCCGTAACAATTACTTCATTTGAGCGATGAACTTTATCTGTCAGATACTCACCAAATTCAATCAGGACATCATAGTCAACACGGCCAACCGTATTTACCAGCATGATAACATCCATACCATTTAAGCAAGTAAATCTTGCACCATTCTCCATTGCTTTTCTAAAGCAAGGAGTATGCATAGAGCAATAGTATGCTAACTCAATCCATACATCTGCATGCACTACTGCATCTGCAACCGGGCGAATCGGTTCTTCATACGCTTTTCCGGAAGTCGGATAGTGAATAATAACCGGATTTGCACCAACTGAATATGCTGCACCTGCAACCGCCTCAACCACACGGAAATCTGCAGATGTATCAGCGGTGATAACTACATTTTCACCCTCTTTTACAAGCATGAAATCACGTACCAGTTTTAAAGCAGCACTTGTTACTTCAAATGATAAGTAAGTGTTTGACATTTCTACGCCAACTGGATATTCCATAATAAGTTCCTCCTATAATATATTTTTTTATTTATTAAGTTTCTTTCCAAGGTTCATCGTGGAGCTGAAGAAGCTGTACAGGGCGGCACCGGTAATGAATCCTGCACCCAGAATATACAGTTTACTCTGTCCAAGATCACCATATTTCTTAACTACAATGTAACGAATCAAAAGACCAACCATTACTGTAATACCAGCCATCGGAGAAGCAATCAGAAGACCGGTCGCAAATAAAACACCTAACTGACGGCTTGAACCGCCGATTGCCTGAAGAAGTGCTCCCGGGATAGCCCAGATAACCAGGTTTTTTGCTACTGCCATATTAGTTCCTGCATCAATAGTTGCCACATATACAGCATCAACCGGTGCGAGCATTCCTTTTTCAAAATATGCTTTGTAAGTAAAGAGAACAACCAGAATTGCAATTACAGCACTGACCATTTTTGCAATATATTGCTGTCTTCTTCCTTCCATCTCAAACGGAACATCTTCACCGTTGCCTCTGACAATATAACCAGATTTCAGGTCATATGCCATATCAGCAAAGGCCGGTCCGGTTGCAGAAGTAAAGCCAACCAGGATTGCCAGCTGTGCCGGTGGGAATCCAAACAGCATTCCAAGAATCAGGAAAATGAAAGCTGTTGCAAATGCCGGGAACCATCCGGAGTGCATGGCGGAGATACCAACAATTAACTCGGAAATGATTGCAGAAAGGGCTGCAAAGATAATCCACCATACGAACATTCCAGCACTCATATCTGCCGAAAATCCACACATAACTGCCATAACAATGGATACCAGAATATATGCGCCAAAACCTTCTGCAAGGGAGAACTTCATGCTCTTTAAGCTTCTGGTAAATTCTTTCTTTTCTACCTTTCCAGTTGCAGCCTCAGCTGCTGCCGCTTCTTTTTCTTTCTTGCTCTTTTTCTGAAGAATCAGAATCATTTGGATAAGAGCAACGAATCCGGCACCAATCATGACACCATGAGGTACATAATAATCACCAAGTTTGATGTTGAAGAATTTCGGAGTGTATTCGGAAATCAGAAGGCCCACGCCAAATGCACCAAGAGCCCACATATTTCCAATCCAGCCTACACCCAGGATATCGGTCGGAATACCAAAAATCTTTCCAACGATTCCGCCAACCATACCAATCATAAGGATAACGGAGTTCTTTCCTTTTTCAGCAACTGCCAGCATAGCCTCTGCTGCTGCAATACCGGGTGCCCATGCTTCCTTTGCCGGGAACATCTCTGTATCAAACACCTTATAAAGAATCGTTGCATCAATGATTACTGCTAATGAAGCACCTACCAGCATTGGAATAACCAGATCATGTCTTCCTAACAGATAAGGAATACCGATGGATAAGAAAATACCGTTTGAAGCAGCGAACGTTGCACCTGACATAGCTGTCTGAACAAGGTTCTGGCTATTAATATCTTTATATTTCTGGAACATCTTCAACGGAATTCTGGCAATAATAATTGCAAACAGTGCACCGATGATAGATGTGTTTGTACTGATTCCCAATCTGGCAATTAACTCGAGACCAATGATTGAACCAATCACAGAAACTAAAATATTTAACAACATAATGGCCGGATCCCATGCGGATGGGTGTTTTTTATTCATAAACTTCCTCCTTTCCTCTGTTATAAGGTTAACGACTATGGATTAATATCCTTCAACTCCCATCTGCTTGCAGATTTCAGCAAGTTGCGGATCCACATATTTTCCGTTTTCCTCAATTGTCACGCCATCTACGATAATTGTAGGTTTCGATACTACACCGTCTGTGTGAGAAGCTGCTGTCCAGTAGCTTCCGCGAATCATTTTACCCTGACTTCCAATACCAAATTCCATGCATCCAAAAATTCGTTCATCTTCTACGATACGTCCGGTTGGTTTCATAACGCCCGGATTGAATCCGAGTGAATAGTGTGCCAAACGGAACATATTCGGATCGTTGAACGAATGCAGCCATGCGCTGAAACGTTCGGCCTCTTTTCCGCCTTCAATCTTAGTTACACGTCCATTTTCCAAGGTGAGTTTCACATTTTCAGAAATTGCACCCATGTCGGTCGGCGGGAAAATCGCAGCATCGAATACAAGGGTTCCATTAATCGTTTCCTCTATTGGACACCAGCTAATCTGGCCAGCCATCATGAACGGATACCCCTTAAAGGTTGCCAGCTGACCGGAGTGACGAACTTTTCTTCCCTCATTTTGGGCTGTTAAATAAGTTCCATTATTATCTTTAATGATAATATCGTTTCCTGCCTCTAATTTAGCCTTTAAAGCCTCTCCCAGCTCTACTACCTTGTTAACATCGACTCTTCCGATACAATTCACGATCATGGTTGCATCCATACCGGTAAGATTAATGTAACGGCAGCCAAAATCAATTGCTCTCTTCCATGCATCACTCAGGAAGATGGAACCGTATGATAACTCAATCCAGACATCTGAAACAGCAACTGCATTTCCAAGCGGAGCCGCCGGTTCTGAATAGGTATTTAAATTGGTCGGTGCGAAAACAAGCAGCGGATTGGCTCCAACGGTATAAGCTGCACTCATGAGAGCTTCCAGTACACGTTTATCCGTAGAGGTATCTCCGGTAATTACTACGTTCTCTCCCGGCTGCACCAGCATAACATCGTGCACCAACTTGTACGCAGCCTTATTGACCTCATACGATAAATAGTCCTTCGACATCTCAATTCCAATCGGGTATTCCATAGTTCCTCCTTTCCCTAACATTCATAATTTTAAGTATACTATTTTGAAATTCACGAGAAATATTTTTATTTGTCTTGATTTTAGCACATAAATCAAATAAAATGAAATCACGTTATTTTATAAAGTGATAAATCTGTATTATACCGACTTTAGTCTGAATTTTGGTCTACAAATTCAAGAATACCAAGGCATTCTTGCTACTAAATGTGCGTTATTTCACATCTGATATAGCCAACCCCCACTAAACCGCCTTATACAGATATTCACGCAGAAAGGAGAGAGTATATCTGTGTTAAATTATAAACTCAGTACCTTTTTAGAGCTCTGTGAAACGAAAAATTATACCAAAACCGCTGAAAAGCTTCATATGACTCAACCAGCCGTAACTCAGCACATCAAATATCTGGAACAGTATTACGGAACAAAACTATTTTATTATGATGAGAAAAAAAGACTTCACCTAACCGATCAAGGACGTCTCCTCCGCTCATATGCCCAATCTGTACAGGCTGATTCAGAAATCATAAAAAACCGGCTTTCTGTCCCCATCAACGAACCTGACGTTTTCAAACTAGGTTCCCTGACCGGATTCGGAGAAACATTTGCTGCAAAAGTAATGGGAAAATATCTGGACAAATACCCTGAAAAAAAGGTCAGCATCTATATGGGAGAATCTGATGACTTGTTAGTTCAATTAGCAAACGGAAGAATCCAGGCTTGTATTGTGGATACCTACTGTCCACCGGAAGAATATGAATGTCACGAATTATTCGAGTCTGAAACCATCTGCATCTGCGCTCCCACTCATCCGCTGGCCGGAAAAACCGTAGATTTTAAAGAATTAAATCCCTATCGGTTGATTTTCAGAGAAGAAGGTTCAAAATCCTATTTCAATCTGCGTTCTATTCTTCACGGTTACAATCAGGACATACATAATTTCGCCTCTTTTGTAGAAGTCGGAACCATCAATACCATTCACAATCTTGTCATTGAAAATGTTGGTCTCTCATTTGTATACAAGTTTGTCGTACAGAAAAAACTGGATCTCGGTGTTATGAGCCAGATTTTTATTAACGATTTTAAAAGCAAAAACTTCATTAACTATGTATGGATGAAGAACAGCTTTTTCGCTGAAAAAAACAGGGAATTCCTGGATATATGCAAACATTATCTTTCCAGTCTGGGAAATCTGAATTTATAAGAAGGAATGTGCCATGGCACATAGAACGAAGTTTCCTATGGCAGAAAACAGCCGCTCCGCAATCTTATTGATCGCGAAGCGGCTGTCGACACTTATGTTTTTGATAGTGGGTCTACGCAGATGCCAGCAGTCTTGATAAGAATGCTTTGGTTCGTTTATGCTGCGGGGCAGTAAAGATCTGCTCTGGCTTTCCGCGAAGCTTTTTCTCGATATATTTCTGGAGCAGGATCAAAATGGAGATCAGCACCAGATAGAAAATCGCTCCGGTTGTATAACCCTCGATTACCTTAAAGCTGAGCGCGGTGTAGTTATTAATCTGTTTTGTAATCTCGTTGACTACAATGACGGATAAAAGAGCGGTATCTTTCACGGATGTGATAAACTGGTTAAACAACGGAGGCAGGACAATCCGGAATGCCTGCGGTATGATGATATGGACCAGCGTCTGGCTGTATGTAAGTCCCAGTGAAAAACCAGCTTCCTTCTGTCCGACGTCGATGCTTTCCAATGCACCACGGACGATTTCTGAAATAAATGCGCCCGAGTTCAGCATGATTGCGACAATATTGGCGGTATTGCTTGAAAGTTCGATGCCGTCGGTTGTCTTAACGTAGTAGGCAGCTCCGGCGAGATCCTGTAAGCAGGCATCTACCTTACCCTGTTCCAGGGATTC
>CAKRCD010000036.1 GCA_934307065.1 uncultured Bariatricus sp. | reverse complement strand
GGGTGACAGGATTCGAACCTGCGACCTCCTGGTCCCAAACCAGGCGCTCTAGCCAAGCTGAGCCACACCCCGATATATTTAATTGGCGGAACAACCGCAACAGATGTTATTATATTGTATAAAGGAGAAAATGTCAAATGTTTTATTGAAAAATGTGTGAAAAAATGTAAAATTATTTACATTCGAACATCAAATGCTCTGGAACAAAAGAAAGGCCATTGGTTTAAACCAACAGCCTTCTATATCTTTCTCTCTCTTAGCTCATGAAGTCTTTCAGTCGTTTACTTCTGCTTGGGTGTCTGAGCTTTCTCAGAGCCTTTGCTTCAATCTGACGGATTCGTTCACGTGTTACGTCGAACTCTTTTCCGACTTCCTCCAATGTTCTGGCATGTCCATCAACCAGGCCAAAACGTAATGTTAATACCTTACGTTCTCTTTCGGTTAATGTATCAAGGACAGCAGCGAGTTCCTCTTTTAAAAGTGTAAATGCAGCAGCATCTGCCGGAACCGGCATATTTTCATCTTGAATGAAATCCCCTAAATGGCTGTCATCTTCTTCACCGATTGGTGTCTCTAAGGAAACAGGTTCCTGAGCCACCTTCAGAATCTCACGGACACGTTCAACGGGAAGGTCCATTGCTTTGGCGATTTCTTCCGGCTGAGGTTCACGCCCCAGTTCCTGAAGAAGATTACGCTGTACGCGAATCAGCTTATTAATTGTCTCTACCATATGTACCGGAATACGGATGGTACGGGACTGGTCTGCAATCGCACGGGTAATTGCCTGTCGAATCCACCATGTAGCATATGTACTGAATTTGAAGCCCTTATTGTAGTCGAATTTATCTACGGCTTTCAGAAGACCAATATTTCCTTCCTGAATCAAATCAAGGAACAAAAGACCTCGTCCGTTGTATCTCTTGGCAATACTTACAACAAGGCGCAAGTTTGCTTCGGCAAGCTTTTTCTTGGCTTCCTCGTCTCCGTTGGCAATTCGTTCAGCCAATTCCTGCTCCTCGGCAGCCGAAAGAAGTGGCACCTTACCGATTTCTTTCAAATACATACGAACCGGGTCATCTGTCGCTACTCCTTCTGGAACAGATAAGTCAATCTTATCAAGGTCGATGTCCATATCATCGTCAGATACATTATCATCATCCAGACTTAAATCCAAGTCCAAGTCCATATCTTCCTGCTCAGTGACAGGATATACAATCTCAATGCCACTTTTCTCTAAAAACTCATAGATGTTATCGGTCTTGTCTGCATCGAAATCCACATCTGAAAAGAAGGAAATGACTTCCTGCTGTTCCAAAATATTATTTTTTTTCTTTGCATAGGCTAAAAGTTCATTCAGCTTCTGGTTAAAAATCAAGATTTTATCATCCATGTTTCATACCTCCCCATGGCACTGTTTTTTTCTTACATTATAAAAAAGCAGATTTAATTCGTACTAATTATAATAACCCGAAAAGAGGTGTTTCGTCAACAAAATAATTCATAAAATCTTGATTTCCGACAAAAACAGGGCATAATAATGACTATGTCTGATTTGAAGTCTATATATAGATATACATGATAAATAAACACATATAGATGTTATCAATTTGAAAAAACAGTTTTTTGATGATACAATACAGACGGATTGTATAGAAAGGGAGGATTATGCAATGAAAAATATGAAAAAGTTTGCAGCTCTTTTCTTAGCATTATCTATGGCAGTCGGAATGACTGCTTGTGGAAGCTCAAAGAAGGAAGAGACTACAACAAAGCAGGAAGACACTCAGAAAGAGGAAACAAAGAAACTGGAAGGTACACTTAAGGTTGTAACAACAGGTGATGCTTACACACCATTGTTCGAGAAGTTTACAGAAGAAGTAGGTCCAAAAGTGGAATTTATCTCTATGTCTTCAGGAGAAGTGCTTTCCAAACTGAAAGCAGAAGGCGGAACACCTGCAGCAGATTTATGGTTCGGGGGTGGAATTGATGCATTCATGGATGCGAAAGCCAACAACTTACTTGAAAAAGTGGAGTTTGATGCAGCGGACGAACTTGCAGATGATTTTAAAGACAGCGATAATTACTGGTTCGCTAAAGGTGTTACAGTTGTAGGATTTATTGTAAACAATGATATCTTAAAAGAAAAAGGACTGGAAGCTCCAAAATCTTGGGATGACCTTACAAAAGAAGAATACCAAGGCGAAGTCTTGATGTCTAACCCGGCTATTTCCGGAACAAATTATGCAGTTGTAAACGCACTTCTTCAGACAAAAGGAGAAGAAAAAGGATGGGAATATTTCGAAGCTTTGAATAAGAACGTTGATTACTATTCAAAACGTGGTTCAGACCCAAGCACAAAGACAGCAGCAGGTGAAGTTGGTATCGGTATTACTTATATCAATGGAACTTTAGACCAGCTGAAAGAACAGGCAGATGTAGAAGTTATTTACCCTTCAGATGGAATGCCGTATGTTCCGGAAGGTGTTGCTGCATTTGCAAATGCGGAAAATACAGAAGCAGCAAAGGCATTTATTGAGTGGTTCTTCTCTGATGATGAAAACATGAAGATGATGGCTGAAATCGACCATAATAATACTTGTCTTCTTGTAAAACCAAGCTTAAAAGGTTTAACACTTAATTTTGACCAGAGCCAGCTTATGAAAGAAGACTTGTCTCTGTTTGGTTCAAAGAGAACAGAAATCCTTGACAGATGGAAAACATTAATGGGAGATAAAGGTGAAGAATAAAGAACCTAGACAAAAAAGGGCATCATTCAATGATGCCCATTTTTATAATATTTTAGATTATTTTATATTGGCAGTCCTTGTAGCCGGAGTGCTGGTGTTTATTTTATATCCGCTTCTTTGTATGATTAAACAAAGCTTTGTTGGGGATGCAGGATTTACAACAGAAGTGTATCAAAGCATTTTTACAGAGCATATGAAGCTAGTGAAGAATAGCACCTTTGTTGGATTGCTGACAGCCCTTTTCTCTACAATTTTAGGGCTGTTTGTGGCGATTAGTGTATGGGTGGCCGGAAATAAAGCCGGTAAGATTCTGGAAAGCATATTGCTGATTAGTATGGTTTCGCCACCATTTGTTTCTTCACTTGCTTATATTCAGCTGTTTGGAAGAAACGGTTTAATCACAAAACGGGTCTTAGGGTTGTCTATAAATCCCTATGGCTGGGTTGGTGTGGTTGTGATGCAGACCCTGTTTTTTGCATCTTTAAATGCATTGATGATTATAGGAATGCTGCGAAAGGTGGATATGTCGTTGGTAAGTGCATCGGCAGACCTGGGAGCCGGTTCCGGCTATACGCTTTGGAGAATTGTAGTTCCGCTTTTGAGACCGATTTTATTGAGCTGCTTTCTTTTATCTTTTATTCGTTCCGTTTCTGATTATGGGACACCGGTGGTAATCGGGGGCAGATTTGAGACGGTTTCTACGGAAATTTATATGCAGGTAATCGGATATTCGCGGCTCGATAAGAGCGCGGCTTTGAATGTGCTGATTTTGATTCCGGCCATTCTTGTATTTGCGGCATATCGCTACTTGATGAAAAAGAATGAGCGATTAATCAGTGGAAATAGCAATAAAACCATGGAAAGTGGAGACTCGTATCGCGTAAAGGGCTTGTCAGCCGTAGTTGTATGGCTCGGGGCAGCAGTATTTTATGTCATGATGGCATTGGTTTATGGTTCGATTTTCTTGAATAGCTTTACGAAAAATATGCGTGGAAAATTAAAGTTTACCACAGAGTATCTGGATGCATTGCTGGAGCGCAATATGGATACATTTATTCGAAGTGTGGAATATGCATTGATTGTGGCAGTCATAGGAAGTTTGATTGGGATTTTACTGTCCTATTATATTGACAGAAGAAAAATCCGTTTTGGAGGGCTTTTGGATTTCATTATCACTATGCCGTATATGCTGCCGGGAAGCTGCTTTGGAATCGGATATATTCTGGCATTTAATCATGAGCCGTTGAAATTGACAGGAACAGCACTCATTGTAATTTTGAACATGATTTATAAGCAGATGTCGATTACGACAAAGGCCGCATCTTCTTCTTTAATGCAGATTAGTACAGAACTGGATATGGCAGCAAGAGATTTGGGAGCGAGAAGATTTCAGGTGATGAAAGATGTCATTATGCCGAATTTGAGACAGGCATTTGCTACTGGATTTATCAATAATTTTACCAGTGCTATGGTGACCGCAGGTGCGGTTATTTTCTTAATCACGCCAAGTCAGAAGATTGCCGTATTTACATTGTTTGATTGCATTAATACAGGAAAATATGCAGAGGGTTCCATGATTGCAAGTTTCATTATTGTGATTACTATTTCGGTAAATCTGTTGTTTTCATTTATAGTTACAAGGAAAGGTAGAAAAAAACGTGTATTTAGAACTGAAAAACGTAAGTAAAAGTTTTGGAGAAAAAGAAGTTGTCAAAGATTTATCTCTGGATTTGCCAAAAGGAGAACTTTTATGTCTGCTTGGGGCATCCGGCTGTGGAAAAACAACTACTTTGAAGATGATAAGTGGTTTTTTGAAGACAGACAAAGGACAGATTTTGGTGGATGGTCAGGATATTACTGCGTTAGAACCGGAGAAACGACCTGTTTCTACTGTTTTTCAGTCCTATGCGCTGTTTCCGCATATGAGTGTATTGGACAATGTTATTTATGGATTGAAATTTCAGGGTATTCGGAAAAAAGACGCTATGGATATGGGAATGGAGTATCTCAAGATTGTTGATATGGAAGAATATGCCAGAGCCTCTATAGGTGAAATATCTGGCGGACAACAACAAAGGGTAGCTTTAGTGCGTTCCCTGATTACAAAGCCAAAAGTATTGCTTTTGGATGAACCGTTAAGTAATCTGGATGCGAAACTGCGTGTGAAGATGCGGGAAGAAATACGGGAAATTCAGAAGAAATATGAGATTACCATGGTTTTTGTTACGCATGACCAGGAAGAGGCTATGGTTTTAGGAGATCAGATTGCCATTATGGATGAAGGAAGACTGGTTCAGATTGGGAAACCTGAGGATGTGTATTTACATCCACAGAATGCATTCGCAAGAGATTTTCTGGGAATCTCAAATCAGTTTATGAGTACGGATGGAGTAAAAATTTGCTGTCGTCCGGAAGAACTTGAATTTTCTTCGGAAGGGATTGTGAAAGGAACCGTCATACAAGAAGAATTTCTTGGATTTTACCGTCAGTATTATATTGAAACGGAAAACCATGAAAATATTATTGTGCGAACAGCACGTGAGAAGAGAGTAGAGATAGGTAATCAGATTTTCTTGCGTCTAAAATAGAAAATTGACAGTTATTTATCATCATGTTAGAATGAGAATGCTTTATATGACTTTTATACAATCAAATAAATATGTAAGGTGTCAGTCAGAATGATTTCTGACTGGTGAAAAGGGAAACAGGTGTGAATCCTGTGCGAACTCGTCACCGTATTTTGCAAGCAACAATCGAAACCACTGGGAAACCGGGAAGGGGATTGGGTGCGCTTGAGCAGTAAGTCGGGAGACCTGCCTTTCATAGTACAGGAACGGAAGGTTCATGCCACGAGAAACTGGCAGTACGAAAGAAATGAGGAGCTGTTACATACAGTTTCTTCTTTGCGTGCCTTTGTTCTGAGAACAGGGGCATTTTTTATATCAAGAAATTACATTTTCTGTTATAAAACGTATGAATGAGTCAAAGTCCAAAGCAATTGTATGAAAACAGAACATAAAGCAAAACCAGAAGAAATCAAGGAGGAAGCAAAATGAAAAAGAAACTGGTTATTTTATGTTTGACAGCGGCCCTTAGCGTATCTATGCTGAATGGCTGTGGTGGAAAGAACGATACAAAGGAACAGGGCGGCACGTCAGAAACCACAGAGGTGAGCGACCAGGAGGCAGCAGATAAGGTGGCAAAATTAATTGATGACATTTATGTGCAGGAAAGAACAGATAAGACCGATGAACAGTGCGCAGAAGCTAAGAAGGCATGGGATGCACTGACAGATGCTCAGAAGGAATTGGTTGAGGGCGACAATGCAGACCCGGATTACTTTGGAAGAGATACCGGGGATGCATCAAAGGATGACCCGTTGAATGAAGATAATATCGGTGAAAATGAACTGCTGGTAGTAAGCTTTGGAACATCCTTCAATGACAGCCGTGCAAAAGACATCGGTGGTATCGAAAAAGCATTACAGGCAGCATATCCGGACTGGTCTGTAAGAAGAGCATTTACCGCACAGATTATTATTAATCATGTACAGGCCCGTGATGATGAGAAGATGGATAATATGGAGCAGGCTTTACAGCGTGCAGTAGATAATGGAGTCAAGAATCTGATTGTCCAGCCAACTCATTTGATGCATGGGGCAGAATATGATGAACTGACAGAAGCAGTGGAAAATTATAAAGATAAATTTGAATCTGTAAAGATTGCAGAACCTCTTCTTGGAGAAGTAGGAAATGATGCAACTGTCATTAATGCAGATAAAGAAGCAGTTGCCAAGGCAATTACTGCAGAAGCTGTAAAAACTGCAAACTATGACAGCCTGGATGCGGCAGCAGAAGACGGAACAGCCTTTGTATTCATGGGACACGGAACTTCTCATACAGCCAAAGTCAGCTATTCACAGATGCAGACACAGATGGAAAACCTCGGTTATAAGAATGTATTTATCGGAACTGTAGAGGGCGAACCGGAAGAGACTGCATGTGAAGCTGTTATTGAAGCAGTGAAAAATGCCGGATACAAGAAAGTAGTACTTCGTCCACTGATGGTAGTGGCAGGAGACCATGCAAACAATGATATGGCTGGCGATGATGAAGATTCATGGAAGAGTCAGTTTGAAGCGTCTAAGGCATTTGACAGTATTGATACACAGATTGCAGGTCTTGGTGGAATCGCAGATATCCAGCAGCTCTATGTATCACACGTAAAAGCAGTTTTGGATGCACAATAAAATTTGTAAAAGGGGATTGCGAAACATTGAAAAAGAAAATCTTTACTGTGCTGATGGCAGTTCTCATGGCAGGAATGCTGCTTACAGGATGCAAAAGCAATGATAAAGCGGGTACATCTGCGGAAACCGTAGAAAAAGATTCTGAGGAAGGAGAGTCTGAATCGGAACCGGTGCTGGAGGATGGTACCTACACAGCAGAATTTAACACAGACAATGGCATGTTCCGTGTAAATGAAACCTGTGATGGGAAAGGGACTCTGACTGTGAAAGACGGAAAGATGACCATGCATGTCACCCTTCTTTCCAAGAATATTGTTCATCTGTTCGTAGGAACGACGGATGATGCAAAAAAAGATGGAGCCGATTTGCTGGAGCCGACCATAGATACGGTAACCTATGCAGATGGTACAACAGAAGAGGTCCATGGATTTGATATTCCGATTTCGGTAATAAATGAAAAGTTTGATTTAGCACTGATTGGTACGAAGGGTGTGTGGTATGACCATAAGGTCAGTGTAGATAATCCCGTGAAAGTGGAAGAATAGATAATAATATAGTATTGTTTAAAAAGGACAGAAAAATGTGTTTGAAAATACAATTTTTCTGTTCTTTTTGTATAATATGACGAATTGAATAAAAATATAGTAAAAACTATATTTAAACATTGAAATAATCAAGTGAATACTATATTATTAAGGAAAGATGTATGCGAATGAAAAACAATTTTATTACTTTTCTGAAAAATGATAAAAATATAATTTTGTAATTCCTTCGCGCAAAATTAAGAAAGGAAAAGGAGAGAAAATGAAAAGAAAACGTAACACACACAAATGGTTTCGTGCAGCATTCAGCGGATTGCTTGCGGTAACATTAATTACCCCGCATATGACGATCAGTGCATTTGCAAGTGAAGTAGGAAACACTTCTTCGAATACTTTATCTGAAGCGCATAAAAGTGCAGAGGCAGTGGCACAAAGCAATAGGGAAAGTGGACTTGTAGGTTTTGAGGGCGAGTATGCCCTGGACGATACGAATAAACAAGTTTCTGTTATTGTAGAATTTGTACACCAGCCGGCGGCATTAGTAGAAGCTGTTGCGGATGCAAACGGTGAGCAGGTATCACAGAGTACGAAGAAATTGAAGGCATTAGAAGAACAGGATAAAGAAACATTTTTTGAAGCATTGGAAGGTGTTGACTATTCTGTAAAGTATGAGTATGACGATGTTATGAACGGTGTTTCTTTAACATTGCCGGAATCATATGTAGATGACATTGCTGAATTGGACTGCGTATTTGCAGTATATCCAAATGAAACCTATGACAATGTGACTACACCTGATGGTAAAGCAGATTTTGGAACTGCTGAGACTACGGAAGAGTCCGGAAATGGTGCGGCATCGTATGCGCTGGAAAATGGAAGCACCCGCTATATTCAGGGAATGGCAGACAGCCGGGCATACCTTCATACAGAAGAACTGGGGCTGACCGGCCGTGGTGTGACGGTAGGCGTCATTGACACAGGAATTGATTACAACCATCCGGATTTACAGGATGTATTTGCAGATACGCTTCCAAATGGGAATACACCAAAAGCAGGAGAATTGTTAAATGGAAAGTTTGTAGGAAGAAACTATGTTAACAATGGAAATGCGGCTAATGACCCAATGGATGACCAGGGACACGGAACGCATGTTTCCGGAACCATAGCAGCAAGGGGTGTAAATACTACAGGAATCAGTGCACAGGGAATTGCACCAGAAGCAACACTGGTTTCTTATAAAGCAATTAATTCAAAAAACAGTTGTCAGCTCGACGATATTTTGGCAGCTATGAGCGATGCTGTAGCAGACGGCTGTAAGATTATCAGTATGTCATTAGGATGGAGTAATGCAACAGATGCAACGCACGGAACGAATCTTGGACTAAACAGCCTTGCACTTCAGAACCCGGATGTTTTATTTGTTGTCTGTGCTGGAAACAGTGGAAGCAATTCTTATACGTTATGGTCTCCGGGAACTTCTCCGATGGCATTGACTGTGGCAAATGCAATGATTCCATCTGAAAACCGATTGTTAACGCTTAATCATGATGGAAAAGAATCACAGCTTAGATTAGTCCGTTCAGACTGGAGCAACACGGTAGTAGAAGAAAATGGCAAGTATACGATTAATGCGTTGACAGCAGATGCACTTGGCAATTACAAAATGGTACTGTTGCCTACAGTGGATGGAAGCGGACTTGGTACAGGCACACAGGCTGAGTTTGAGCACTTTTTGCAGAATCAGGTATCCACAACTTCCTTGAAAGAAGAAACAGAAGAACCGGCAGTGACAGAAACAGAGATTCCAGAATCAGAAGAATCTGAACCGGAAGTTCCGCAAACAGAGACAACGGAATTGGAAGTCCCAAAATCTCAAGAAGAATTAACATCGCCTGAAAATGCAGAAATCCAGGAAGAAGAAAACCAGGAAATCGGAACTGCTGCAGAAACAGAGTTAAATCCGTCGTCAGAAGAAGTGAAAACAGAAACACCGGATACAGAAGTGCCGGTGGTAATGGCAGCAGAGGATTATGAAGGAACCTTATTTGTAGTACAGCGTGGAGAATCTTTTGACTCTACAGTGGCAAGAATTTTAAGCAGTGTAGGAAATGGAGCTATTTTAGTTATCAACAGCGAAAGCAGACAGAATGACTTCGAAAATATTTCATGGTGGCAGGGATATTATCAGAATTATCTTCCTGTATTTACGATGCAGTATGAGGAAGGACAGGAATTTCTTCAGGGGTTGAATGTAGGAGAACCATATGAGTTCCAGTTTACGAAGGCAGCACCACTTAGCAGTATTGCTGCAGGTGGAAAGGGCTGTAAGCCTGCATTTGATACCTCTATCGGACCGGTTAGTAAGACCTATGATATGAAACCTGATATTGCAGCACCGGGAACTGCAATTATTTCTACGGTATATAAAGATTACAATGGAACAGCAGATAATTATGAGTATGCATATTCAGCTATGAATGGAACTTCTATGGCAACCCCTCATGTATCAGCCATAGCAGCACTACTCAGAGAAAAAGCTCCGAACCTTACGGCACTTGAAATAAAGTCCATATTGGTAAATACTGCTGACCGTGCAGCTTTTGGTAACAATGTGAGCCGTCTGGCAGTTGGAGCAGGTATGATTGATCCTGCAGCGGCAGTTAAGGCAATAGATGAAAAGGTTTATATGACCGCCAAGAACGACCATGCATATAGTAATTCTGCGGAACTGACTACAACGGTTGAGACACCGACTATCAGTATGGAAATGATTCCGCGGGGAACTGCGAGTACAAGAACAGTAGACGTTACAGTGACAAATAAAGGAAATATCAGTCATACATATAATATTACTTTAGAAAATACAACTTATACCTCGGTAAATGGAAGCTCTTCTGCTGTAGAAGCAGGTAATATCTTTAGTACGGATGTAAATAGTGTTACCGTTGCTGCAGGCAGTCAGGCGACATTTAAGCTGAAGGCATCTGTTGGAGCTGATGCAGCAGGCGGATGTTATGAAACAACGGTAGTACTTACAGAAGGAAATTCCAGACTGATTTCACCGGCAGGTGTATTTGTATATGCAGCTTCTACAATAAGAGATGATGCGTTGGATTCTGATTATACATTTATTCAGAATGCAGTTGTATCCCGCGGGGAGTATATGCAGCTTGCTAATTATAATAAATATGGAAGTGACAGAACATTCTTGCATTACAGCTTCAATGACACCACCGTAGACAGCTGGCAGCCACTTCTCTATTCAGCAGAAGGAGAATTATTAGGCTTTATGGATGAGAATGCATATGGTGATATTGGACAGAATTACTACTACTGGAATACCATTGGTGACTGGTATGTACCTTGTACACTTGATGAAGACGGAACCGTTCACAAAACAGGTGACTGGGGCAAGATTCCAGAAGGTGCTTATAAAGTGGCTTTCTTACTTAGAAAAGCAGGTGCACAGCCGAAAGTTGTTCCGATTGCAGATTTCTATATTGATGACACTTTGCCAGAATTAAAACTTGCAGATACAGAAAAATGGACAGGAAAACTTGTTGACGATAATGTAGTTTACAGCGGAAATATTTACGATGAAGGTACAGAAGAGATGAAAAACCTTGGAATCAATTCGGCTGTAGATGAACGAGTATTTGGAAATACCACCAGTCAGAAGGATAATGTAGTTATCTTACGCATCGGTGAAAAGAATTACCGGGCAGAGATTGATGAAAATGGTAACTTTACAATTACTGTTCCGAAAGCAGAAGCAACAGGAAATGCAACTATTTATTTTGGAGATCATTTCCTTCCGCAGGGATCAGAGGGAAGACCGGATGATTTCTATGATGGATTCGAACCGGAAGGATTGTCTTATACGGTAGAAACTTCAGTGGATACAGTTCCTTGGATGACGGCATATGCATATCGTGCAACGAATATGGCAACTGCAGAGATTGAACTGGCATATTCAGAGGAAAAAGAACCGGAAGAACCTGGAAAACCAGAAGAACCTGGAAAACCAGTCACTCCGGATAAACCGTCTGGAACAGATAAACCGTCTGGAGATAGTAAGCCATCGACAGATAAAAAAGCGGATAAAGCAACCAATACTGGTGACCATAACCCGGTTACGCTGTATGTAATGCTTTGCAGCATTTCTCTCTGCGGAATAGCAGGTTATGTATGGTATATGCGTAAAAGGAAAATAGAAATGAGAAGATAAAAATGTAAGGGGCTGTCGCTTTAACGATTTCTAAATCGTGAAGCGGCAGCTTCCTTTTTTCTGATTTTCTCTATATAATTGC
>CAKRCD010000035.1 GCA_934307065.1 uncultured Bariatricus sp. | reverse complement strand
AAGTCCGTGCTTGCACGAGACCTTGGCGACTGCCGCGATAACTTGAGAAACTCGCGAAGCGTGTTTCTCATAGTTTTGCAAGAAATGAATACAGTAGAAAGATATAAGTATTTTGGAGATTGATATAAATTTGTAACATTTACTTAATAAAGATGAAAAAATCCTTTGTATTTTTTGACTTTGACTAACGAGTATGTTAAACTTATTTAGTAAAACTGTATACACTTACCGAAAAGAAAATAACTAGTATGAGGTGAGAAAGTTTGGATAAATATGAATATCGAATGAAAACAGAGCAAATGCTCGAATATGTTGAACAGAAGTCATATAAGCAGGCTATGGAGATTGCAGATACAATCGACTGGCGTAAAGTGAAAAATATTCAGATGCTAATGACTGTAAGTGAAGTCTATGAAAACATGGATGAACTGCAGAAAGCGCGTGACATTTTATTTATCGCTTATGATAAAGCTCCTTCCGGTCGAAAAATTGTATATCAGATAGGCGACTTATCTGTAAAACTTGGATTGTTCGATGAGGCAATGGATTGCTATGAAGAATTTGTAAGAATGGCACCGAAGGACCCGAATCAGTATATTTTACGATATAAGATTTTGAGAGCACAGAAAGCACCGCTTACACAGCAAATTGAAGCGTTGGAAGATTTCAAGCGTGCTGAATATGTGGAAAAATGGGCTTATGAGCTTGCAAAACTGTATTATGAAGCAGGAATGAAGGCAGAATGTCTGGAAGAGTGTGATGACTTAATCTTATGGTTTAGCGAAGGCAGATATGTGTATGCAGCTATGGAGTTAAAGATGCGTTTTAAACCACTTACTCCTATACAGCAGGAAAAATATAATAATCGCAGACAGAATGCGGTTAGTGACCAGTATAAGAAAAGGCCTTTGTTTAAAAAACCAAAAGAGATTGCAGAACCATCTCCTGAAATTGCACAAAAGATTCGTGAGAATGTGCATGTGACCGGAACAATTGAGATTCCGGATTTGCCAGAACCATTAAGAAATCTTGAAACACCGGATTTAGATAATGTACCAAATGAAAGACCACAAGTGGCAGCACCACGGACAAAGATTGAAAATACGTCAGAAATTGTTACTACCATAACTGGCGATAATTTGGCCGATATATTAAAAGCAGGTGTAGCTGTTGCAAATGGTGCCGACATCAATGAAATTAACCAGCTGAATCAACCGGCAAAAGAGAATACAGAAGTCACGGGTCAGATGAAAATAGAAGAGATTCTTGCGAACTGGGAGGTAACACAGCGCGAGAATGCAAAGATTATTGAAGAAAACCAGGCTGATCTTGAGCGGGAAAAGGCGGCTAAGAAAGAAAAAGAAGAAAAAGCAGAGAATGAGACCAAATCTGTTCTTTCAGATGATATTCGAAGATTAATGGAAGAATTGGAAACAGACGAACCTGCAGAACCAATGAAAGATGATTTTGAAGATGATGAATTTATCGAAGCAGTAGATGAAGATGAAATTGAAAATAAGGGTGCTTTAATCGAAGAAATGATTCTGGATGATGATTCTGAAGATGGGGTTGAGTACGAGGACGAGGAAGAGTACGAAGACGAAGAAGAGTACGAGGACGAAGAAGAGTACGAAGGCGAGGAAGAGTACGAAGACGAAGAAGAGTACGAAGACGAGGAAGAGTACGAGGACGAGGAAGAGTACGAAGACGAAGAAGAGTACGAGGACGAAGAAGAGTACGAAGACGAGGAAGAGTACGAGGACGAAGAAGAGTACGAAGACGAAGAAGAGTACGAGGACGAGGAAGAGTACGAAGACGAAGAAGAGTACGAGGACGAAGAAGAGTACGAGGACGAGGAAGAGTACGAAGACGAGGAAGAGTACGAGGACGAGGAAGAGTACGAAGACGAAGAAGAGTACGAAGACGAGGAAGAGTACGAGGACGAAGAAGAGTACGAAGACGAAGAAGAGTACGAAGACGAAGAAGAGTACGAAGACGAAGAAGAGTACGAGGACGAAGAAGCGTTTAAGATTGAACAGAAATTCGATGAGACAGTAGAAGATGAAGACGTACTTGAAATCGAAGAGCCATCAGAAGAAGCGGTAGAAGAATCAAAGGAAGAAGAACCAGAGGAAGAAGAACCAGTTAAAAGTGCAATTTCTATTGATGAGCCTACAGAAAACGAAGTTGAAGACCGTCTGCGAAAGTTTGATACAGGTTTTGTTGTACAGGGAAGATATGATTTAAGTGCAACCAGTGAAATTGGACTAAAAGCTGGACTTACGGAAGAACAGAAAAAGCTATTCTCATATTTTGTTCCAATCCGTGGTGTCAGTGAACAGTTAGTGGAAGTGTTGGACAATGACAGAAGATGTAAGAACCGATATGGTACTTCCGCCACCGGAAATATTTTGATTGTCGGACGCAAGGGAACCGGAAAGACTGTTCTTGCAGTAGATATTGTTAAAGCAATTCAGAAACAGAGAAATCTGAAGCAAGGTAGAGTAGCTATTGTGACAGGTGAATCTCTAAATAAGAAGGATATTACTGAGATAATTGCGAAACTGCGTGGTGGAGCACTGATTATTGAAAAGGCTTCTAAAATGTTACCATCGACAATCCAAAAGCTTAATGAAGCAATGGGTGGACAGACAGGAGAACTTCTGTTTATTCTTGAGGAACAGCGTAAGCCGATGGATAAAATGCTTGCAGCTAATCCGGAGTTTAAGAAGAAATTTACTTCTAAATTGGAATTGCCGGTATTTATCAACGATGAACTGGTAACCTTTGGACAGACTTATGCCAAGGAAAATGGATATCGCATTGATGAAATGGGTATTTTGGCATTATACAGCAGAATTGATGTAATGCAGAGAGAAGACCATGCGGTAACTGTATCAGAAGTAAAGGAGATTATGGATGCAGCGATCGAACATTCTCAGAAAGCCAATATGAAACATCTGATGAAGCGTGTATTTGGTAAGAACAAAGATGATTCAGACCGTGTTATTTTGAAAGAAGAAGATTTTAAATTGTAAGAGATATGAATGGACAGGGTATTGAGAGAAAAGACTTTCAATACCCTGTTTTACTATGAGAAAGCATCTCTAAAATCCGTTGTTCTAATACATCTTCTGATAACACACCAGATGTATAACCAAGAATTTTACCTTTTTGGTACACAATAAAAGTAGGAACAATTTCGATGCCAAGGGCATCTACTATTTTTTTTGAAATATCAATGTTTACTTTCTTAAAAATTATACTATGCTGATACCGCACAGCAATTCGTAAAAAAATATCGCTCATCATTGCACATTTAGGACACCAGTCAGCAAAAAATTCTACAACGACGGGACCGGATTCTTGTGAAATTTCATTTAGCGCATTTGGAGTAATGGTTGGAATATTCATAACGTTCTCCTTATAAATTATGGTTTACATTTGGGATTTAGTATGTGGCAGACTTCGGATAAAGAGTTACATAAACATAGCAGGCGATGATTTAATCTTTTGTTATAATATAGAAACGAGCGAAAGGAGCGACAACATTTTCTTCGTATTTGCATAGAAATCCTCGAAATATTTTTCTGTTTGGTATATGATATGCAAAAAAAATACTGCCTGTGTATGAAAACAGGCAGTATATATTAGCTTTCTATTTTCGCATAGCGATTAATTTATGAATCGGATGTCCCATGCCTGAGAATTTTTCTTCGTATTCAGTCATAACATTCCCACGATTTAGCATTGGGTCGTTGTGAAGGTCATAAGTTTTTGCAAGAATTACCCATCCGGCAGCATCTACTTCTTCCAAGGAAAATTCAAAAAGAGGAAGATTGTCTGTTTTAAATTCAACTATTCCGTCAAATGCCAAAATTTTTTCGTAGCGTTCAAAGTATTGACGGGAGGTAAGACGTCTTTTTGCATGACGTGCCTTTGGCCATGGGTCTGAGAAGTTCAGATATATTTTATCAATCTCGCCTACTGCAAATACTTCAGGCAGATTTTGTGCATCCATACAGATAAAACGGATATTGGTAACATTCTGAAAGGTTTCGTCTGTATCATAATGCTCTAAAGCCCGAAGCAGAACACTGGAATAGCGTTCAATCCCAATATAGTTAATATTTGGATTTTCTTTGGCCATAGTAAGCAGAAACTGACCTTTTCCCATTCCAATTTCGATATGAATTGGGTTTTCAGGATGTTCAAAGGTTTCTTTCCATGTTCCTCGATAACGGGTCTCATTTTTTATTACAAGAGGGTGTGACGTAAGATAGTCATGTGCCCCCGGTATGTTACGTAATCTCATAATGTTTCCTCTTCCTAATTGTGATAACCTCATTCATTCTACACTATTCGAAAAGAATTGAAAAGGACTTTGTGAAAATTGTTTTTATAAAAAAAGCTTGACAAAAGAAAAAACGTATTGTATCATCACAACCATAAAAAGCGAAGGCGCTTTGAGAGGAAGGTCTCAGAGCGTTTTTCTTTTTTACAAAATATTGTGTGAGCTCATGAATATTGAAACCCGTAAACAAAATATGATTAAGAAAATTGACACGAAGATGTGTACCGAAACTTTAGGTATGCATCTTTTTGTTTATTTTCAGGGAATGGGAGGAATGACGTATGACAACTGAAATGACCACATTGATTGCAGAGACCGTCGGAAGTGAAATTTTTGGAATTTGGTTCCTAATTGGGGCAGCATTAGTGTTTTTTATGCAGGCAGGGTTTGCGATGGTAGAAACAGGATTTACCAGAGCAAAAAATGCGGGAAATATTATTATGAAAAATCTGATGGATTTTTGTATTGGAACTTGTACGTTTATTCTGCTTGGTTTTGGTTTGCTTCTGGGAGAAGATGCACTGGGAGGATTTATTGGCATTCCAACATTAGGATTCTTTATAGATTATGCAAATTTCGACTGGTCAAATTTTGTATTTAATTTGGTTTTCTGTGCTACGACAGCAACAATTGTATCAGGAGCAATGGCAGAAAGAACGAAATTTCTTTCTTATTGCATTTATTCGGCAATTATTTCTGCAGTGGTCTATCCGATAGAGGCTCATTGGATTTGGGGCGGCGGCTGGCTTGCTCAGATGGGATTTCATGATTTTGCAGGTTCCTGTGCCATTCATATGGTCGGAGGAATTACTGCATTTATAGGAGCCGCAATGGAAGGTGCACGAATTGGAAAATTTACAAGAAACAAAGATGGAAAAGTAGAAAAAGTACATGCTTTCCCGGGACATAATATTGTGATTGGCGCACTTGGAGTATTTATTCTATGGTTTGGATGGTATGGTTTTAACGGAGCAGCAGCTATAACTGGTCCACAGCTGGCATCCATTTTTGCCGCAACAACGATTGCTCCGGCAGTAGCAACGGTTGTATGTATGATTTTTACATGGATACGTTACGGAAAACCAGATGTGTCTATGTGCTTAAATGCTTCACTTGCAGGTCTGGTTGCTATTACAGCACCTTGTGATGTTGTAGATGGTACAGGTGCCATTATTATTGGTGCTGTATCAGGATTACTGGTAGTGTTTGGTGTATGGTTCTGTGACAATGTTGTACATGTGGATGACCCGGTAGGAGCAGTGGCTGTTCATTGCTGCAATGGTATCTGGGGAACCATTGCAACAGGTTTGTTTGCAACAACAAGTGCTCCGGAAAGTACAATCAGTGGATTGTTTTATGGCGGTGGATTTAAGCAGTTGGGAATCCAGCTTGTTGGAGTGATTAGTGTTTTTGCATGGACGGCTGTAACAATGACACTTATATTCAAGTTAATCGATTTGACAATTGGTTTACGTGTAACAGAAGATGAGGAGATTGTTGGTCTGGATATAAAGGAGCATGGACTAGCATCTGCTTATGCAGGATTTAGTATTATGGATATTACCGGTGGTGTAATGGAAGTAAATGAGAATACAGATTTAGGAGAAGATGACTATACAAAGGCATCCGAACTTCAAAAGAATATGTCTGTAAAAGTAGCATCCATGCCGGTAGAAGCAGATACCGGTATTTACAAGGTCGCAATTATCGCAAGACTTTCAAGATACGACCGGCTTAGAAAGGCCCTCAATGATTTGGGTGTAACCGGTATGACCGCAACTCAGGTAATGGGCTGCGGAGTACAGAAAGGAGCGGGTGAGAAATATAGAGGTGTTGAGATGGATGCAACATTGCTGCCTAAAATCAAAATAGAGGTAATTGTCAGTAAAATACCGGTTACAGAAGTGATTAAAGCTGCCAAGGAAGCTTTGTACACAGGGCACATTGGGGATGGAAAAATTTTCGTTTACAATGTGCAGAGGGTTGTAAAAGTTAGAACCGGTGAGGAAGGCGTAGCTGCACTTCAGGATGTAGAATAGATGATTTTATACACTCCTTTTGATAGATAATTAATTATAAAATGCTTTTCTGCTTAGTGTCAGAGAAGCATTTTATGTTGTCTGACACTAAGCAGAAAAACCCGGATAAATGTTTTTGAAAAAAATATAGCGAAAAATACAAAAAATACTTGCTTTTTCTAAATAGACAGTATATAATAACATACGTGTTCGAAATATGGTATGCGCCTTTAGCTCAGTTGGTAGAGCAGTAGACTCTTAATCTATTTGTCCAGGGTTCGAGTCCCTGAAGGCGCACTGGAAAGATGTCGCTTCTGATAATGAGTATCAGGGGTGGCATTTTTTGTTGTATAAATGTTTGTGTACTTTTTGGGGATTGGGTTAAAGATATTTATTCATTTTTGAATAGATGCATATGGAGTGAAAAGTTCTGAGCCGGGCATTATATATATTTATATATAATAAAGATAACAACAACATATTTTAAATTATATTTGTTTTATATTAGAAGGTTCTGTAAAACCTGTAAATAAGCGGTTTTCAGGACCTTTTTGTGTACAGAAAGGGTGTAACTTGTGTAGCTTTTGGGTTAAAGACGTGTACAAAAGAGGTGTAACTTGTGTAGTTATTAGGTTAAAGAAGTGTACTTTTGAGGTCAGTGTAATAACCCTAAAAGTACACTAAGAACAAAAGTTCGATTTTGTACTTTACAAATGCAAGTATCTTAGATATAATCACCATATGCAGTGTACCTATTCGGTACACAATTTATAGATAACGATTAACCTGTTTGGTACACGAAAAGGGGAATGCGACCCTAAAAAGTACACAAAAAGTGGTTTATTATTGGAAATATAATTTATATGAAGAAGTGTACCATTTTGGTACACGATATTTATAACAATGTTTACCTTTTTAGTACACAAAAGGGGGAAAACTACCCTGAAAGGTACACGAAAAAGAAACTATAGGTATTAATGCTAAGTTGAATTACCTGAAAGGTACACATGTTTTAATAAATTTTCCTGTACACACACCTAAATAGTACACGAAAACGGAAGGATGGATTCATTTACAAAGGAATAAGGGGAAAAGACATGGGAGAAATGGAGAATCGGGAAAAAGAAAAAAAGAATCAGCGGCAGGAAATGGTTTCCAGGTCGAATGTGCTGATTGAGAGTAAGTCCAGTACATCGTTGTTTGAAAGAAAGCTTCTGAATATTGCAATTGCGAAAGCTGTGATTGAGGATGGAGAACTGATTGCCAGGGTTACTACGAAGGATGTAAAGGACTATCTGCATATCAGCGGTAATTCTATTTATACGAGGTTGAGGGATGCTTCTAAGGAGACATTAGGGCATGTGGTCAGTATTGAGGATGATGGAAAAGAGAATTTTATCATGTTCAATGTGGTAAATAAGTGTGAGTATCGGGATGGGGTGTTTACAACACGTTTTACGAAGGAAATGAAACCGCATATTTACAATTTGAAGAAGGATTATACGAGAATGAGCCTGGATGTGCTTTGTTCATTTAAATCGCTTTTTACTACCCGTATTTATGAGATTCTTCGCACCCAGTACTATCGTTTTGAGAAAGAAGGAAGTGACGAGATTATTGTTCCGCGTCCACCGAAAGCACCATATTCTCTGGCAGAACTGAAGTTTACTTTAAACGTGGTGGATGCCAATGCATCTAAGACGGTAAAGCGCCTGGTGGAGCAGGGGAGATTCGAAGAAGCAATAGAGGAAATCAAAGATGCTGCTTTCGATGACTGGCGCAATTTCCGGAGGAAAGTGTTGGAAGTTGCGAAGAAAGAATTGGAGGAATCGGCGTATTCAGAGATTTGTTTTGAGTATGAGCCGGTAAAGAGTGGAAAGGGTGGTAAAGTAACTGGGATTCGGTTTAAGGTAAGAAAGAATTTGAATTGTACACATCACTCCGATTTGTGGCGGATACGTGGCGATGAGATGCTGGAGATTATTCCGGATGTTTTAGAGGCGAAGCAGCCGGAAATTCAAGAGGGGCTCATTCTGGAGGTGGCAGATATTTTTGGAAGCGAGCCGATTACGATACAGGATATTAAAACATTAATTCTAGCTTCCGGACAGGATGCAAAAGCCATAGAGAAAGCATTTGCCATGGCGAAGCAGCAGACGTATATTAATAACCTGGTGGGATGGATGAAAAAATGTCTGGAGGAACGGTGGTATGAAAATGAAGCCCTGCCCCAGTTTAAGGGGCGGACTGTAGAAGCTTCGCAGATAACACTGGATCTATATCAGGAATATCTGGATGAGCGGGAAGAACAGACGCAGCACTAAAAAATCTGTTCTAAAATTGTTACAAATTCAGAGAGACCATTTTTATCATCTTCATCGAAACGGGCAAGTGAGGGGCTATCGATATCAAGAACACCAACGATTTTTCCATTTGCATGAATAGGAAGTACAATTTCTGAATTTGATGCATTGTCGCAGGCAATATGACCGGGAAATTCATGTACATTTTTAACTAACATGATTTCATCTTTCAGGACAGCAGTACCGCAGACACCATTTCCTACAGGAATTTCGATACATGCGGGTTTGCCCTGAAATGGTCCAAGGATTAAAAGGTTCTTTTCTAACAGATAGAAACCGACCCAGTTAATATCTTGCAGTGCCTGAGCGAGCAATGCAGAGGCATTGGCAAGGTTTGCAATTTTATGCGGAATCTGGTCAATAAGACCTTTGAGCTGGATGTTTACCAGGCTATATAGCTGTTTTTTATCATCTGGATATTGGAACGAAATTGGTTTCATGTAGAACCCTCCTTTAATGCTTTCATAGGTATATTATAGGAATCAGGCAGAGGAAGTACAAGAGGTTTCATAAATGAGGATAAATACTTAATAAAAAATAAATACATATGAGGGAAAAGGAAATGGAAAATTTAGTTTTTAGTCTGAATGCAACAGTACCTGTTTTTTTGATGATGGTGCTGGGTCTGTTGTTTCGAAAAATAGGGTGGATTAGTGAGAGCTTTGCAACAGAAATGAACAAGTTCGTCTTTATGGTGCCACTTCCGGTTATGGTATTTGAAGACTTAGCTACAGTAAACTTCGAAGAAGTATGGAATATAAAGTTTGTTCTTTTTTGCTTTTTTGTCACTGTGGCGAGCATAGCAATTGTGACCGGAATATCGTTTTTGTGGAAGGATAAGAGTATTCAGGGAGAATTTATACAGGCTTCCTATCGAAGCAGTGCTGCTCTTCTGGGGATTGCTTTTATCCAAAATATCTATGGAAATGCAGGAATGGCACCACTGATGATTATTGGAAGTGTTCCCCTTTATAATATTATGGCGGTAGTTGTATTATCGTTTTTCCAACCGGAACGGAATGAACTGGACAAAGCATTGATTAAAAAGACAGCGAAGGGAATTCTCACAAACCCAATTATTATAGGCATTGTTGCGGGACTGTTATGGTCTGCGTTAAAGATTCCGATGCCGGTTATTCTGAGCAAGACCATATCGAAAGTAGGAGCGGTTGCTTCTCCAATGGGACTCATGGCAATGGGAGCCACTTTCAAATTTGACAAGGCATTTAAGAAATTAAAACCTGCTATGACGGCTGCGTTTATTAAGTTGATTGGATTTGCGGCCATATTTCTTCCGGTGGCAGTCGGGCTTGGTTTTCGAAATGAAGAACTGGTTGCACTTCTTGTTATGCTCGGTTCAGCAACAACAGTAAGTAGTTATGTAATGGCAAAAAATATGGGTCATGAAGGTGTTCTCTCAGCAAGTGTTGTTATGCTGACGACCATGCTCAGTGCATTTACATTGACGATGTGGCTCTTTGTATTGAGAAGTTTTCAATTTATATAAAGAACAATCCACAAACAGGAGAACATTCGAATATTAATTTTGGGGTAGTCCTTGTAGCTATATCTGTATTGGTAATTGTTGTAGAAACAAAGAAAAAATTAAGAGAATAAAAAAATGGGTATTGCAACAATGCAATACCCATTTAATTTTTAACCTTTTATTGTCTTACAATGAAGTACTGTTCATACCATAATAAGAATGCATATACGGTATAGATTTTTCTCTGATAATTTCCGACTTTATTCTTATGGTCTTCCAACCATTTCAGAATGACAGCCCGATCAAAGAATTCGCTTACGAAATCTTTTTCAAACATTTCTTTGACACGGTTGTAGTATTTGTCTTCGCGAAGCCATACACGAAGCGGAACAGGAAATCCCATTTTCTTACGTTTTGCCCAGTCCATCGGGATGTGGGTAAGTGCAGAAGCGCGGAAGGCTTTCTTGGTTTCCTGACCGTCTACACAAAGACTGGAATCCAAAGTACGTGCTACCTCCCAGACTTTTTTGTCCAGATAAGGGACACGAAGCTCTAAGGAGTGAGCCATTGTCATTTTATCTGCTTTCAACAGAATGTCATTTGGAAGCCATAAGTGCATATCAAGGAATAGTTTTTTGTGAAGCACATCGGCATCTTTCATGCGGTCAAAATATGGCTTAGTGATATCCTGATATCTCAGATCGCTCTTGTAAGCATCTGAAAGAGCTTCGTTGGCTTCTTCGTTGTCCATAATAAAAGCCTGTCCGATATATTCATCTTCTAAGTCAAGTGCATTTCTCTTTAAGAAGTTCAGACCTCTGTGGTCTGGTTTACTCTTTGCCCATTTTCCTAATTTTTTACGAAGAGAAGCAGGTACTGCCTTGCGGTAGAAATCACCGGATTTGCTTTCTTTGTAAGCATCATAACCACCAAATAATTCGTCTGCACCTTCACCGCTTAAAACTACCTTTACATCCTGAGCTGCAAGCTGGGATAAGAAGTAAAGCGGAACGGCCGAAAGGTTGGCATGCGGTTCGTCAGAGTGATATTGTACTTCTGGAAGTACATCAAAGAACTCATCGGAAGAAATCTCTTTCTTTGCATTTGACATATGAAGAATTTCACATAATTCTTTTGAATAGATTGTCTCATCAAATCCGGACACTTCGAAACCTACAGAATAAGTTTTCATCGGTTTTACAGTAGAAGCAATATAGCTGGAATCCACACCACCTGATAAGAAAGAACCAACTTCTACATCACTAATCTGATGATAATCTACAGATTCCTGAATGGTTTCTCCGATTAATTTTACAGTTTCCTCAAAACCACGGTCTTTCTTATTATAAGTAGGGTCAAAGTATTTGGTTGTTTTGAAATCTTTGCCATCGTATGTGAAATAGGTTCCCGGCTCTAATTTGTATACACCTTTGAACATAGTTTCGAGGAGCGGGGTGTACTGGAAAATCAAATACATTTTCAATGCATCTTTATTTACTTCTTTGTGGAAGTGAGGGTGTGCAAGGAATGATTTGATTTCAGAACCAAATAATAAGCTGCCGTTCATGTTTGCATAGTAGAATGGTTTGATTCCGAAGTAATCCCTTGCTCCATACATGGTATGATTCTCCTTATCGTACACTACAAATGCGAACATTCCACGGAGCATAGAAGCAGTCTTTTCTCCATATACTTTATAAGTCTGAAGGATTACTTCTGTATCGGAATTTGTCTGAAATACACATCCGTGATTGTCAATCAAATCCTGACGAAGTTCCCGGTAGTTGTAAATTTCACCGTTAAAAATGATGACATGTTTTCCATCGGCACTATGAATAGGCTGAGTTCCCCCCTCCAAATCAATGATGCTAAGACGACGGAAGCCAAGTGCCACATTTTCATCAACATAACTTCCGGCACTGTCCGGGCCACGATGAATAATCATTTCGCCCATTTTATCTATAATCTCTTGTCTATCGAAATCACCTTTACCGTAATAACCAGTAAATCCACACATAAATATCATGTCCTTTCCCGAAATACATAAATGTACTCGTCATAATGAATAAGCAGGGTTATTATAACATAAGAGAATAAGAATTGCCAAGTTCATTTCACTGGAAATAAGGGAGTTTACTGGAAATGTAGGACCTCAAGGAAGATAAAAGCTTGGGAAAATAAGAGTGAAAAATATGAAAAATCTGTAAATCCATGAGAAAGGGGTGTGCAGGAAAGAAAGTTTGTGATAAAGTGTTACTGTTACAGAAACAGGGGAGAATAAAGGGTAATGGACAAAAGAGAATTACATTGGAAACATAATAGAAATTTAATTGTGGTAATGATTAGTATAACGGCAGCTGTTATCATTCTTGCCATAGGAAGTTATTCATGGAAAGAATGGAAACAAAAACAGAAGCAGGAAGCTGCCAGACAGCAGAAGATAGAAGAACAAGAAAGAGTAGAACAAGAGAGATTAGATACAATTGAAACTGCGCTTACGGAATCTGCATATGGAGATGAGCTACGTACTTTGTATGAGACATATCCACAGATAGAAACAATTTTGTTAAATATAGATGATTATCCGGACTGGCTGTTGGAGCATATGATTGCGCAGCCGGAAACTATAGACTGGGCTGTCGGTTATCCGGACTATATGAAACAATCGGAAGAGAAAATCAATCAGCTTGCATTAGAACCGATAAATTTGGAGCAGTATGAAAAGAATGCACAGATTCCGATATTCTATCAATGGGCACCCGAATGGGGATATGCACAGTACGGCGAAGAACAGATTGCAATTGACGGATGTGGTCCAACCAGTCTGGCCATGGTGGCAGTGGGGCTTACGGGTAATACCTCTTATACACCGAAGAGAGTCGCTGATATCAGTATGGAGATTGGTGCTTATCTTTCGGATACGGGAACAACATGGGATTTAATGGAAAAAGGTCCCGCTCAGATGGGATTTCAGTCGTGGCAGATCCAAAGTTGGTCAGCTTCGGCAATTCTACAGGAGCTGGAAAGCGGGCATCCTGTAATTTGCAGTATGAAAGAAGGAACTTTTACGACTCAGGGGCATTTTATTGTATTAGCAGGAGTAACTGAGGATGGGAAAGTTCTGGTAAATGATCCAAATAGTAAGATTCACACACAGACAGAATGGAATGCGCAGGAACTGTTAGATCAGACCAAAGGAATGTGGGCATTTTCGAAGTAAAAAGTAATAGAATAGATGAAAGCACGATAAGACTGGAAAATGATTCGAATTAGAGTTGTTTGTCAGTCTTATTTTATAGATAGTACAAATTCTAACGTAAGGATATTCTGTTTATGTGTTGCAGTTTTTACTTTGTTGGGCAGAAGAAGTTATGTGCCATCAAATTCTCCATATTTTCTTTTACCCAAGGGTCGGTAACTACCATTTTAGAAAGCTTCATATGGAAATTTTGTCCTAGGTAGGTAAATTTCATATCATTTTCCAGTGCACCTTTTTTGATACGAAAATTGGAGATTTCTTCCCATGGGAGTATATCGTCAACGCCGCCTCCTAATGTCTTGCCGTGATATTCTACAAGACCGATTCCTTCCCTGGTAAAATAGAATAAAAAGTATCTTCCGACAGACACAGAAGATCCACGCATCCCAATCAGATTCATTGCTATAGTTTTTCCCCAGTTTACCGTTACCTGTTCATGACCAGTGGCAATATTACCATTCCGTTCCAGTCCCTTTTCACGGATAAGCTGTTCTACCATATTTTCCATACTCATACGAATAAACCCCCGTTCATAAGTTGATAAGTTTATTATAGATTACATCTGAAAAAAAGAAACCCTTGTTTTTTGCATGAAAATGTGGTATAAGTAATTATTGTCAAGAGACATATGGGTGGATTCCCGAGTGGCCAAAGGGGACAGACTGTAAATCTGCTGCAACTTGCTTCGGTGGTTCGAATCCACCTCCGCCC
>CAKRCD010000034.1 GCA_934307065.1 uncultured Bariatricus sp. | reverse complement strand
AGACTTTTCGAAGCCTGGCTGTAATTTTTTGCATAGAAAAGAGGCTGCACACTAATTACTTAGTGCGACAGCCCCTTTTGTGTTTTATGTTATCTAAAAGGAATGAGAGTAAAGTGCGCCAATCGGGATGTTCCCGACCTGGCTACTTATGAGGGGGAGATAGTTTATTAACTATCTTGGTATTAGTATATCTACAAAATGTGTCTAAAATATGAGTAGATTATAAAAGAAATAGAAAAAATCTTAAAGGAATATTAAGATTCCTTCTTATTCTGCTAAGAAATACTGACATTGCTCCCAATAGTATTCTTGTTCTTTCTGGAACAGTGCGGTTAAATCTTCCACTTTCCTACTTTCACGATATTGTTTTAAAGCACTCAGATACTCTGGACGATTTACATCTTCGATAATAAATGGTGCTATGTTGTGGTGCAGGCACTCACGGAAGAGCAGGATTCGTCCAGTGCGGCCATTTCGGAAGGAACCTTAGATGGAAGCGTGGTCTGGTGCATGCCAATCATATTGGCGCGTTTCTTATAATCTCCGATAGCATATCACGCTTTTTATCAAAGGGTCAATAAAGTTTCTAAAAAGTATTTCTTCTGTTCTTTTACATTTCCCATAAATAAGATATAATAATAGAACAACCGATATATGGTTTTTACAGACAAGGAGTCGATTATGGAAATACAAGTTACAGAAGAATTCAAAGATATAGTAAAAAACAGTTTCAATGCAGATTTTATTTCCGCAGTTATCAGCAGTCCTCGGGAAAAGGGAGATATTGTGAAAATAAAGGTGCGTCCGATTAAGAAAAAGGATGAAATCTTGTTCCAATTCGAGGAGTTTAAGAACAATCAGGCATTTCACAAAAACATGGATGCTGAGGCGGCAGCAGCTTATCTGGAGTCGCAGATGAGTAAATTCAAACAAATGCAGATGGAGACCCTTCAGATGCGTTATCAGGTCATGGTAAGCAAGAAGGGAAAGATGACGATTCAGAAGAAACGGCAGGCAGGCGAGGTCAAAGCGGCAGATATGTCGCATAACCGGAGCAAACGGTATATTCTGGAAGAGGGAACGAAGGTTCCGTTTCTGCAGGACCTTGGGGTTATGACGCAAAATGGGGATATCGTAAAGAGCAAGTTTGATAAATTCCGCCAGATTAACCGTTTTCTGGAATTTATCGAGGATATCCTTCCGCAGCTTCCGAAGGGCAGAGAGATTACAATTCTGGATTTTGGATGTGGGAAATCGTATCTGACCTTCGCTATGTATTATTACCTTCATGAGCTGCAGAAATATGACATACGCATTATCGGTCTGGATTTAAAGACGGAAGTGATTAAGCATTGTAATCAGCTCGCAGAGAAATATGGTTATGAGAAATTAAAATTTTTAGAAGGAAATATTGCGGACTACACCGGGGCAGATGAGGTGGATATGGTCGTGACCTTACACGCGTGCAATACGGCAACGGATTTTGCACTTGCCAAGGCGATCGGATGGAAGGCGAAAGTCATTTTGTCTGTGCCATGCTGTCAGCATGAGCTGAATGAGCAGATGGAAAATGAAATCCTTGCTCCGATATTTTCCTATGGACTGATTAAAGAACGAATGGCAGCCTTATTTACCGATGCCCTTCGTGCAGAATATTTGAAAAGGGAAGGGTATGATACCCAGATTCTGGAATTTATTGACATGGAGCACACACCAAAAAATATTTTGATTCGTGCGGTATATACGGGGAAGAAAGCGAACAACGAAGAAGCAATTCAGAAATGTGAGGAAATGCTTCATGTACAGCCGACATTAGGAGAATTGCTGAAGAAGAAAAATTAAGGGGACTTATATAATGAAGAAACAAATTGTGCGCGTGGGAGTACTTGGCGCAATATTTATCATAGCTGTGATTTTTTTCAGCTATTTAACAAACAAAGATAACACGGATATGAGTACGGACATGGGGAGTGCTACTCTGCCGCGGATTTCATTTACTACCAATGGTTATGAGGTAAATTCCCTTGCGGGATATGTGACGGACATGGAAATCACTTCCATGCGTGACACGATTACACCCGTGACGGACAACAATCTTACGTTGAATCTGCAGTCATTTGATGAGCAGGTGGAGAAAATGACATGGCAGGTCTTTTCCTTAGATGGAGAGGAGTGCCTTCAAAAAGAAACCGTCAATTCCGTGGACAGTACCATGAATCTGAAGTTTAATGGAAATGGAATGCTGAACAGTGAGAAAGTTCTGAAGATTACCCTGCATATGCCGGAGCAGGATGTGTATTATTATACCCGGATTAAAAATGCAGAAGGAAATAATTATGATACCTGTCTTGCGTTTGTAAAGTCTTTCCATGAGAATGCCATCGGCAAGACTAATACAGAGGAACTGCGCAGTTATCTGGAGACAACCAGTGACGGAGACAGTCTGGGTTATCAGCATGTTACCCTTGCGTCCAGTCTGGACTATGTGACATGGGGCAGCTTAAAACCGAGTGTGAAGGGAAATGTTTTCTGGGAAGTCAAAGAGTGTAGTGCGGTATCTACTTCGATAACACTTTTGTATCAGGTAAGTCTGTCCGGCACTGATACAGGAAATGAACAGACTTATGACGTAGAAGAATTTTTCCGGGTGCGCGTGGTAAATAACCAGACATATTTGATGGCATATGAGCGTACCGTAGAACAGAATTTTGACGGTGGCACAGAAGCTTTGGATACAAATGGACTCATTCTTGGAATTGCACCGGAAAACCTAGAATACAAGCATAATGCCGATGGAACAATCGTGTCTTTTGTGCAGAATGACGAGCTTTGGAGTTATGATAAAGAGGCAGATGAATTATCACTGCTTTTCAGTTTCGCAGATGCTGAGAAGTCGGATATCAGAAATCGTTATAATCGGCATGAAATTCATATTGATTCTGTGGCGGAAAACGGAGATACCTTGTTCTATGTTTCCGGTTATATGAATCGGGGCGACCATGAAGGACAGGTGGGAATTGCAGTGTATTTCTTTAACCATGAGAAAAATTCAGTGGCAGAGAGAGCCTTTATCCCAAGTAAAAAAGGTTATGAAATCATGCAGGATGAACTGGGACAATTTGTCCATTACAGCGAGAGTAATTCCAAGCTTTATGTGATGCTGGATGGCTGTCTGTACTGTGTGGATACGGAGGAAGATTCTCGTGAGGTTCTGGTGCGTGGACTGGAAGAAAGCCAGTATGTGACTTGTGTAGATTCCTCCCTTCTGGCATACAAGAGTGCGGAAAAATTGATTGTTATGAATATGGAAACGGGAGAAAGCTTTGAACTGACGCCGGAAGATGGGGACAGTCTGATTCCTGCCGGTTTTGTAAATACGGACTTTGTGTACGGTGTGGTGCATAACAATGAAGAAGGAACGTTAGTAAGCGGAGAGAAAATCTCGCCGATGTATAAGGTTGAGATTGTGAATCAGAAGCAGGAAACAGTAAAGACTTATCAGGTGGATGGCATTTGGACACAGAAGATTTCTATTAATGAAAATGTACTTACACTGGACCGTGTGACGGGGTCAGATTTGGTTTACAGTGCAACAAGCAGAGATTACATTACCAGCAGTGCGGAAACGGAAAAGAGCAATATCACACTCACTTCCTATAAAGATGGAAGCAGAGGACTTGTGCGAAGACTGACCTACGATGATGGTATTCAGGACACCAATGCGAAAATACTGAAGCCAAAACAGGTTCTCCAAAGTAAGAAAATGAATGTCAAATTTGATGAATCCAAGATGGAAGGCAAATTTTATGTCTATGCATTCGGACATCTTCAGAAAACATTTTCCAAAGCAGGCGAAGCTATTTCCTATGCGAACAATGTGAAAGGGGTAGTTGTCTCTTCCCATCAGGCATATGTGTGGGAGCGAGGAAACTGGCCGTCGGCATATGAGATTGACGGAATTGAACCATTTTCCGTAGCAGAAGGCGAAACCACGATGATTGCGTGTCTGGAACAAATCTTTGCAAAAGAAACAACAGAAGCAGATGTGACAAAAGAGATAGAAGCAGGAACTTCGCCGGAAAATATTTTGTCTGCTTATCTGAAAGGGGAAGGCATGAACCTGACGGGATGCAGCATGGAAGAACTCCAATATAACATCAGCCGGGAAACTCCGGTTATAGCAGTGATTGGAGAAAATCAGGCAGTGCTGCTGACCGGATATAACAAGGCAAATGTAGCATATCTTGATCCGGCTACAGGAGAACGGAAAGTGGTAACCCAGGCAACGATGGAAAATATGACCGCACCATATGGAAGCGTTTATATTGGATATGTGAGAAATTAAGAGAATGTGAAATTAACAACTTATAAAAATACAGCTCCCGTTTTGCAACGGGAGCTGTTATCTTATATCATCTTATTTCGACAGTACTTCGCATCCATCTTCGGTAATCAGTACCATGTATTCAATCTGAGCAGAAAGTCCATCATCTTCTGTATAAACAGTCCATCCATTATCTTCATCTACGAAGAAGTCTGGAGAACCTTCGTTGATCATTGGCTCAATCGTGAAAATCATGCCTGGAACCAGAAGCATTTCGCTTCCCTTTGGAGTCACATAGCTGACCCAAGGTTCCTCGTGGAATTCCAGTCCGACACCATGACCGCCGATTTCTTCTACAACAGAGTAGCCGTTTTCCTGGGCGTGTGAATTGATAGCATCTGCGATATCACCAAGATGATTCCAAGGTTTTGCCTGAGCAAGACCAAGTTCCACGCATTCTTTTGTGACACGAACCAGACGTTCAGCACGTTCATCGACCTTTCCGATTGTAAACATACGGGATGCATCGGAAAAGTAGCCATTTAAAATAGTAGATACATCTACATTTATAATATCGCCTTCTTCCAGAATGATGGATTCATCTGGAATACCATGGCAAATTTCATTATTAATAGAAGTGCAGACGCTCTTTGGGAATCCTTCGTAGCCGAGAGGGGCTGGAGTTCCGCCGTGTGAAACGGTAAAGTCATACACCAGACGGTCAATTTCTTCTGTACTCATTCCGGCATGAATATGTGCTGCGACATGCTCCAAAACCGCAGTATTTAAATCCGCGCTTTTTCTGATTCCCTCAATCTGAGGAATTGTTTTTAACATATCTCTGGTTGGGACGATTTCTCCCTTTTCTTCATGATATAAAATCTTGTCCTCGATGATGCGATGGCATTTTTTATATTTTTTTCCACTTCCGCACCAGCATAATTCATTACGTTCCATGCAATTACCTGACTTTCTGTATACTTTTCTGCTTTGGAGATATAAAAAACTCCAACCTAATAGTATAGCGGTTTTATGGAAAAGTCAATTATAGGAACATTAGGAAGCACATTTTTTATGGAAGCTTTTTCTGAAAGTATTGTTTTGATGGTATTGTTTCGATGGGGGGAATCGGTTATAATAAGAACATTCAGAGAAAGGGATGAATCAAATATGTCATATACTGCCCTGTATCGTAAGTTCCGTCCGACGGAATTTGCAGATGTAAAAGGACAAGACCATATCATTACTACATTAAAGAATCAGATTGAGGCGAACCGGATTGGACATGCATACCTGTTCTGTGGAACAAGAGGTACGGGTAAGACGACGGTTGCCAAGATATTTGCAAAAGCGGTAAACTGCGAACACCCGGTGGACGGAAGTCCTTGTGGAGAATGTGCAATGTGCCGTGCCATTGCGGAAAATACTTCTATGAATGTGATTGAGATTGATGCGGCATCCAACAACGGTGTGGATAACATCCGTCAAATCAGGGAAGAAGTTTCGTACCGCCCTACAGAGGGAAAATATAAGGTATACATTATAGATGAGGTGCATATGCTTTCTATCGGAGCATTTAATGCATTGTTGAAAACCTTGGAAGAACCACCGGAATACGTTATTTTTATTCTGGCAACAACGGAAGCGCATAAGATTCCGATTACCATTATGTCGCGCTGTCAGCGCTATGATTTTAAGCGGATTACTATTGATACCATTTCAGACCGTCTTATGGAATTAATGCAGAAAGAACAGGTGGAAGTGGAAGAACGGGCAATCCGTTATATTGCGAAGGCGGCAGACGGCTCCATGCGTGATGCACTCAGTCTTCTGGACCAGTGTATCGCATTTTATCTGGGGCAGAAGCTGACTTATGCTCATGTGCTCGAGGTACTGGGGGCTGTAGATACGGAAGTATTCAGCCGGCTGTTACGGGAAATTGTTGCGCAGGATGTAGAGAAGGTACTGGAAACTGTAGAAGAACTGGTAATGCAGGGGCGTGAGCTGTCCCAGCTGGCAGCAGATTTCACATGGTATCTGCGAAATCTCTTATTGGTAAAGATTTCGGATAATGTAGAAGATTTATTGGATGTTTCTGCGGAGAACTTAGTACAATTAAAAGAAGAAGCGGAAATGATAGAATCCGAAGTGCTGCTTCGTTATATCCGGATTTTTTCCGAGCTGACCAATCAGCTGAAATTTGCTTCGCAGAAGAGAATTCTATTGGAAGTGACACTGATTAAAATGTGCAGACCGCAGATGGAGCAGACCAGAGACAGTCTGTTAGACAGAATCCGTTCATTAGAAAAACAGGTGGAAGAAGGGGTGTTTAGCGCACCTCAGGGAGAAAAGGTTGTCTATGTATCGAAAGAAGATACGCAACCAGCACCCAAACCGGTACTTCCGAAAGCGATTCCGGAGGATGTGAAGCGGGTAGCTTCGAATTTCCGAGGCATTGCAAATGAGACATCAGGAATGCTTCGCTCTTATCTGAAGCAGGCACGCTTAAGCGTAGGCAATCAGGGGCAGCTTCTGATTGTGCTGCCGGATGAAATCAGCGCAGCTTTTGTGGGAAGTGATGCCCACAAACAGGAGATTCAGGAAGCGATTGAACAGAAAATCGGCAAAGAAGTCCAAATCGAAGTAAGCCAGATGGAAGAAGGCAGACATTTCGAGGACAGCTTTGTGGATATAGAAAAAGTAATTCATATGGATATTACCATTGAGGACGAATAAAAGGAGGAGATACCCATGGCAAAACGTGGAGGATTTTCAGGCGGAGGAATGCCTGGCAATATGGCAAATTTAATGAAGCAGGCGCAGAAAATGCAGCGCCAGATGGAAGAACAGGCAAAGGAAATGGAGACAAAAGAGTTCACAGCAACTGCCGGAGGCGGAGCTGTTGAAGTCATTGTGACCGGTAAGAAAGAGATTAAGAAAATCAACCTTCAGGAAGAAGTAGTTGACCCGGATGATATCGAGATGTTAGAAGATTTAATCGTAGCGGCAACCAATGAAGCTCTTCGCAAAGTCGATGAAGAAAACACATCAGCAATGAACAAACTGACCGGTGGTCTTGGCGGTGGAATGCCTGGTTTGTTTTAACAGAGGTGTGAAGCATGGATTATTATAGTAGTCAGATTAGCAAGCTGATAGAAGAATTGTCCAGACTTCCCGGAATTGGTGCAAAGTCAGCAGGAAGGCTGGCTTTTCATATTATTAACATGCCGAAGGAACAGGTAGAACAACTGGCAGGGACCATGGTAGATGCGAGAAATAATGTGCGGTATTGCAAGGAATGCTGTACACTTACGGATAAAGAAATCTGCCCGATCTGTGCAAGCAGTGAGCGTGACCATAAGGTAATTATGGTGGTGGAAAATACCAGAGACATGGCGGCTTATGAAAAGACCGGAAAATACAACGGTGTTTATCATGTTCTCCATGGCGCGATTTCGCCAATGCTTGGAATCGGTCCCGGGGATATCAAGCTGAAGGAATTAATGGAGCGTCTGCAGAAGGATGTGGACGAAGTCATTATTGCAACCAACTCCAGTCTGGAGGGCGAGACAACCGCAATGTATATCAGTAAACTGATTAAGCCGACAGGAATTAAAGTAAGCCGGATTGCAAGCGGAGTACCCGTGGGCGGAGATTTGGAATACATTGATGAAGTTACGCTTCTTCGAGCGTTGGAAGGAAGGACAGAGTTGTAGGCATTAGGCATGACTGTAAATGCTGCCATGGCAGAAAGGTTTAAATACGGACAAAACGGGTGCGTCTATTGACCCGGCACCGGAAGATGCGCTATAATGAAGTTTAGGTAGCATTCTCTGGGAGCAGAGGACTAAAAATAAGGAGGAGACAAAAAATGAAATTTTTTATTGACACTGCTAATGTTGAGGACATTAAGAAAGCAAATGATATGGGTGTTATCTGTGGTGTAACAACAAACCCATCTTTGATTGCAAAAGAAGGAAGAAACTTTGAAGAGGTTATTGCTGAGATTGCTTCTATTGTAGATGGTCCTATTAGCGGGGAAGTAAAAGCTACAACTGTAGATGCAGAAGGTATGATTGCAGAAGGAAGAGAAATTGCAAAAATCCATCCAAATATGGTTGTAAAAATTCCTATGACTGTAGAAGGATTAAAAGCCTGCAAGGTACTTAGTGCAGAAGGTATTAAAACAAATGTTACTTTAGTATTTACAGCAAACCAGGCACTTCTTGCAGCCAGAGCAGGAGCAACTTATGTGTCTCCATTCCTTGGACGTTTAGATGATATTTCTGTAAGAGGAACAGATTTGATTAATGAAATCGCTGAAATTTTTGCAGTAGCAGGTGACATTGACACTCAGATTATCGCAGCAAGTGTCCGCAACCCAATGCATGTGACAGAGTGCGCACTTGCAGGAGCTGACATTGCAACTGTTCCATATAAAGTAATTGAACAGATGACACATCATCCACTGACAGATGCCGGTATTGCAAAATTCCAGGCTGATTATAAAGCAGTGTTTGGTGAATAGAAGCAGGAGGAATTTTCATGAATAAGTTAGAGCTTATGAAGACTGCAAATGAAGTCCGCAAGAGCATCATTACCGGAGTCCACGCAGCAAAGTCAGGACATCCGGGCGGTTCCTTATCTGCAGCAGATATCTTTACCTATTTATATTTTGAAGAAATGAATATTGATCCTGCCAATCCAAAGAAGGCAGACCGTGACCGTTTTGTATTATCAAAGGGTCATACAGCACCGGGCTATTATGCGGCACTGGCACATAGAGGTTTCTTCCCGGTGGAAGATATGGTAACTTTGCGTAAAGTAGGCTCTTATCTTCAGGGTCATCCGGATATGAAGCACATTCCGGGTGTGGATATGTCGAGCGGTTCTCTTGGACAGGGGATTTCCGCAGCAGTGGGAATGGCAATTTCTGCAAAACTGTCCGGAGATGATTACCGTGTATATACCCTTCTTGGAGATGGAGAAATTCAGGAAGGACAGGTGTGGGAGGCTTCGATGCTTGCAGGATTCCGCAAATTGGACAATCTGGTTGTAATCGTGGACAACAATAATTTACAGATTGACGGAAGAATTGATGAAGTAAATTCCCCATATCCGATTGATAAGAAATTTGAAGCATTCAATTTCCATGTAATCAATATTAATGGAAATGATTTTGATGAGATTGATGCGGCATTTAAGGAAGCAAGAGCAACCAAGGGAATGCCGACTGCAATTATTGCCAAAACTGTAAAAGGCAAAGGTGTTTCCTTTATGGAAGACCAGGCTTCATGGCATGGGAAAGCTCCAAATGATGAGCAGTACGAGATTGCTATGGAAGATTTACGGAAAGCAGGTGAAGCATTATGTCAGAAGTAAAGAAAATCGCTACAAGAGACAGCTACGGTAATGCTTTAGCTGAATTGGGAAGATTACATGATGATGTAGTTGTATTGGATGCAGACCTCGCAGGCGCAACAAAGACAGCTATTTTCAAAAAAGAATTTCCGGAACATTTTATCGACTGCGGGATTGCAGAAGGAAATATGATTGGTGTGGCAGCAGGTCTTGCTACAACCGGAAAAGTTCCGTTTGCAAGTTCTTTTGCCATGTTTGCAGCAGGACGTGCATTTGAGCAGGTAAGAAACTCAGTTGCGTATCCGAAAAACAATGTGAAAATCGGGGCAACTCACGCAGGAATTTCCGTAGGTGAGGATGGAGCAACCCATCAGTGTAACGAAGATATCGCTCTTATGAGAGCTATTCCGGGAATGGTAGTGATTAATCCATCCGATGATGTAGAAGCAAGAGCAGCCGTTTTTGCAGCATACGAATATCAGGGACCTGTGTACATGCGCTTTGGCCGTCTTGCAGTTCCGGTAATCAACGATAATCCGGACTACAAGTTCGAACTTGGTAAAGGAATCGTGCTCCGTGAAGGAAAAGATGTGGCAATTATCGCAACCGGTCTTGAAGTGGCAGAATCTCTTGCGGCAGCAGAAAAGCTGGCAGCAGATGGAATCGATGCAAAGGTAATCAATATCCACACCATCAAGCCACTGGACAAAGAACTTGTGATTGCAGCAGCGAAAGAGACCGGCAGAGTAGTCACGGTAGAAGAACATTCTGTAATTGGTGGACTTGGAAGTGCAGTGTGTGATGTGCTTTCTGAAAATCATCCGACACCAGTCATGAAGATTGGGGTAAATGATGTATTCGGAGAATCAGGTCCGGCAGTAGAATTAATCAAGAAATACGGACTGGATTCAGAAGGCATTTACGAAAAAGTAAAAGCATTTATGAAATAAGGCTTGTTTGGTGTAAAACCTATATAAAATGTATATATGATAAGAAAAGAAGGTGTTTCCTTAGTAATAAGGAGATGCCTTTTTTTGGATTTGTCAGAAAGATGTATCCGAATGGAAAGTGTCGAAAAATATAGAGAAACAGCTGACATAATCTGCTAAAAAAGTTATTTTGCATATGCTATCATAAGCAAAAATATGCAAGACGAGGTGAATGTGCATGGAAACAAAATTTCCGAAAAACGTACGTCAGATAGGTAATGTGAGCGATACCCCAAAGATATATGTGGAAGATTATGTGGATACATTTATTAATCAGCTTTGCGATAAAACAGAAGAAACTCCGGTAGGCGCTTTTTTGATTGGACATACTGTCCGGCAGGAGGAGCAGGATTGCATTTATGTTTCTGGAGCAGTTCGAATCGAAGAACTGATAGTCGAAGGCATGAACATCAGCATTGGACGAGATGCATGGGAACGCGCAAAAAATGAGAAGGCCGAACATTTCCGGGACGGAGAATTTATGGGCTGGTGTCTGATTCGTAAAGACGGAGCACTTCAGATGGAAGAACAGTTCCACAGAATCCATGAGCAGTATTTCGGACATTTTGGGACCATATTTATCTTGAAAAATGCCGAAGAGGAACAGTATTTTGCATATAAATACAAAGAGCTTATGGAAATGAATGGTCATTACATATATTATGAAAAAAATCCGTCCATGCAGAATTATATGATTCTGGAGCGGAAAAAGATTGGCGTGACACCCAGTGAAAATGTGGAAGATAAAGCTGCGAAGGAGTTTCGCAATATTGTAAAAGAACGGATTATTATTCAGGAAGAAAAGAAGCAGTCACGCTTTATGAAAGCCGTCAGTGCCATACTGGTAATTGCAGTCCTTGCGATTGGAGTAACCACCGTGAATAATTACGGGAAAATGCAGGATGTCCAGACTTCATTGGAGCGGATGAAAGAAATGGCAGCTTTAAACAATACGAAAGATAACGATTCCGTAGAAGCTAACGGAGAGATCACGGAAAATGTAGAAATCACACCAGAAGAGCCGGAGCAGAATCAGGAAGAAATACCAAATCCGGATGCAAATACAAATACCGGAACGGAAACCGGACAAGGCTCCGATGAAACTGCAGTAAGCACTATGCAGGAAATGAGCGAAGACATTTACATTGTACAAAAAGGAGATACTCTGGCAAAAATCAGTAAGAAAGTATATGGCGATAGCAGTCATGTAGATGCCATTTGCCGTATGAATGGACTATCTGATGGAAACCTGATTTTTATCGGTCAGAAATTACTGCTTCCTTAATTAGCGAAATATGTTATAATTAAATGTACATGATACCAAGGTCAAAAGGTCAGAAAGCACATAGCAATCTGGTAGCAAAGGGGTCAAAACACCTTTTGACACCAACATCATGTACATGTAAGTATAAGCCTGCGGATGAGCAACTTGTGTTGCAAGTTAGCACGTGCCCGTGAAGGGGAAAAAGGAAACAACATGAGTGTAATTATAGAAGTACGTCAACCGAATGATGATGTAGATAAAATTATTCAATTAAATAAAAGAAAAAGAATATTTCATATAGCAATTTCTATTCTAACCATAGCAGCGATATTAATCAGTACCTATATGCTTGTGGAAATTCAGACTTATGGTACGATGAGGACGATTCAGACTTATGGCGAAGAAGGAATCGATAACAGTAATTTTGTCAGATATGCGGATGGAATTTTGAAATACAGCCGTGATGGAGCAGCCTACCTCAATAAAAAGGGCGAGGAACAGTGGAATCAGTCCTATCAGATTAAAAAGCCGTTTGTGACCAGTAATAAAGAAGCCTTGGTAATTGGCGATCAGGCGGGAAATGATTTGTATGTTTTTGATAAATCGGGATTAAGAGGAGAGATACATACCAATTATCCGGTTGAAATGGCTACTATTTCGGAAAATGGAATCGTCAGTGTGCTGCTTCGCAATGGAATGTCACCTCAGATTATCTGTTATGATGCTACGGGAAACATTTTGGTTGAACATACGGCTTCTCTCTCCGGAATCGGATATCCTGTCGGAATGGCTTTATCGACAGACGGAACCATGCTTCAGGTGTCTTATTTGTGTGTGGCTGATGGAGTCGAGGCTACTAGGGTTGTATATTATAATTTCAAAGGCAGCGATACAGAAAAAGAATCTTATCAGGTAACGGAGGATGTTTACAAAAATACAGTAATGCCGACTTCCTTTTTTGCCGATAATAAAAAATCTATTGTAGTAGGGGAATCTTCTTTTGTTGTATATGAGGGAAAGGACACACCGAAAGCAACAATGACAGTAGAATTGGATAAAGAGGTTCAGCAAGTATTTTATGATGATGAATATCTGGGATTTGTTCTGAAAAATGTCGGAGAAGAGGAATCGGAACTGCGTCTCTATAATATGAATGGAGAACAGAAAATGTCTAAGACATTTGTGGGCGAATATAGTAACATCAGCATTTCAAAAGGAAATATCGTCATGCTTGACGGAAAGAAATGCATCATATTTTCAGACTGGGGAGTCCGGAAGTTTGACGGGGAAGTAGAAATGAACATAAAGGAAATATTGCCGCTTACGGGAATTAATATGTATTTATTAGTAAGCAATGATGGAATGGAAGAAGTACGACTTGTAAAATAGGAGAAAAATATGAATTGGTTGTTAATAGTAGTTGCAGCAATTTTAGTGATAGGAATGATAATAGGGCTTGTCCGCGGAGCACTTCGTATTGCCGTATCTTTGGTAGCAACTGTGCTGACCATAGCGATTGTGGTTTTCGTGACGCCTTATGTGAGTGAAGCGATTGTAGCGCTCACACCTATGGATGAAATTTTGGAAAATCAATGCGTGAATGCGATTTCAAAAGCAATGGGTGGTAAGGAAAGTGGAAAACAGCTTACGGAAAAACAGGTGCGAAGCATTATGAATGGAGCGGGTGTGACGGAAGAAGAACTGGAATCATATGGGATTACAGTGGAAGATATTGTAAATGGAAAAGTAGACGGAGAACATTTGACACAATTTGGGATTTCGGCAAGTATATTAAATGGACATGATTCTGATAATGGGGAGAGTGTTTCTATTGATTCCGCAGAAATTCCGAGGCAAATCCAAATTTCTGCAATTGAAAATTCAAATTTGCCGGAGGTGTTTAAAGAGTTACTGCTTAGCAACAATAACAGTGAAATGTATCAGAAGTTGGGAGCAACTACTTTTGTGGAGTATATCAGTAAATATTTTTCCAGATTAATTATTAATATCTTTGCGTTTTTTATTACTTTTATTATTGCAACAATTGTAATCCGTGCAATTGTATTTGCGCTTGACATTGTTACAAGTTTGCCGGGGCTTGGACTTATTAATCGTTTGCTTGGTGCGGTATTAGGAGCAGGAGTTGCTTTCATCGTGATTGAATTACTGTTTGTGGTAGTAACTGTACTCTACACTACAAGTTTTGGCATAAGCATGATGAAAATGATAGATGAAAGCACATTGCTGTCTATTATCTATAATCATAACATCGTAATGAAGCTGCTGACATCTATTTATTAGATGCCGGGGTTCCAAGGTCTTTCATTCGCATGAGCTTGCTCATAAGTGGACGAAAGACCTTGGAACCCGCCCCGATATGAGCTTAAAAGTGGGATGATAATCCCACGATATGCGAATATTGGGGTGGATTGTGGAAGTGCGGAGCACGGAACAATCCACAGGCATCTCAGTTGGCATCTCGCTGTGACTTTTCCCCAAACGCTATTTATTAATAAATATTAATAAATCTAGGGCACTTCTCTTGATAGAGAAGTGCTTTTTTGTTATAATTGCCTTGATGAACAGGAGGTGGAACACATGAATAGAATGGCTGATGATGAAATGATTTGTTATTGCTCTAATGTAACCAGAGGACAGATTATCGAAGCGCTGGAAAATGGGGCAAAAAATCTTAATGATATTAGGAAAATGACGGGGGCATGTAGCCTTCGACAGTGTAAGACCCTCAGTCCAAGAAAGACATGATGTTCACCGCTTATTATGGAGATAATAAAGGAATATAAATTGGATAACTTACAAAAAGAACATAATAGGTAGAACATAAATTGTGTAAAATGTGCAAAATGAATAAACAGTAAAAACATTGTTGACAATTTGTGAATGAGATGGTATGATAAAACACGTCGCTGAAACAGCCACTTGATTGTGAGCGTGCAGTTGATACAAATTATAAAAAGAAAAATGTAAAAGAAAAACAAAAAAACTGTTGACAAAGCGAAACGCTTATGATATTATAAATAAGCTGTCGCTGAGACAGAAACAACGAACTTTGATAACTGAACAATAGACAACAACCTGAAAATTCTAAGAGAGATATTCAGAACAGACATTTAAATGTCAACCTAAAAACAGTAAACAGGAACAGAATTGCCAAGCGATTCTGAACTGGATACAAACACTTTTAACGAGAGTTTGATCCTGGCTCAGGATGAACGCTGGCGGCGTGCCTAACACATGCAAGTCGAACGAAGCGCTTTTGTTTGAATCTTCGGAGGAAGACAATAGTGACTGAGTGGCGGACGGGTGAGTAACGCGTGGGTAACCTGCCTCATACAGGGGGATAACAGTTAGAAATGACT
>CAKRCD010000033.1 GCA_934307065.1 uncultured Bariatricus sp. | reverse complement strand
GGAATGGCGATTGCTAAGAAATATGTAGATCTTATGGGTGGAAAAATTGAGGTCAGCAGCAGACAGGGCATTGGTTCCACATTTACGGTAGAAATCCCGTTGCTTATAGCAGAACAGGTACAAGCGGAAGAGAAGGAAAAGTTAAGGAAGGATATGGATTTACATGGTTTGCATGTTCTTTTGGCAGAGGATAATGATTTAAATGCAGAAATAGCAGTAGCTTTGTTGGAAGAACAAGGGATGATTGTAACCAGAACTGCCGATGGGAAATCTGCCTTGGCACAGTTTTGCAATACAGCTTCGGGTACGTTTGATCTGATTTTGATGGATATTATGATGCCGGAAATGAATGGGTATGAAACGACAAAAGCTATCAGAAATCTGCCGGACCGTCCGGACGGAAAGAAAATACCTATTATTGCAATGACAGCGAATGCATTTGCAGAGGATGTACAGGCTGCTTTGAATGCTGGGATGGATGGTCATGTGGCAAAGCCGGTTGATATGGATATTTTAATCTCTGTCATCACAAAATATATAGAACGATGATGCATTTGTTAAAAAATGGAACGGAAATTTCATACTGGAATGGAACTTGAACATTTCATACGAAAATGTACGATTCCAGTAATATCATGAACTTATGGGAACGTATTGTGGATTTACACCTTTGGAAAATCGGATCGGTAGTCAAGGTGTGCGGAAGCTACAAGAGATACGAAGTCAGCATTTTTGATAAATTGACATCATCAGAGTTAGGATAGTCAGGACAGATTATCGGAGGAGTTTGCAATGTCAAAAGAAAGAGAAAAAGTAAAGTGTAAAACAGCATTAGAGTTCATTACGGAAGTCGCGGATGATTGTGTGGCAAATCTTAAAGATAAAGACAGAGAGCATCTGATCCGTAATCCATATGCAATAGATTATCATTTTTCATATTGTTTATATATCAGAAATCATTACATACATAACAGAGATTTCTCTGACGTGGATTTTTGGACTGAGCCTGATGATTTGTCATCTGAAATTATTAGAATGATTTTTGCAAAGCTTATTCCCGAATATGATTATGATAATCAGTTTATTGAAAACTTGTTTGATGATAAGAGATTCATCCAGCTACGACAGGAATATAGAGCCATTTATGGTGATTATCCAATGGCTATGGTAGAAGAGTATAAAGAAGGTATTTCCTTTGAGCCTGCATTGTTTATGTCAGAAATTAGTAGTTCGAATAATGTGGATATAGATAAAGAAATTGAGGTTTCCAATAAAAATTACGAAAAAAGTTGTGCACATATTGAAAAATTATTGAAGAAATTGGCTGAAAAAGTTTGGAGGCTTGATCAGCTCAGACAAACAGCAGAGGAATGTGGTATTGACTATGAGGAATTAATTCCTAAGATTCAGGAAATACAGAGAATATTATTTGAAGATATAGAGTACATACCGGTTGAAGTTTGCCTGTTGCCTTATAAAAAGGCTATAGGACAGAAACGATACATTGAGTACAGAAGAAGATTGAGTAAATTATTAGAGGAACATCCGAGGCTGATGGAAAAGCTGGATCTTTCTTATTTCAATGACAGAGTTTTAGCGAAAGTTGTATTGAAGTATAGATGGCCGTTGGGGTTGCTTCCGCAATATCAGGATGATGAGGTGATGGTAAGCTATAGTCTTTCGCATAGTGGAGAAGCGATAGAATTTGCATCTAAACGCTTTCAAAATGATCGTGAATGGGTGAAGTTTGCTATTGAACATTCGGCAAATGGAACCATCATGTATCTGGATTGTATGAAGCCATATCGTAAAGATAAAGAACTTGTTTACTTGGCGTGTAAAGTAGAAAGATGGAATTTTGTCTATGTTGATAAATCTTATCAAGATGATTTTGAATTGGCAAAGCTTTGTATGGAACAGGTTGGAAATCGCAATACGATTTATGAGTATATGAGTGCAAGGCTGCGAGGTAACAAGGAACTGGCAATGCTTGATTTACAAGAGGATTTTCCAAATACAAAATACTATTCATCTAAACTTAGAAATGATGATGAAATAGCAGAGGAATTGTTTAGGCTCCACGGAGCTGATTCATGGGCATGGTATCATATGAGCAAGCGTCTAAAGAAAAAATACAAGATAGAAGAAATGTAGAGGTGTGATAAATGAGGAAGATTAGCTTTATGCTAATCAGATAAGCATTTTATATATTATGGGTGATGTATTAAGAATAATAGATCGATTTAAAATAACAGGCCATGGCGTTATTTATACAGTAAAAATCAGTAAAGGTGCAAGTGTTCGCATGGGAGATCTTCTGTCTGATCTTAGGGGAAATAGATTTGAAGTTAGTGGAATCGAAATGTTTAGAAGAAAGATACCGGAAGGAAAGACTTTTGAAGATACGCCTCTTGGATTAATGCTTAAGCAAATAGACGGCGTGGATCCCTTGGGGTAAAATGATGGATTTGATCGACAAAAAGATTATGGTTGCAGCAAAGGAAGAGGGACTTCTTGCAGAACGTCAGCCCAATTCTGGAACTGTCAAACAGCTTGAAAGCTTTATGAAGAAGTATGGCTATAAAGATGGAGGCGGATGGTGGATTAAGTTAGAATAAATAATGTGGCTGTAAGATAGTGCTTTGGTATGTGTTAGAACAGAGATAAAGTGTCCAAGTATTAGCAAATCAGAATCTACACAGCCTTTTATAAAACCAATTTTCCGATAAAAACATACACCTTATTTTACACCTTTTGCTGACGATATTATGCGAAAATAAACCAGGTTATGCCAGAAAGCAAAAATTTACAAAGGCTTACAAAGCCCGAAAAACCAAGAAAAACTAAGAAATGCGAGGTTATGCAACAATGATAAAAGTACTTTTCATCTGCCACGGCAATATTTGCCGTTCCACTATGGCTGAAATGGTTTTGAAGTATATGGTCCGCGAACGTGGCATTGCTTCTGAATTCTATATTTCATCTGCTGCAACCAGCCGAGAGGAGCTCGGCAATGGTGTCCATTATGGCACCCGAAAGAAACTGGCAGAGGTTAACATTCCATGTGAAGACCATCGTGCAGTTCAAGTGACAAAGAAAGATTATGACAACTATGATTATCTGATTGTAATGGATTCGAACAATGTGCGGAATCTGATGCGGATTATCGGACAAGACCCGGAACATAAGGTATATAAATTGCTGGACTTTACGGAACGAAAAGGGGAGTCCATAGCTGACCCTTGGTATACGGGTAATTTTGATGAGACTTACAAAGATGTGATAGAAGGCTGCGAGGGACTTCTGCACTATTTCAAAAATAATTTGTAAGAAAATGATAATATCTTGGTATCACAAAATAAATATTAGACTTTTCAGAGAAAAGTGTTACTATATAGACAGAGTGTATTTCCTCGAGACTAGGAATGGGAGAAGAACGATGAAAGAGAAAATTACATGGAAAGACCTCTACGTGTTAGTAGTAGGGATGTTTATTGTGTCGATTGCGGTTTATTATTTTCTGATGCCTGGGAAACTGGCGATTGGTAGTATGTCAGGATTTCTGGTAGTGCTTTCGAATTTTGTGCCGCTTCCGATGTCTGTATTGACTTTTATAGCCAATGGAGTTTTGCTGGCAATAGGATTTATATTTATCGGCAGAGAATTTGGCGCAAAGACCGTTATTTCTGCAATTTTATTACCGGTTTATCTTCGTATATTTGAAATTATTACTCCGAATATGCAATCGCTTACGGGAGACCAGTTTTTGGATGCCTGCGGGTATGTATTGATTATGAGCTTAGGGCAGGCTATGCTTTTCAATATCAACGCTTCTTCAGGTGGACTTGATATTGTGGCAAAATTGCTTAACAAGTTTTTCTATATGGAAATCGGAAAAGCCTGTGCACTTGCAGGCTATGTAACTGCTGCGACTTCTATTTTAGTTTCAGATACCAAGACTTTAATTGTCAGTTTGATAGGAACTTACATGGGTGGTGTGCTTCTGGACAACTTTATCAATGGTTTCCATAGCAGAAAGCGTGTGTGCGTTATTTCGAAGGAATATCAGGAACTGGCGCGATACATAGTCTATGATTTGAACCGAGGTGCTACTATGTATGAAGCATTTGGCGGAATGAGCAGTGAGAAACGTATGGAAGTGGTCAGCGTGCTGGAGAAATATGAGTATGCGAAATTGATTCAGTATGTACATCAGATTGATCCGAATGCATTTATCACAGTTTCCAGTGTGAATGAAGTAATTGGAAACTGGAATGATAATGAAAAACGAAACCGAAGACTCAGGTAGAAACCGGTTCATATTGAGGTAAGGTCTCAGGGTTTGAATTTAGCCCTTTGGAATCTGATATCATAAAAAATAAATGGAGGAAAAGAAAATGCGTGTTGCAGAGAGAATTTCAAAATTACGTGAAAAGATGGAGGAGCATGGCATTGATTTTTATATTGTGCCGACAGCAGATTTTCATCAGAGTGAATATGTAGGAGAACATTTTAAAGCACGTGCGTTTATTACCGGATTTACCGGTTCGGCAGGAACTGCGATCATTACAACCAAAGAAGCACGTTTATGGACGGATGGAAGATATTTTGTACAGGCAGCAGGCCAGTTAAAGGGTAGCACCGTGGAACTGATGAAAATGGGCGAACCGGGTGTTCCTAATTTATTAGAGTATCTGGAAAAGGAATTTCCTGAAAATGGAGTTCTCGGGTTTGATGGCCGTGTAGTTTCCATGGGTGATGGAAAAGCCTATAAAGAAATTGTGGATAAAAAGCATGGCAAAATTATTTATGATTATGATTTGATTGATGCCATCTGGGAAGACAGACCGGCACTTTCCACAGAACCTGTATTTGGTCTGGAAGAAAAATATACAGGCGAATCCGTAGAAAGCAAGTTTGCGCGTATTCGTGAAGAAATGAAGAAAGCAGGGACAACAGAACATGTACTTACCACCTTGGATGATATCTGTTGGACACTGAATATCCGTGGAAATGACATTGACTTCTTCCCATTGCTGCTTTCTTACATGGTAATTACGATGGACAAAGCAGATTTGTATGTGGATGAAAATAAGTTTTCTGCAGAACTAAGAGGAAAACTGGAAAAAGACGGAGTCGTATTCCATCCATACAATGCGATTTATGAAGATATTAAGAGGGTAAATGCAGAAGCTTTTCTCTTGATTGACCCGGTAAGACTGAATTATGCACTTTATAATAACATTCCGGAAAATGTGAAGAAGGTAGAAGCAAGAAATCCGGAAATTCTATTTAAGTGTCTGAAAAATAAAGTGGAAATTGAAAACATTCGTAAGGCACAGATTAAGGACAGTGTAGCGCATATCCGTTTTATGAAGTGGCTGAAGGAAAATGTTGGGAAAATGACAATTACTGAGATGAGTGCTTCAGACAAACTGGATGAATTCCGCGTGGAAATGGGTAATTTTATCCGACCAAGTTTTGCCCCGATTTCGTCTTATGGTGCACATAGTGCAATGTGTCATTATTCTTCTACACCAGAGACAAATGTAGAATTAAAGGAAGGGGAACTATTTCTTACGGATACAGGAGCAGGTTTCTATGAAGGCTCTACAGATATTACACGTACCTATGCACTTGGAGAAGTACCGCAGTTTATGAAAGATCATTTCACTTTAGTTGCCATGAGCAACCTAAGACTTGCCAATGCGAAATTCTTAAAGGGCTGTACAGGTATGAATCTGGATGTACTTGCCAGACAACCATTCTGGGAGAGAGGATTGAACTTCAATCATGGAACCGGGCATGGTGTTGGATATCTGCTTAATATTCACGAAGGTCCTGCAGGATTCCGTTTCCAGTATCGTGAGGGAGAAACAGATGTGCTGCAGGAAGGCATGATAATTACGGATGAACCAGGTATTTATATTGAAGGCTCCCATGGTATCCGTCTGGAAAATGAACTTCTTGTCCGCCAAGGAGAAGCAAATGAATACGGTCAGTTTATGTATTTCGATACCATCACTTATGTGCCAATGGATTTGGATGCATTGAATCCGGAAATGATGACAGCCGAGGATAAGAAATATCTGAATAACTATCATAAAGAAGTATTTGAAAAAGTATCTCCATATTTAAATGAAGAAGAAGTAGAATTCCTGAAGAAATATACAAGAGAAATTTAATGATGAAAAACAAAAACCACGTTGTGCCGAAACACAGCGTGGTTTTTATTAGGGAAATTCTTTTTTAATAAATAAAACGCTCCGCTCCTACCGTTCCCATCTTCCGCTTGCACCGCAAGGGAGAATCAGACCATTCGAAGAAACAGGAAGACCGATTTCCTGGGAATCTACGTGCCCATGCCATGGCTTCAATTCGGTAGAAAGCATATAAGTCAGAACAGCAGGTGCCAGACCTGTGGTGTAAGAGTTAATCAGGAAGAAAAGCGGATCATCCGACAGAATTTGTGTACAAAGTTTAATCAGTGGATGAATGGCATCTTCAATTTTCCAGATTTCACCCTTTGGGCCACGACCATAGGACGGGGGGTCCATGATGATAGCATCATAATGGTTTCCGCGGCGGATTTCACGTTCGACGAATTTTACGCAGTCATCTACGAGCCAGCGGATAGGAGCATCCTGAAGTCCGGAAGAAGCTGCATTTTCTTTTGCCCATGCGACCATTCCCTTCGAGGCATCTACATGAGTAACCTGTGCTCCTGCGGCGGCTGCTGCCAGAGTCGCACCTCCGGTGTACGCAAATAAGTTCAATACCTTGACAGACCGTTCTGCTTTCTTGATTTTTTCAGAAAACCAGTCCCAGTTGGTTGCCTGCTCTGGGAATAATCCGGTGTGCTTGAAACTAAATGGCTTTAAGTTAAATGTTAAATCCTTGTAGTGAATTTGCCACTGCTCCGGTAAATCAATGAACTCCCATTCACCGCCCCCTTTTTGACTGCGGTGATAGTGTGCATTTCTGTTTTTCCAGCCACGGTTTGTCTTGGGAGTATCCCAAATGACCTGCGGGTCCGGGCGAACCAGCAAATATTGTCCCCAACGCTCTAATTTCTCACCTTTTGAAGTATCAATTACTTCATAATCCTTCCATCCATCTGCTATCCACATAGATATAGTCCTTCCTTTATCCTGATTTTTATCCATTGTTTTATAAAATAATGTAGGGGCAAGCCCCCTGACTATGTTGTCTATCAATCAGTATACAGAAAAAATCTATACAGGACAAGGAAAAAATCTATTTGCAGGATTGGTTATAGATAATATCTATTAATATAAATTAAAATTTATAAAATAAATGGTTTACCTTATACACAAACAGTGATAGAATGTTTCTATAAGTGAAGAAGTAGGGGACTACTAAAAAGAAGAAAGGTAGGTAATCAATTATGGTTACAGTAAATGCAATGGGTGATAACTGCCCGATTCCGGTTATTAAGACTAAGAAAGCAATGCAGGCTCTTACAGGACCTGAGACAGTTGAAGTTCTGGTTGATAATGAAATCGCGGTTCAGAATGTTACAAAGATGGCAAAAGATCAGGGCGGAGAAGTAAGCTCTGAGAAGATTGCTGAAAAAGAATATAAAGTAGTAATTAAAATGCAGGGCGCACCGGCTGCTGCAAATGAAGTTTGTGAGGAGTGTACACCGGATATGAGAAATAATACGATTGTTGTTGTCAGATCAGACCGTATGGGGTGCGGAAATGATGCATTAGGAAAAGTTTTAATTAAAGGATTTATTTATGCAGTTACACAGCTTGATACCCTTCCTAAGAAGATGTTGTTCTACAATGGAGGTGCAACACTTACAATTGAAGGTTCAGAAGTGCTGGAAGATTTAAAATCTTTGGAAGCTCAGGGTGTGGAAATCTTGACATGTGGTACTTGCTTAGATTATTATGAAGTGAAAGACAAATTGGCGGTAGGATCTGTTACGAATATGTACAGCATTGTAGAAGCTATGGCTGAGGCAGGAAAGATCATTACCCCATAAGATAAATGGGAGAGGTTTTGTGAAATGATAAGCAAGAAAGACGTTAGATTAACACAGTTGGCAAAAACATCAGGGTGAGCGGCTAAGATTGGTCCGGAGACCCTTGCCCAGGTTCTGGGTAAGTTACCTCGGTTTCACGATGATAATCTTTTAGTTGGAATTGAAACATCGGACGATGCAGCAATCTATAAGGTGACGGATGATATCGCAATGATTCATACAGTTGACTTCTTCACACCGATAGTTGACGATCCCTATATGTTTGGTCAAATAGCGGCAGCAAATTCCCTGAGTGATGTATATGCGATGGGAGGCGTTCCAAAGATTGCACTTAATATTGTCGGATTCCCGAACTGTTTAGACCCGGAAATCCTCGGTGACATTCTCGCTGGTGGAGCAGATAAGGTAAAAGAAGCGGGAGCTGTTCTTGTAGGCGGACATTCTGTTCAGGACGATGAACCAAAGTATGGTTTATGTGTAGCCGGATTTGTCCATCCGGACAAGATTTATAAAAACTATGGCTGTAAGCCGGGTGATGTTTTGATTTTAACCAAGCAGGTCGGCAGCGGTATTATTAATACAGCAATTAAGGCAGAGATGGCATCAAATAAGGCAATCAAGGAAGTAGAGACCGTTATGGCGTCTTTGAACAAGAAGGCGAAGGAAGTTGTAGACGGATATCCGGTAAATGCATGTACTGACATTACAGGATTCGGACTTTTAGGACATTGTGTAGAGATGGCAGAAGCCAGTGACGTGACTTTCGAGCTGAATGTTCATGATATTGCTTATTTTGATGAGGCGGAGGCATATGCGAAGATGGGACTGGTTCCTGCCGGAGCATATAAGAACCGTGGATATTCAATCGACAAGGTTGAGACAAAGAAAGTAGAAGAACACTTTATTGATTTACTTTATGATCCACAAACATCTGGCGGTCTTTTGCTTAGTGTAGAACCGCAGTACGTGGAAGCGGTAATGGAAGAGTTTGAGAAGAAGCACTTAGACACGAAGGTATCCATTATCGGTACGGTAACTGAGAAGAGTGACAAATTAATCCGTCTTCATTAGAAGACGGATTTGACAGTTTATGTGAAAAAACATTTTTAGAAGAGGACAGACATGAATAAAAACTTATTATACCGCAGTATTCCGAAAGTAGATATTCTTTTGGAGAAAGAGGAAATCCAGAATGCAATCGAAGAATACGGACGTGAGATTGTGATGGAAGCAATCCGTGAGGAAATGGAAGGACTGCGTGCATATATTGGTACTTGTGAAGACGAAAAAGCCGCTTTGGATAAAATTGAATCACTGACTGAACAGATTTTACGCTATGTCAAGAAAGTTAATACACCAAATATGCGTATGGTAATCAATGCTACGGGAACGATTCTGCATACAAATCTTGGCAGAGCACCGATCAGTCAGGAGCATATGGCAAAGTTGTCAAATATAGTTACAGGGTATTCTAATCTTGAGTATAATCTGGAAGCAGGAAAGCGCGGAGAAAGATATTCTCACTTTGAAGAACTGCTGTGCAGACTTACAGGTGCAGAAGCTGCTATGGCTGTAAATAATAATGCAGCAGCCGTTATGTTAATTTTGAGTTCTATGGCAAAGGGCGGAGAAGTGGTTGTTTCCCGTGGGGAACTGGTGGAAATCGGCGGAAAGTTCCGTATTCCGGATGTAATGGAACAGAGTGGAGCCACACTTGTTGAAGTAGGGACAACCAATAAGACCCATTACTCTGATTATGAAGATGCGATTACGGAAGATACAAAGGCACTTTTGAAAGTGCACACCAGTAATTATCGTATTGTAGGATTTACGGATACAGTTACCATAGCGGATTTAGCACCTCTTGCGAAAGAACGGGAGCTTCCGTTAATCGAAGATTTGGGAAGCGGTGTGCTGGTTGATTTAAGCAAATATGGTCTGACCTATGAACCAACAGTTCAGGACTCTATTAAAAGTGGAGCAGATGTGGTCTGTTTCAGTGGCGATAAGCTTTTGGGAGGACCGCAGGCAGGAATTATCATCGGTAAGAAGAAATATATTGATATGATGAAGAAGAATCAGCTGACTCGTGCGCTTCGTATCGATAAATTTACAGCGACTGCACTGGAACTGGTATTACAGGAATACTTATCAGAAGAAAAGGCAATTCAGAATATTCCGGTACTTCGCATGATTCATGAGACAAAAGAAGAAGTGACAGCCCGTGCACGGAGTTTAAAGAATATGCTGAACCGTGCAGGACTGGCTGCGGATTTTGGACTGGAAGAGTGTGAGTCCCAGATTGGCGGAGGCTCACTTCCGCTGGAACGGATTCCAAGTATGGCAGTTACTGTGAAGCCTCATCATATCAGTGTACCGAAGCTGGAAGAAGAGATGCGCCATCTTGAAGTACCGATTATTCCTAGAACTGCGAATGATACAATTTATCTGGATGTAAGAACTATTGAATCACGTTGGTTCAAGCAGATTGTACAAATGATGGGAGAATTGATTTAATGAAGAACATTATCATCGGAACAGCGGGGCATATTGACCATGGAAAAACAACATTAATCAAGGCTCTTACCGGACGGAATACCGACCGATGGGAAGAAGAAAAACGACGAGGTATTACCATTGATTTGGGATTTACCTATTTCGATTTGAAGAATGGTGACCGTGTCGGAATCATTGATGTTCCGGGGCATGAGAAGTTTATCAACAACATGGTAGCCGGGGTTGTCGGAATGGACCTTGTTTTACTGGTTGTGGCTGCAGACGAAGGTATTATGCCGCAGACACGGGAACATATTGATATTCTAGGCCTTCTTGGCATGGAAAAGAGTATCATTGTATTAAACAAGTGCGATTTGGTAGAGGAAGACTGGATTGAGCTGGTGGAAGAAGAGCTGCAAGAGGAGTTGAAAGGTACTTTCTTAGAAAATGCTCCTGTAGTACGAGTTTCCGCAGCAACAGGACAGGGACTGGATGAGCTGATTGATACAATTGAACATGTAATGAAGGATGAAGTAAAGGAAAAAGATATCCATACAATCCCAAGACTTCCTATTGACAGAGCATTTTCATTGTCCGGCTTCGGGACTGTTATTACAGGAACACTTATTTCCGGAAGTATTTCCAAAGATGATGTTCTTGAAATGTATCCCATCGGCAAGGAGTGTAAGATTAGAAATATTCAAGTTCACGGTGTGGACCAGGAGAGATGTTATGCAGGTCAGCGTGTAGCAATCAATCTGTCTAATATTAAAAAGAGCGAAATTCGCCGAGGGTGCGTTATTGCCCCGAAGAATAATATGAAAAATACAGAACTTCTAGATGCGAAGATTTCCATTCTGCCGAGTTCTATGCGAATTCTGAAAAATCATGAAAGACTGCATTTATATACCGGAACAAGTGAAATTTTGTGTAGAGCAGTCTTACTTGATAAAGAAGAAATCGGACCAGGTGAGAGTGGACTGGTACAATTCCGTCTGGAAGAAGAAATAGCGGTAAAGCGTGGGGACCGTTTTGTAGTCAGATTTTATTCTCCTATGGAAACCATAGGCGGTGGTGTAATATTGGAGCCGAATCCGGTTCGAAAGAGACGATTTGACGAAAAGACGATAGAAGAACTGAAGAGAAAAGAATCTGGTTCATTGGGAGATGTTATGGAACTGCAGATTAAAGATTATGCAGATACCATGATTACACTTGCAGAGCTTGCCAAGGTTACCGCTCATTCGGTAGACGAATTACAGGAATATCTTGACGAACTGCAGACTGAGGGACGTATTCTGGTGTTCCCAATGAAGAAGGATGTCTATTTATGGCATCAGGACAGTGAATTTGAAGTACGTGAGAAGATTCTTGCGGCATTAAAAGATTATCATGAGAAGCATCCATATCGTTATGGTATGAAAAAGGCAGAAATTCATAATACCTATTTGAAGAAGGTTAAACCAATCGTATTTGATGCTTATATTGAACGAATGGTAGAAGAAAATAAACTGGGAAGAAAAGAAGAGTATTTACAATTTCCGGGTTATGAAGTGCCGAAAGACGCAAACTATCAGGCTGTAGAGAAACTGCTTCGGACAACCTTTGAAAGAGCAGGTTATGATTTTGTAAGGTTTTCAGAAATCGACCTTGGGAAAATACCGAGAGAAACGGCTGAGGATGTTATGCTTATGATGATGGATGAGGGACAGTGCGTGAGAATTAATGATGAGATGTTTACACTGGCAACTTTAATGGATGAAGCAAAACAAAAGATTTTAAAACATTTACAGTCAGAAGATATCATTACGATTGCACAGGTCAGAGATATGTTTTCTACCAGCCGTAAGAGCGCTAAACCGATTCTTGAATATATGGACAGTATTAAGGTTACAAAGAAGACCGGAGGAGAAAGTGAAAGGGTAGCGTATTTATGAATCTAAAACAATTGGAAGCTTTTGTGAAAGTGGCGGAAGGCGGAAGCTTTTCAAAGGCAGCCAAAGCATTATATCTGACACAGCCGACAATAAGCGCACATATTTCTTCGTTGGAGAAAGAACTGAATGTACGGCTGTTTGTCAGAAATACCAAGGAAGTGAGTCTGTCTGAGGATGGAAAAGAACTTTATCAATATGCGTATCAGATGGTAGAACTGGAGAAAAAGATAGAGGAGATGTTTTCGGCTGATGCGCGGAAAGGTGTGAAATGCATTACGATTGCGTCGTCGACCATTCCTGCGCAGTATTTACTTCCGGATATTTTGGCAAAATTTAATGAGAAATACCCAAGAGAGCAGTTTAAAATCATGGAGACGGACAGTGCGAAAGTGGTAGAAATGGTGGTCAGTCATATGGCAGACCTTGGGTTTACCGGTACAGTGTTGGAGAAGAAGCATTGTAAATATATTCCGTTCTATAATGATGAACTGGTTCTGATTACACCGAATAACGAAAGATTCAGAGAGCTGAAAGAGACGCAGGATAATCTGGATTGGCTTCAGACGGAAGGTATTATTATGAGGGAAGAAGGTTCGGGAACCAGAAAAGAGACGGAACGTCTTTTAAAGAGTATGGGAATTGCGTTGGAAGATTTGAATGTTGTTGCGAGTATCGAAAATTCAGAAACGATTAAACGTTCAGTGAAAAGCGGAATGGGAGTGACTGTGATTTCAAAACTTGCAGCACAGGAGGATATTGAATCCGGAGCAGTGCTTTACTTTCCGCTTTCGCCTGATGGAAGTGCAAGCGCCAGAGATTTGAATCTGGTGTATAATAAGAATTATCATTTGTCTACATCGGCAGAGCGATTCGTGAAAGTTGTAAAAGGAATGTATTGTTAAAAAATAAGGCTTAGCTATAGAAAAAAACTATAGATAAGTCTTATTATTTGCTTTTTTGATTAGACGAATAAAGATAAAAGCAATATACTAATTAATGGTAGCAGTTATGAATAACGGAGATTATAAACAAGAGTGATTATAGAAAATAAAGGGAGAAGGATTATGATATACTTGGATAACGCGGCTACGACTATGCATAAGCCGCAGGAAGTGATAGACGCAGTTGTAACTGCCATGGGTTCAATGGGAAATGCAGGAAGAGGAGCACATGCAGCATCTCTTGGAGCATCCAGAACGGTATTTGAGACGAGAGAGCGTCTGGCTAATTTCTTTCATGCTGAAAATCCGAAACAGATTGTGTTTACGGCAAATTCTACGGAAAGTCTGAATATTGCTTTGAAAGGAACTTTGAATCCGGGCGATCATGTGGTTTCTACAGTACTTGAGCACAATTCTGTACTGCGACCGCTGTATGCGCTGGAAGAACAGGGTGTAGAAGTTACCTTGCTTAACAGTAATCTCCAGGGGATGGTCGATTATGATGATTTTGAAAAGGCTGTGAAAGACAACACAAGAATGATTGTCTGTACACATGGATCGAATCTGACAGGTAATTTGCTTGATGTTAAACGGATTGGGCAAATTGCAAAGAAGCATGGTCTTTTATTTGTAGTAGATGCCTCACAGACGGCAGGAGTATTTCCAATTGATGTGCAGGAGATGCAGATTGATATCTTATGCTTTACCGGTCATAAGGGACTGCTTGGACCACAGGGAACCGGTGGAATGTATGTAAGAGAAGGCGTATCTGTCAGACCGCTTAAGGTTGGGGGAAGCGGTGTACAGACTTATAATAAAAAGCATCCGTCAGAGATGCCGACTGCTTTGGAAGCGGGAACATTAAACGGACATGGCATTGCAGGACTGGACGCAGCGATTGGATATTTGGAAAAAGAAGGAATTGACAATATTCGCGCCAAAGAGCAGAAACTGATGTGGAAGTTCTATAATGGGGTAAAAGATATTCCTAACGTGAAAGTTTATGGGGATTTCGGTGGGACAGAGAGATGCGCGGTAGTTTCGCTGAATATTGGTGATTATGACTCTTCAGAAGTGAGCGATGAACTTCTTATGACATATGGGATTTCTACGAGGGCAGGGGGACATTGTGCACCGCTCATGCATGAGGCTCTTGGAACCGTGGAACAGGGGGCAGTGAGGTTCAGCTTTTCGCATTATAACACAGATGAAGAGGTGGAAACCGCAATTCGTGCAGTGAAGGAATTGGCGGAAGACGAATAATTTAACCAAAAGGAATTAGAGGAGGTAGTGAGATGAATTTATCTGACTCAAAGAAGAAACTTGCGTTAGCAGGTGTAATTTGCGGACTTGTAGCGGCATGTCTGGCGTATTTTGGAAATCCGGCTAATATGGCATTCTGTATTGCATGCTTTGTACGTGATATGGCCGGTTCACTGGGAATGCACTCAGCAGCACCGGTGCAGTATGCAAGACCAGAAATTATCGGTCTTATCTTAGGCTCATTTATTATTTCTGTTGCAACAAAGGAATACCGTTCTACGGCAGGTTCGTCACCAATGATCAGATTTGTACTCGGTATGATTATTATGATTGGCTCGTTGATTTTCCTTGGATGCCCACTTCGTATGGTTATTCGTATGTCGGCAGGCGATTTAAACGCATGGGTTGGTCTTGTAGGATTTATCGGTGGGGTAGCGACAGGAGCATTTGCGCTTAAGAAAGGCTTCAGCCTTGGGCGTGCCCATGAGACAAATAGGACAAGTGGCGTTGTACTTCCTGCATTTATGGTAGCAGTACTTATTCTGCTTACATGTACATCATTATTGAAATTCAGTGAAGCTGGTCCTGGAAGCGTTCATGCACCAATTATCGCTTCCTTAATCGGTGGACTTGTATTTGGAGCAGTTGCCCAGAAATCAAGAATGTGCTTTGCCGGTGGAATCCGTGATGCCATTCTTATGAAGAACTTTGATTTACTTACAATTATTGCAGGACTTTTTGTTGTAATGTTAGTGTTTAACGTAGCAACCGGAAGATTTGTAGTTGGATTTAATACACCGGGAATCATTGCACATTCTGAACATCTTTGGAATATTCTTGGTATGTATGCGGTTGGCTTCGCGGCAGTACTTGCAGGCGGATGTCCGCTTCGCCAGTTAATTCTTGCAGGACAGGGGTCTTCAGACGCAGCGGTAACGGTATTAGGACTTTTTGTCGGGGCTGCCGTTTGCCATAACTTCGGACTTGCTTCAAGCGGAACTGCAGTAAATGCAGAGACGAAAGAAATCGTGGCCGGAGCTGTAACAACAAATGGTAAAGTGGCATGCATCATCTGTATCGTCGTATTATTTATCATTGCTTTTACTAACAAGAGAGAAGCGGCAAAATAGTAAAATAAAAAATATCTAGATAAATAGAAAATCGTATGGTATTCTAAGAAAGAAGGTAAAAAATATGAAGGAAGTAGATGCAAGAGGACTTTCTTGTCCGGAACCACTTATGATGACTGCCGATGCATTGAAAAATGCAAACGGTCCGATTAAAGTGTTGGTAAGTGAACCACACCAGAAAACCAATGTGGAAAAGTTTGCCAAAGATAAAGGGAAAAAGACAACAACAACGGAGAAAGGCTCTGAATTCGAAATAGTGATTGAATAATGAGACAAAAAGAATTGAAGTTAGTTGTAACGTTTCACACAACAGCCGATGCGATGGCAATGGAAAAAGTTTGCAAGGAAAAAGGAGCGGCAGGGAGATTGATTCCGGTTCCGAGAGCAATTTCTGCCGGATGTGGGCTGTCGTGGTGTGCACCTTTAGACCAAAGAGATGCACTGAAAGAAATTATGGACAGTGTTGGATTAAAAGAGGAAGAAATGCACGAATGCATGGTATAGCCAGATGTGAAATCAGACACTTTGAGAAGTTGGTATGAACATTGTGCAAAAGAGTTGGGATTCTGATGGGATAAATCGGGTTTCAACTCTTTTTTCTATCAAAAAATAGTGGAAAAATTGGAAAAATGCAAAAAAGATGAAAAATATGTTGAAAAAAGAATATAACTATGATATATTAATCAAGCTGATAAAATGCAGATGGGGGTAGTTGGGTAACTGGTGTGCCCCCTAGTCTTCAAAACTAGTGTTGGGCGTTAAGAGCGTCCTGGGTGGGTTCGATTCCCACATGCCCTCGCCAAAGATGATAACGTCTAAGCGGCGATAGGATAGAAGAGCGTACTTGTTACGCTCTTTTTTTTATGCAATGGAAATATCTTTTCTGCTAATACATTCTATATAAAAAGTTTGAAAGGATGTGTAATGTATGAAGAATAAAGTTCCCGGAAATGGAAAAAGTACAACTTTCGTTGTACCTTTTCGTTGGTATGTCATTGAGAGGTTTTCTCGTTGCATTGCAGTTTTGTATATATACAAAGCTGGGGAATGCTCCTGCGAGAGGGTGTATATATGAGTGCATTAATCGTTGCAGGAAAATTCTTGGGGAACAATCGGCAACGATTTAACTGCAAATGCAACCATCTTTAATATATAATAAGAAAGAACAATAAACGAGCAATTAGATTAAAGTAAAAGAGATTATTTCTTATTATATTATATACAAAAAACGGATTACCCTATAGAGTAAACCGCCTTTGGTTTTGCAAGTATTCTTAAAACACCAATAATATAACATTTGTGGGAAGACGTGTCAATAGAAAAAATAAATACTTAAGATAAAAAAACTAAATAAAAGTTACAGAATAAAAATTTTCCTATCGAAATGGTAGTATTTCTTAATGCCTTTTGAGAATGAAAAAATAATTAAAAAATAATAAAAAAAAGACTTGCAAACTAAAGGGTTTTCCTGTATACTTAGAGAGCTGTGACATGATAGCAAAGAAGCGCGAGGTTGCTGCCTGATAAATGGCAGGTTTTCCGTGGAGCGAATGTCAAGTTAGGAAACTGGCGACAAGTCACTGTACTGAATCATAACAGCCACTGAGATGTGGTAACAACGTGTAAAAGGGATGGGCACGTCTGATAGGAGCGCTCTGACCACGCACGGGGAAGTGTACAGTCACCGCTTGTCGTACTGAGGTTTAAGTACGAAAAGGAGGCGACTTTTTTTATGGCAAG
>CAKRCD010000032.1 GCA_934307065.1 uncultured Bariatricus sp. | reverse complement strand
AGAAGCAAGATGGTACGTGGTTCATACCTATTCTGGGTATGAAAACAAAGTGAAAGCCAATATTGATAAGACAATTGAGAACCGTCATCTGGAAGATGAGATCTTAGAAGTCAGAGTCCCGATGCAGGAAGTGGTAGAACTCAAGAACGGTGTTCAGAAAGCATCTTTGAAGAAGATGTTCCCTGGATATGTGTTGATTCATATGTTTATGAATGATGACACATGGTACGTTGTCAGAAATACCAGAGGTGTGACCGGGTTCGTAGGACCTGGATCAAAACCGGTTCCCCTTACAGACGCTGAGATGTCTTCTCTCGGAATCCAGAAAGACAATGTAATCGTTGATTTCAAAGAAGGCGATACCGTGACGGTTACTGCGGGTGCATGGGAAGGAACTGTAGGAATGGTTCAGTCTGTCAATGCAGCTAAGCAGAGTCTTATTATCAATGTTGAGTTATTCGGGCGCGAAACGCCGGTAGAAATCAGTTTCGCAGAAGTAAAACAGATGTAACTTTATGCAGAAAGCATAAGAACACGTGGGAGGGAAATCCCCGCAAATACCACAAGGAGGTACTTTAAAATGGCAAAAAAAGTTTCAGGTTATATTAAATTACAGATTCCAGCCGGAAAGGCAACACCAGCTCCGCCTGTTGGACCAGCACTTGGTCAGCACGGAGTAAATATCATGGAATTTACAAAGCAGTTCAATGCAAAGACAGCAGATCAGGGAGATTTAATTATCCCTGTAGTTATCACAGTTTACAGTGACAGAAGTTTCAGCTTCATCACAAAAACACCACCGGCAGCAGTTCTTATTAAGAAAGCCTGCAACCTTAAATCAGGTTCTGGTGTACCTAACAAGACAAAAGTTGCTAAGATTACAAAAGCTCAGGTAAAAGAAATCGCAGAACTTAAGCTGCCAGACTTAAATGCAGCATCTGTAGAAGCTGCTATGAGCATGATCGAAGGAACTTGCAAGAGCATGGGTGTAACAGTTGTAGAATAAGCGGTGCCTTATTGCGACTTGAGTGAAAACTGTAAACAAACACGTGGGAGGGAAATCCCGTAATCACCACTAGGAGGTATTGAAAATGAAAAGAGGAAAGAAATACGTAGAAGCTGCAAAGTTAATCGACAGATCAGTTCTCTATGATAAAGAAGAAGCAATCGCATTAGTAAAAAAGAGTGCGACAGCAAAATTTGATGAAACAATCGAAGCTCATATCAGAACAGGTTGTGATGGACGTCACGCTGACCAGCAGATTCGTGGTGCAGTAGTTCTGCCACACGGAACAGGTAAGAAAGTTCGTATCCTTGTATTTGCAAAAGACGCTAAAGCTGAAGAAGCAAAAGCTGCCGGAGCAGATTACGTAGGTGGAATGGAACTTATCGAAAAGATTCAGAAAGAAAACTGGTTTGAATTTGACGTTGTAGTTGCTACTCCGGACATGATGGGTGTTGTTGGACGTATCGGTCGTGTACTTGGACCAAAAGGTTTAATGCCAAACCCAAAAGCTGGTACTGTAACAATGGACGTAACAAAAGCTGTAAACGATATCAAAGCTGGTAAGATTGAATACAGATTGGATAAGACAAACATCATCCATGTACCAGTTGGAAAAGCTTCTTTCACTGAAGAACAGTTAGCGGACAACTTCCAGACGCTTATCGATGCAATCAACAAAGCAAGACCGGCAGCAGTAAAAGGTCAGTTCCTTAAGAGTGTAACTCTTACATCTACAATGGGACCTGGCGTAAAAGTTAATCCGGTTAAATTGGGTTAATTTGCTGAATTGCTTTATTGAAAATCGGCAATAGAATTTTAATCCCCGCAGGAATTTCCTGTGGGGATTTTGTTATAGCGACGAGGCAAATGCTACATGTTTACATAGCAGTATTTACCGATCGCTAATCAGCGGATAAAATTCGTAAAGTGTGTTTTATCCGTCTGTGTGACGAGAAATGGGGTAATAAAGATATGTTATTAATGAAAAATGCAGAAGTGTATAACCCGAAGTATATCGGAAAAAAGGATGTCCTAGTCTGCGGTAAAAAAATCGTTCTGGTGGAAGACAACATACCGGAGCTTCCGATTGCGTGTGAAATAATAGATGCAGAGGGGATGCGGCTGATTCCGGGACTTATCGATCAGCATATTCATGTGACCGGAGGCGGTGGGGAAGGAAGCTTTCATACACGGACTCCTGAACTGAATTTATCAGAACTGATAGAAGGCGGAATTACCACAGTGGTTGGACTGCTTGGAACAGATGGCATTACCAGAACGGTGGAAAACCTGTATGCCAAAGTAGCTGCGCTGAACGAAGAAGGTGTGACTGCGTATATGCTGACAGGGGCATATGATTACCCGAGCCCAACGATTACGGGAGCAGTAGAACGTGACATTACATTTATCAAAGAAATAATAGGGGCAAAACTGGCAATCTCGGACCACAGGGCACCGAATGTGTCTGTGCGTGAACTGATCCAACTGGCAAGCAAGACCCGGGTAGCGGGCATGCTCAGTGGGAAACCGGGAATAGTAACCCTTCATATGGGTGACTCGAAAAAAGGACTTAGTCCGGTATTTGAAGCTTTGGATGAAAGTGAAATCCCGGTTACTATTTTTCGCCCGACTCATGTGAACCGCAACCAATGGCTGCTGAAAGAGGCATATGAATATCTGGGGATGGGAGGATATATTGATTTTACTTGTATGCCTAACTCAGATTTGACACCGGGAGTGTGTATTCGAAAAGCCATAGAACAAGGTTTGCCAACGGGGCGCATTACCATTAGTTCGGATGGACATGGCAGCTGGTCGAATTATGCGGAGGACGGTTCCTTGCTGGAAATTGGCGTGTCAGGAGTGGATGCACTGTGGAGAGAACTGGTATCTATGGTAAAGACACAAGAATTTACATTGGAAGAGGCGCTCACGTATGTGACTGGCAATGTGGCGGAAGCACTTGGACTTGCCGGCAAAAAAGGATGTATCGCAAAAGGCGCAGATGCGGATTTGCTGTTGATGGATACAGAAATGAATTTACAGACTGTGATTGCCGGAGGAACAGTGTTTATGAATGGTGGAACCATTGTTAAAAAAGGAACCTATGAAAAATAATTGGGAAATGTAGCTGCAAAGGCAATTTGTAAAATAATTTTTAAAAATCATTGACAAAGAGGAAGGTCAATGATATTATATTACGGTAGCTGCCGAAGACAGTAGGTGCCGTGAGGCATAAGTATGAGAACGCCTACCGAGGAATGCAAGATTCATATGATTGAACTTACACCTCTATGTCTTACGGATGTAGAGGTTTTTTTAAACCATATTTCCTTGTGGCAGTAAAGAAAATAATACAAGGAGGAGACAGATTCGTGGCAAAAGTTGAATTAAAACAACCAGTTGTACAGGCAATCGTAGAAGATATCACAGACGCACAGTCAGCAGTTTTAGTTAACTACTGTGGTTTAACAGTGGCAGAAGACACAGAACTTCGTAAACAGTTAAGAGAAGCTGGTGTTATCTACAAAGTCTGCAAGAACACAATGATGAAGAGAGCTTTTGAAGGAACTGATTTTGCTCAGTTAGATGAATTCCTTGAAGGACCAAGCGCTATTGCTATTTCTAAAGATGATGCAACAGCACCGGCAAGAATCATCTGCAAATTCGCTAAAGATGCGAAAGCTCTTGAAGTTAAAGCAGGTATTGTTGAAGGAACTTTATACGATCAGAAAGGTGTAGAAGAACTTTCAAACATTCCAGCAAGAGAAGTACTGTTGTCCAAATTACTTGGAAGCTTACAGTCACCTATTACAAATCTTGCTCGTGTACTTAATCAGATCGCTGAAAAGGACGGAGCAGAAGCACCAGCAGCTGAATAATCAGAGTGTTGGATATAGTTAATAAGACAATAACATTTAATGGAGGAAAATAAAATGGCAAAATTAACAACAGCAGAATTTATTGAAGCTATCAAAGAATTATCTGTATTGGAATTAAACGATTTAGTTAAAGCATGTGAAGAAGAATTTGGTGTATCTGCAGCAGCAGGTGTTGTAGTTGCAGCAGCAGGTCCTGCAGAAGCAGCAGCAGAAAAAGATGAATTTGATGTAGAATTAACAGCAGCAGGTGCTTCTAAAGTTAAAGTTATCAAGATCGTTCGTGAAATCACAGGTCTTGGACTTAAAGAAGCTAAAGAAGTAGTAGACGGAGCTCCAAAGGTAATCAAAGAAGCTGCTTCTAAAGCTGAAGCTGAAGAAATCAAAGCTAAACTTGAAGCTGAAGGTGCATCAGTTACTCTTAAGTAATTTGGCCTTTTCAAGGAAAGAACATTCGGACCGCACAGTCAATGCCTGTGCGGTCTTTTGCTTTGCACGAAGTTACCTGGCGGTTTGCAGAAGATTGTATCTCTGGAGTTTTCTGCAAGCTGTCAGATAAAAACTAGATAAAAACTATAAACGAAAACTATAAACTAATAGAAAAAATAGTTGACAAGCGTATTGACAATGTGCTATATTTAAAAATGCACTATTGTGGAAAAATATGCCATTAGTGCACCCTAATATACTAGGCGGAAAATATCCGAAAATTTATTATATAAGGAGTGAAACGTCAATGGAGAAAAACAGAATTCGTCCCATCACAAACGGAAAAAGCATGCGTATGAGTTATTCCAGACAAAAAGAAGTACTCCAAATGCCGAATTTGATTGAAGTTCAGAAGGATTCCTATAAATGGTTTCTGGATGAAGGATTAAAAGAAGTATTTGAAGATATTTCTCCGATTACTGATTACAGTGGTCACTTAAGCCTGGAATTAGTAGATTTCACATTATGCGAAGATGAAGTGAAGTACTCAATCGAAGAATGCAAAGAGCGTGATGCAACTTATGCAGCACCTTTGAAGGTAAAGGTAAGACTTTACAATAAAGAAACTGATGAAATTAATGAGCATGAAATCTTCATGGGAGATTTGCCGTTAATGACAAAAACAGGTACTTTTGTTATCAACGGTGCAGAGCGTGTTATTGTAAGCCAGTTGGTTCGTTCACCTGGTATTTACTACGGAATTGCACATGACAAAATTGGTAAGAAGTTATATTCTAGCACGGTAATTCCTAACCGTGGTGCATGGCTTGAATATGAGACGGATTCAAATGACGTTTTCTATGTACGTGTGGACAGAACAAGAAAAGTTCCGATTACTGTGTTGATTCGTGCACTTGGTATTGGAACAAATGCAGAGATTCTTGAGATGTTTGGTGAAGAACCAAAGATTCTTGGAAGCTTTACAAAGGATACTGCAGAAAATTATCAGGAAGGTCTTCTTGAACTGTATAAGAAGATCCGCCCGGGTGAACCTCTTGCAGTAGACAGTGCAGAAAGCTTGATTACAAGCATGTTCTTTGATCCAAGACGTTATGATCTGGCTAAGGTTGGCCGTTATAAATTTAATAAAAAGCTTCTTCTGAAGAACAGAATTGCGGGACAGATTCTGGCAGAAGATGTTGTGAGTGCAATTACAGGTGAAGTAATTGCAGAAGCAGGAACAGAAGTTACAAGAGAAATCGCAGATGCAATCCAGAATGCTGCAGTACCATATGTATGGATTGCAAGAGAAGAAGGAGAGCGCAATATTAAAGTGCTTTCTAACATGATGGTGAATCTTGAAGCTATCGTTGATGTGAATGCCAAAGAACTTGGCGTTACAGAATTAGTTTATTATCCTGTACTTGCTGAACTCTTAGAAGAAACAGCGGGAGATATTGATGAATTAAAAGAAGCAATCCACAAGCATGTTTCTGACTTGATTCCAAAACATATTACCAAGGAAGATATCTTTGCTTCTATTAACTATAATATGCATCTGGAATATGGCATAGGAAACGATGATGACATTGACCATTTGGGCAACAGACGTATCCGTGCCGTAGGCGAACTGCTCCAGAACCAGTACAGAATCGGTCTGTCAAGACTGGAGAGAGTTGTCCGCGAAAGAATGACAACACAGGATTTGGAAGGTATTTCACCACAGTCATTGATTAACATTAAACCAGTAACTGCAGCAGTAAAAGAATTCTTCGGTTCTTCACAGTTGTCACAGTTCATGGATCAGAACAACCCACTTGGTGAGCTGACACACAAGAGACGTTTGTCTGCCCTTGGACCTGGTGGTTTGTCAAGAGACCGTGCAGGTTTTGAGGTTCGAGATGTTCACTATTCACATTATGGAAGAATGTGTCCTATTGAGACACCTGAAGGTCCGAACATCGGTTTGATTAACTCTCTTGCAAGTTATGCAAGAATTAATGAATATGGATTTATTGAGGCTCCTTATCGTAAGATTGATAAGTCAGATCCGAAGAATCCGGTTGTAACAGATGAAGTAGTATATATGACTGCTGACGAAGAAGACAACTATCATGTAGCGCAGGCCAATGAGCAGCTGGATGAAGAGGGACATTTCGTTCGTAAGAATGTATCTGGTCGTTTCCGTGATGAGACGCAGGAATACGAAAGAAGAATGTTTGATTACATGGACGTTTCTCCGAAAATGGTATTCTCGGTTGCTACAGCACTCATTCCTTTCTTGGAAAACGACGATGCTAACCGTGCACTTATGGGTTCTAACATGCAGCGTCAGGCAGTACCTCTTCTTGTGACGGAAGCACCTGTTGTCGGAACTGGTATGGAAGTGAAGTCTGCGGTCGACTCTGGTGTATGTATCGTAGCAGAACAGGGTGGTATCGTAGAACGTGCAACCGCAAATGAAATTATAATCCGTCAGGATGATACAACAAAGAAAACTTATAAATTAACAAAATTCCTCCGCAGTAACCAGAGCAACTGCTACAATCAGAGGACAATTGTGGTAAAAGGGGAACGTGTAGAAACCGGACAGGTAATCGCAGATGGTCCTTCTACCTACAATGGCGAGATGGCTCTTGGAAAGAATCCATTGATTGGTTTCATGACATGGGAAGGTTACAACTATGAGGATGCTGTACTTCTGAGTGAAAGACTTGTTCAGGATGACGTATATACATCTGTTCATATTGAAGAATATGAGGCAGAAGCCCGTGATACAAAGCTTGGGCCGGAAGAAATTACCCGTGATATTCCTGGTGTCGGTGATGATGCGCTGAAAGATCTGGATGACAGAGGTATTATCCGAATTGGTGCAGAGGTTCGTGCAGGAGATATTCTGGTTGGTAAGGTTACTCCAAAGGGAGAAACAGAACTGACTGCAGAAGAACGCTTACTCCGTGCAATCTTTGGCGAAAAAGCCCGTGAAGTAAGAGATACTTCTTTGAAAGTGCCTCATGGAGAATATGGTATCGTAGTAGATGCAAAAGTATTTACCAGACAGAATGGTGATGAACTTTCCCCTGGTGTAAATCAGGCAGTCCGTATTTATATTGCACAGAAGAGAAAGATTTCCGTTGGTGATAAGATGGCCGGCCGTCATGGTAACAAGGGTGTAGTTTCCCGTGTTCTTCCGGTGGAAGATATGCCATTTCTTCCAAACGGACGCCCGCTTGACATTGTGCTGAACCCTCTGGGTGTACCTTCACGTATGAATATCGGACAGGTGTTGGAAATCCATCTGAGTCTCGCTGCAAAAGCACTTGGATTTAACATTTCAACACCGGTCTTTGACGGTGCGAACGAAGTAGATATTATGGATACATTGGATCTTGCCAATGATTATGTAAATCTTTCCTGGGAAGAGTTTGAAGCAAGACATAAAGAAGAACTGCTTCCGGAAGTAATGGATTATCTGTATGAAAACAGAGATCACAGAGAGCTTTGGAAAGGTGTTCCGATTTCCCGTGACGGTAAAGTACGACTTCGTGACGGACGTACCGGAGAATATTTTGATGGTCCGGTAACAATTGGACACATGCATTATCTGAAACTGCATCACTTGGTAGATGATAAAATCCATGCACGTTCAACCGGTCCTTACTCACTGGTTACGCAGCAGCCACTTGGTGGTAAAGCGCAGTTCGGTGGACAGCGTTTCGGAGAAATGGAGGTATGGGCACTGGAAGCTTATGGTGCATCTTATACACTTCAGGAAATCCTTACTGTCAAATCCGATGACGTTGTAGGACGTGTGAAGACATACGAAGCTATCATTAAAGGTGAAAATATTCCTGAACCGGGTATTCCGGAATCATTCAAAGTACTTTTGAAGGAACTTCAGTCCCTCGGTCTTGATGTAAGAGTACTCCGTGATGATAATACAGAAGTACAGATTATGGAAAGCGTTGATTATGGCGATACCAATCTGAATCATATTATCGAAGGAGACAGACGTTACAACCGTGAGGAAGAAGATTACGGAAAGCATGGATACAGCAAGCAGGAATTCCAGGGCGAAGAACTGGTTGATGTAGAGGAAGAAAGTGAAGATGAAGCCGAGTTCGAATCATTTGATGACGAATACGACGATTTTGATGATATGGACTTAGAATAGGGAGGATGCCGATATGACAGAAACAAAAAACGAAGCAACGTATCAGCCAATGACGTTTGATGCGATTAAAATTGGCCTGGCGTCTCCGGAAAAAATTCTGGAATGGTCTAGAGGTGAAGTGACAAAACCGGAAACCATCAATTATAGAACATTAAAACCAGAAAGAGATGGTCTGTTCTGTGAAAGAATTTTCGGACCTAGTAAAGACTGGGAATGTCACTGTGGTAAATATAAGAAAATCCGCTACAAAGGTGTCATTTGCGACCGTTGTGGTGTAGAAGTTACAAAGGCAACTGTGCGACGTGAACGTATGGGTCACATCGCACTGGCCGCACCGGTTTCTCATATCTGGTATTTCAAGGGAATTCCGAGCCGTATGGGTCTGATTCTTGATTTATCACCGAGAACACTGGAAAAGGTACTGTATTTTGCATCTTATATCGTATTGGATAAGGGAGAAACAGATTTACAGTACAAACAGGTACTTTCAGAAAGCGAATATCAGGAAGCCAGAGAGACATGGGGAGATACATTCCGTGTAGGTATGGGTGCTGAATCAATTAAAGAGCTTCTGGAAGCAATCGATTTGGAAAAAGAATATGAAGAACTTCAGGCAGGGCTCCTTGGAGCAACCGGACAGAAGCGCGCAAGAATCGTAAAACGTCTGGAAGTGGTAGAGGCTTTCCGTGAATCGGGAAATAAGCCGGAATGGATGATTCTTACAGCAGTACCGGTTATCCCACCAGATCTTCGTCCTATGGTACAGCTTGATGGCGGACGTTTTGCAACATCTGACCTGAACGATTTGTATCGTAGAATTATCAACAGAAATAACCGCCTGAGAAGACTTCTTGAATTGGGCGCACCGGACATTATTGTTCGAAATGAAAAGAGAATGCTGCAGGAAGCTGTAGATGCCCTGATTGATAATGGACGCCGCGGCCGTCCGGTAACAGGACCTGGAAACCGTGCCTTGAAGTCATTATCTGATATGCTGAAAGGTAAATCAGGACGTTTCCGTCAGAACCTTCTTGGAAAACGTGTTGACTACTCAGGACGTTCGGTTATCGTTGTTGGACCGGAACTTAAGATTTATCAGTGTGGTCTTCCAAAAGAAATGGCAATCGAGCTGTTCAAACCATTTGTTATGAAAGAGCTTGTTGCAAACGGAACTGCACATAATATTAAAAATGCAAAGAAGATGGTAGAACGTCTTCAGCCGGAGGTATGGGATGTTCTGGAAGATGTAATCAAAGAACATCCGGTTATGCTGAACCGTGCTCCTACTTTGCACAGACTTGGTATCCAGGCATTTGAACCAATTCTGGTAGAAGGTAAGGCAATTAAGCTTCATCCACTGGTTTGTACAGCGTTCAATGCCGACTTCGACGGTGACCAGATGGCTGTGCATCTGCCGCTTTCGGTAGAAGCCCAGGCAGAATGCCGTTTCCTCCTCCTTTCACCTAATAACTTACTGAAGCCATCTGATGGTGGTCCGGTAGCAGTTCCTTCACAGGATATGGTCCTTGGTATTTACTATCTGACACAGGAAAGACCGGGAGCAATCGGAGAAGGAAAGGTATTTAAGAGCATTAACGAGGCAATTCTTGCTTATGAAAACGGAGTTGTTACACTTCATTCGAGAATTAAAGTACGTGTACACAAGCAGATGCCGGATGGAACAACCAAGACCGGAACAGTAGAGTCTACACTGGGAAGATTTATCTTCAATGAAATCATTCCGCAGGATCTTGGATTTGTAGACCGAAGCAAGGAAGAAAATGACCTTCTTCTGGAAATTGATTTCCATGTAGGAAAGAAACAGTTGAAGAAGATTCTGGAAAAGGTAATCAATACTCATGGCGCATCTGTGACAGCAGAAGTTCTTGACAACGTAAAAGCAATGGGTTACAAGCTTTCTACAAAAGCAGCTATGACTGTTTCTATTTCTGATATGACAGTGCCACCTCAGAAACCGGAAATGATTGCGGAAGCGCAGAACACAGTAGATAAGATTACAAAGAACTACAAGCGTGGTCTTATTACAGAAGAAGAACGTTATAAAGAAGTTGTAGAAACATGGAAGAACACGGACGAAGCTTTGACAAAAGCGCTGCTTGATGGATTGGATAAATACAATAATATCTACATGATGGCAGATTCCGGAGCCCGTGGTTCTGACAAGCAGATTAAACAGCTGGCAGGTATGCGTGGACTTATGGCAGATACAACAGGTCGTACAATCGAGCTGCCTATCAAGTCAAACTTCCGTGAAGGACTTGACGTATTGGAGTACTTTATGTCAGCCCATGGAGCCCGTAAAGGACTTTCCGATACAGCGCTTCGTACAGCCGATTCAGGATACCTTACAAGACGACTTGTTGATGTCTCACAGGATTTGATTATCCGCGATGTAGACTGCGTACCGGAAGGTGCTGAAATCCCGGGAATGTACGTACATGCATTTACCGATGGAAATGAAGAAATTGAAAGCCTACAGGATCGTATTACAGGACGTTATTCGTGCTATGACATTTATGATAAGGATGGAAATGTGCTTGTAAAAGCAAATCACATGATTACACCAAAGCGTGCAGAGAAGATTGTGAAAGATGGAGTGGATGAAAACGGAAATTCACCAATTAAGAAAGTGAAGATTCGTACGATTCTTACTTGTAAATCACATGTTGGTATCTGTGCAAAATGTTACGGAGCAAACATGGCAACCGGTGAACCTGTTCAGGTCGGTGAAGCTGTAGGTATTATCGCAGCCCAGTCTATCGGAGAACCTGGTACACAGCTTACTATGAGAACTTTCCATACCGGTGGTGTTGCAGGTGATGATATTACACAGGGTCTTCCTCGTGTCGAAGAACTTTTCGAAGCAAGAAAGCCAAAAGGACTTGCAATTATTACAGAATTCGGTGGTATTGCTACGCTTCATGATACAAAGAAGAAACGAGAAGTGATTGTTACAAATCAGGAAACCGGAGAACAGAAAGCATATTTGATTCCTTATGGTTCACGAATTAAGGTTCAGGATGGTGCTCATCTGGAAGCTGGTGATGAACTTACGGAAGGTAGTGTGAATCCGCATGATCTTCTGAAGATTAAAGGACTGCGCGCAGCCCAGGATTATATGCTTCAGGAAGTGCAGCGGGTATATCGACTTCAGGGTGTAGATATCAATGATAAACATATTGAAGTAATCGTGCGCCAGATGTTGAAGAAGATTCGCATTGAAGAAAGAGGAGATACCGAATTCCTTCCGGGAACCATGGTAAATGTTCTGGAGTTCAACGATGTAAATGAACAGATGATTGCAGAAGGTAAAGAACCTGCAACAGGAGAACAGATTATGCTCGGTATTACCAAAGCCTCTCTTGCAACAGATTCCTTCCTGTCAGCAGCTTCTTTCCAGGAAACAACCAAGGTTCTTACAGAAGCAGCTATCAAGGGTAAAGTCGACCACTTAATCGGTCTGAAAGAAAATGTTCTGATTGGTAAATTGATTCCGGCAGGAACAGGTATGAAGAAATACCGTAATGTAAAGCTGGATACCGAACTTACCAAGGAAGAAGAAATCATGCTCAACGAGTTCGATGATGAGGACGAAGAGTTATCTCTTGGCGAAAATGTGGAAACAGAAGACGTTTCTGAATTTGAAACTGCAGATGTCACAGAATAATTGCTGGATATATCGTAAAACTGTTTTGATAAGGATAAAATAAAAATGGGGGGATTCTGAACAGAATCCTCCTTTTATGATAAGAGGGCAACAAAATGAAAGAACAAAGAGTACAAAGAATATTAGATGCTATGAAAGAAAGCGGAATTCCTCAGATGATTATTTCAGATGCTACTGCAATTTTTTATCTGACAGGAAAATGGATTCATTCGGGAGAACGCTTGCTCGCACTTTATTTGAATATAAATGGGAATCACAAGCTTGTTATTAATGAACTGTTTCCGCAAAATAAGGATTTGGGTGTGGAACTTGTCTGGTATAACGACATGCAGGATGGAGTGGCAATATTAAATGAAGTTCTGGAACATGATAAGATGATTGGAATTGATAAGACATGGCCTGCCAGATTTTTATTGAGACTGCAGGAATTGGACGGAGCAAAAGGCTATGTGAATGGTTCTACGATTGTAGATGGAGTCCGCATAGTAAAAGATGAAGAAGAACAGGAAAAAATGCGGATTTCCTCCCGGATTAATGATGAAGTTATGGGAGAACTGATTTCGATGATTGGTAAAGGAATGTCGGAAAAAGAATTGAGTGCAGCGGTCAGAAAGTTGTATGATTCTCATGGCTGCGAAGATGTTTCTTTTTCTCCGATAACAGCTTTTGGAAAAAACGGAGCGGATCCGCATCATATGACAGACGATACAAAAGGAAAGACCGGAGACAGCGTGGTACTTGATATCGGTGGCATGAAAGATAATTATGCATCGGATATGACCAGAACAGTATTTCTCGGGGAAGTTTCGGAGCGCCAGAAAGAAATTTACAATATCGTTTTGGAAGCAAATCTACGGGGAATTGCGGCTGCAAGGGCTGGAAACCGTATGTGCGACGTGGATTTGGCAGCGCGCAATTATATCGAAGAACAAGGATATGGCGCATATTTTACCCACAGAACAGGGCATTCGATTGGTCTGGAAGATCACGAATATGGAGATGTTTCTTCTACGAACGAAGCAATCATCCAGGTGGGTCAATGTTTTTCTGTAGAACCGGGTATTTATCTTCCGGAAGAAAACTTTGGTGTCAGAATCGAAGACTTGGTATTGATTACGGAAGACGGGTGTGAAGTACTGAACCATTTCCCAAAAGAACTGATTGTTGTTGACAATATCGGTAAAAAAGAATAAAATATATTGATGTAACTTTATTCAAAATGATTAATAATCTTGCGACAGGCAGATTATCGAGAGTAATGAATTGGAGAATGTATGAAACAGAAGACAAACCGGTCAAATAAGCGGAACAGAGGTTCCTGTGAAAATGCCAATATCAATATGCGAAATGTCAACAACAACCGAGAGGTAAGCAGAAGAAGCAAAGGAAAAAACCGTTATTCCTATGAAGAAGACAGAAGGAATTCTTCGAAATATTATGAAGAGGATTATTATAAAGAGGATGTAAGAAAAATGAAGAAGTCGTCCGGGTCGAAGCGTAAAGAGGAGGACTGTGGTAAACATAAGCGGAAACGCCGTGGAAGACGTAAAAATCTGGTAAGTAAAATAATCGGATATTTACTTGCAATTGTACAGTTTGTGTTGTCGGTGGTTCTGATGGTAAATGTTCTGTTTTTTGATTTACTGCCTATGACTTATGTGGGTGTTGCAATAGGAATTTTGGTAATTCTGCTTGGTATTACTTTGCTTAGCCAGATATTGGCTAAGGGGAAAGGAATGGCCGGCAAGTTATTCTGTATTATTATGTGTATTATATTAGCAGCAGGCTCTTTCTATCTTGGTAAGGTAAATGCAGCGGCAGGCAAAATCTTTGGCAGCAATAAGTCTACCAGTGCAATTGTGGTTGCGGTAAAGGCAGAGGATAAGGCAGAGAAGATTGAGGATGCGGCAGACTATAAGTTTGGTATCCAGTATAGCACGTATGGAGACCAGATGCGCACCGGACTTAGTATGATTGAAAATGAAGTAGGAGAAACCCTGGATGTTCAGGAATATAACAATTTGATTGATGAGGCGAATGCATTGTTAGATGGCGAAGTGCAGGCAATTATCTACAATTCCAGTCAGACCAGTATTATCCAGGAACAGATACCAGAATTTGAAAAAACGATTAAAATTATTTACACACACAATATTGTGGTAGAAATCCAGAATGAAGTGGTGGATTCCGACATGACAGAACCTTTTGCGGTTTATTTGAGCGGGATGGATACCTATAACGAAATTTCTTCCGCAGACCGGAGTGATGTAAATATCATTGCAGTTGTTAATCCACAGAGTCATCAGATATTGCTTGTGACAACACCGCGAGATTATTATGTAACGATTCCTAATATTTCCGGTCGCCAGAGAGACAAACTGACCCATGCAGGTATTTACGGAATCGATGCTTCTATGGCCACTTTGGAACAGCTTTATGAGATGGATATCCAGTTCTTCGGAAGAGTGAATTTCACATCATTGATTAATATTGTGGATGCGCTTGGCGGACTGGAGGTCGTTTCAGATGAAGCGTTTGACACAGGCTGGGAATCCGGCGCAATGATTCATGTAAATGAAGGGGTCAATTATTTTGATGGAACCAGTGCACTCGCATTCTGCCGTGAAAGACATGCCCTGGGAGATGGAGACAATGCACGAGGCAGGCATCAGCAGGCAGTCATTACTGCGATGATTAAAAAAATGATGTCGCCAGCTATGCTTAGAGGAGCTACTGAGATTATTGATTCTGTCAGTGATGGAGTGGATACCAACTTTAGTATGGAGCAGATTCAGACTCTGATTAAAACACAGCTTCGGAAAAACCCGGAGTGGCACATTTACTCAGTTTCAGCAGAAGGATATGGTGATAAGCGAACTTGCTATTCATCTGGAAATACGCCACTTTACGTTACGATACCGAATGAGCAGTCTGTAGCAAATATTATAGATTTGATTAACAGGGTAGAAGCAGGAGAAGTTTTGGAAGGTTCAACGAACACGTCTGAATAAATATTGCAAAGATAGTAGAGAACTATGAGAGACACGCTTTGTGTAACGTAAATAGAAAGGCATTCTGAAAAAAGTTTCAGAATGCCTTGACTTTTTTCGAGCAATATAATACAATATCCAAGGCGCTAAAAAAGTGTAACGTAATTTTTGCGCTCAAAAACAGAAATGTTTAACGTAACCAATTATTACATCATAGGAGGTGAAAGAGATGCCAACATTTAACCAGTTAGTAAGAAAAGGACGTCAGACAGCTGTAAAGAAATCTACAGCTCCAGCTCTTCAGAAAGGATACAACTCTTTGAAGAAGAAAGCTACTGATGTATCTGCACCACAGAAGAGAGGTGTATGTACAGCAGTTAAGACAGCTACACCTAAGAAACCTAACTCAGCTCTTAGAAAGATCGCCAGAGTTCGTCTTTCTAACGGAATCGAAGTAACAAGCTACATCCCAGGAGAAGGACACAACCTTCAGGAACATAGCGTTGTTCTGATTCGTGGTGGTCGTGTTAAGGACTTACCAGGTACTAGATACCATATCGTTCGTGGAACACTTGATACAGCAGGTGTTGCAAAGAGACGTCAGGCACGTTCTAAATACGGTGCTAAGAGACCAAAAGACGCTAAGAAATAAGATTTAAAACATTTGTAACGAGTTATCGTATCACAAACAGAACTATGAGATTATAGTTGGTTGCGGGTTTAATCCATATAAATCCTGCCTTCCGGCAGGAATGAGGATGTCCCGTGAGCAATACACATAGAAAGACACATGTGAGTACCGATGAATTATTCAAGTAAAGTGAAGAACTTTACCAACATGTATAAGGAGGGAAGGACCGTGCCACGTAAAGGACATACTCAGAAAAGAGACGTATTAGCGGATCCATTATACAATAACAAGGTTGTTACAAAGCTTATCAATAACATTATGTTGGATGGTAAGAAAGGTGTAGCACAGAAGATTGTATATGGCGCATTTGAAAGAGTTGCAGAAAAATCAGACAAACCAGCTCTTGAAGTATTCGAAGAAGCAATGAACAACATCATGCCAGTACTTGAAGTAAAAGCAAGACGTATTGGTGGTGCAACTTATCAGGTACCAATCGAAGTTAGAGCAGACAGAAGACAGACATTAGCTCTTCGCTGGCTGACAATCTTTTCTCGTAAAAGAGGAGAAAAGACAATGGAAGAAAGATTGGCAAATGAAATTCTTGATGCAGCAAACAACACTGGTGCATCTGTAAAGAGAAAAGAAGAAATGCACAAAATGGCAGAAGCGAACAAGGCATTTTCACACTATCGTTTCTAAGATACATTGCGTGTTATCAATTATAGGAGGAAAAGACCTTGGCTGGAAGAGAATATCCATTAGAGAGAACTAGAAACATTGGTATTATGGCTCATATTGATGCTGGTAAGACTACTACAACAGAACGTATTCTTTACTATACCGGTGTTAATCATAAAATCGGTGATACTCATGAAGGTACTGCTACCATGGACTGGATGGAACAGGAGCAGGAAAGAGGTATCACAATTACTTCAGCTGCTACAACATGCCACTGGACATTGCAGGAAAACTGCAAGCCAAAAGCAGGTGCATTAGAGCATCGTATTAACATCATCGATACTCCGGGACACGTAGACTTCACTGTAGAAGTTGAACGTTCACTCCGTGTACTTGATGGTGCCGTAGGTGTATTCTGTGCAAAGGGTGGTGTTGAACCTCAGTCAGAAAACGTATGGCGTCAGGCAGACACATACAATGTACCAAGAATGGCTTTCATCAACAAGATGGACATCTTAGGTGCTAATTTCTACGGAGCAGTAGATCAGATTAAAACAAGATTAGGTAAGAATGCGATCTGCCTTCAGCTTCCAATCGGAAAAGAAGATGAATTTAAAGGAATCGTTGACTTATTCGAAATGAAAGCATATATCTACAATGATGATAAGGGCGAAGATATTTCTATCGTTGATATCCCAGAAGATATGAAGGAAGATGCAGAACTGTACAGAACTGAATTAGTTGAAAAAATCTGTGAATTAGACGATGAATTAATGATGATGTATCTTGATGGTGAAGAACCAACTACAGAGCAGCTGAAAGCAGTTCTTAGAAAAGCTACATGTGAATGTCAGGCAGTTCCTGTTTGCTGTGGTACAGCTTACAGAAACAAAGGTGTTCAGAAGCTTCTTGATGCGATTATCGAATTTATGCCATCTCCACTTGACATCCCGGCTATCAAGGGTGTTGACGAAGATGGAAACGAAGTTGAGAGACATTCATCAGATGACGAACCGTTCTCAGCTCTGGCATTCAAGATTATGACTGACCCATTCGTAGGTAAGCTTGCTTACTTCCGTGTATACTCAGGAACTTGCAATTCAGGTTCTTATGTATTAAATGCTACAAAGAATAAGAAAGAACGTGTTGGACGTATTCTTCAGATGCATGCAAACAAGAGAGAAGAGCTTGATAAAGTATATTCAGGTGATATTGCAGCAGCTATCGGATTCAAGTTTACAACTACAGGTGATACAATCTGTGATGAACAGCATCCGGTAATTCTGGAATCCATGGAATTCCCAGAACCAGTTATCGAGCTTGCTATTGAGCCTAAGACAAAAGCTTCTCAGGGTAAACTTGGTGAATCTCTTGCAAAACTTGCAGAAGAAGACCCGACATTCC
>CAKRCD010000031.1 GCA_934307065.1 uncultured Bariatricus sp. | reverse complement strand
GTTCGTTGTTTCTGTCTCAGCGACAGCTTATTTATAATATCATAAGCGTTTCGCTTTGTCAACAGTTTTTTTATTTTATTTTTTGCTTTCATTTTGCATTTCGAAAGCTTTTTTATACTATCATGAGAGGCTGTCTCTTGTCAACAGTTTTTTACATTTTTTGTCAAAATATAATTCATGATAGATTCAACGGAGAAAGAGGGATTTGAACCCTCGCGCCGCTATTAACGACCTACTCCCTTTCCAGGGGAGCCCCTTCGGCCAACTTGGGTATTTCTCCAAATGTCCGTTAGTTAATATACACGAATCTTTCGCATTTGTCTAGTCTTTTATTACATTTTTATTTATTGTAAAAGAACAATTCACTGGCATAGTTAAATTCCTCCTTCAAAATGAAATTCACTTTTTCAATCCACCTTAGCAAAGAACTTTCCCAGTGAAACAAAAAAGTCTTGCTCTTGCAAGACTTTTTAATAACGCAGAGGGTGGGATTCGAACCCACGCGCCCTCCCGGACAAACGGTTTTCAAGACCGCCTCGTTATGACCACTTCGATACCTCTGCATTTATGAAATTATTCATCCGTGTCTCACGGACAATTAAGATAATACCACAATACGTTTATGATTGTCAACACCTTTTTTTACTTTTTTCTTTTTTCGGCAAAACACTCCGCTACACCGATATCTTCTGGTGTGGTAATCTTGATATTCTCGTAAGAGCCTTCTACAAGTTTAACCGGATATGCAAGCATTTGTTCCACAACCATTGCATCATCTGTTACCTGAATTTCTTCCTGCTTCATCAATTTGAAATAGGCTTTTTGCACAAGAGACGTTTTGAATACCTGCGGAGTCTGAATCATCCAAAGTGTACGTCTGTCCGGAGTGTCCTTGGCGAAATTTTTCTCATCGACTATTTTAATTGTATCTTTTACCGGCATACCAACCACACATGCTCCCTGAACATTTACTTCACTGTATGCTCGCTGAATCATGGCTTCATCTACAAATGGTCTGGCTCCATCGTGAATAAATACGATTCCTTCGGATGCTGCCCCAGCGACATTTTTCTGTTCGTCCATATATTTCAGTGCAAAATACACAGATTCATATCGTTCTTTCCCACCTGGTATTACCGCTTTCACTTTTGTCAGATGATATTTCTGTATAATTTCAGAGCGGCAATAGGACTCTTGTCCTTCCCCCACAACCAAAATAATATCATCAATCATTTCTGACCGTTCAAACACATGTAAAGAATAATATAATACTGGCTTTCCATCCAGTTCTAAATATTGTTTCTGTATTTTTGTCCCCATGCGCCGCCCTTGACCTGCTGCCAGAACAATCGCAGTACAGCCTTTCTTTTCCATCTGCTTTCAGCCTTTCTTTTACCTTTCACCCAGTTTCAGATTCGGAACTGCATTCAAATCCCATCCATGACGTGTCCCGGCCATATATTCGTAATATGCCGCTGCTCCTATCATAGCTGCATTGTCTGTGCAGTAAATCGGAGAGGGATAATAAAATTCGATTTCATTCTTTTCACATGCTTCTTTCATAGCTGCACGCAGAGTACTGTTTGACGCTACACCGCCTGCAATTGCCAGTTTGTTTAATCCATATTTCTGAACACCATGAATTGCATTTCCAACCAGCACATCCGTTACCGCTTTCTGAAAAGAAGCCGCAATATCAGCACGATTATATTCCATGCCTTTCATCTGACATCCATTGATATAATTGAGTACCGCAGATTTTACCCCACTGAAACTAAAGTCATATTCAGAATCCGCAATATGAGCTCGTGGAAACGAAATTGCATCCGGATTGCCTTCTTTGGAAAGTTTATCAATCTTAGGGCCTCCCGGATAACCAAGTCCTATAGCACGTGCGACTTTATCAAATGCTTCACCTGCCGCATCGTCTCTGGTTCTACCGAGAATTTCATATTTACCATAATCCTGGACGCATACCAGGTGCGTATGTCCTCCCGATACTACTAGGCACAAAAACGGAGGCTCAAGTTCTTTATTTTCAATATAATTTGCAGAAATATGTCCCTCAATATGATGAACTCCCACTAACGGAAGTTTCTTGGCATATGCGATTGCTTTTGCCTCTGCAACTCCAACCAACAATGCCCCCACAAGTCCGGGACCATATGTGACACCAATAGCATCTATGTCATCTAAAGTCACTCCGGCCTTTGCCAGTGCTTCTTCTATTACCTGATTAATTTTTTCAATATGTTTTCTGGACGCAATCTCAGGAACAACACCACCATATAGCGTGTGCAGTTCAATCTGGGAAAATATCACATTAGACAGTACTTCCCTGCCATTTTTCACAACCGCAGCCGCCGTTTCATCGCAGGAACTCTCAATTGCCAAGATTAATACATCCTTTTCTTTCTCTGCTCTCATTTTGCTCTCTTCTTTCTACTTTCTTACACCAGTTACTTATCTTCCGGGAAATCCAGTTCTACTGTCATTCTATCCTTTCCCGCTTTTGCATACGGGAAAATTGCCCGCACTTCATCCATAAATTCTTCCGGATGCGTCAATGACGGGCTATAGTGTGTCAGCCACATTTCCTTTACATTTGCTGCTTTTGCGAGCTGGGCTGCTTCATGAAATGTCATATGCTTATATTCTACAGCCTTTGCTGCTTTTTCTTTTTCTCCATACATTCCTTCACAGATAAATAAATCGGAATCCGCAGCATGTTCCCGGATGGAATCCGTTGGTCTGGTATCCGTACAATAAGTCAGCTTGATTCCACGGCGCGGTGGTCCCAGAACCATGTCCGGAGTCAGTATTTTACCATTGTATTCCATGCTTTCACCCTTTTGCAGATATCGCCAATATTCCTTTGGTATCTCCTGTTTCATAGCTCTTTGCACATCGAATTTTCCAGCACGGTCTATTTCTATCGTATAACCATAGCAAGTCACATTATGCTTGACTTTAAATGCAGTCACACGATAGCCATTTATTTCAAAAGCCTGCTCCGGTTCTGTAATCTCTATAAATTTCAATTCGAAAGGAAGCTCCGGCGCAATCACACGCAGTGAATTGACTACCCGCTCTAATCCTTTTGGTCCAATCAATGTAAGGGGTTCCCTGCGTTCCGCATTACCCATAGTCAGAAGCAGACCCGGAAGTCCACTGATATGGTCTCCATGGAAATGTGTAAAACATATTACATCTATCGGCTTAAAGCTCCAGCCCTTTTCCTTCATGGCAATCTGAGTTCCTTCTCCACAATCTATCAACAGCTGACTTCCATTAAATCTTGTCATCAGCGCAGTCAGCCACCGATATGGAAGCGGCATCATCCCACCGGTTCCAAGCAAACATACATCTAACATTCTGTCTCCTATTCTTTTTCCACTGGAATCATAAAAGATGCGACAAGTCTGTCATAACAGGCTTCGCAAAGGTCAAATCGGTGTACTTCATTATCCTTTTCAGAAAAATAACCCCATCTTTTCTCCACAGTCAATACATCCTCTATCGGCATTCCATTTAGGATTTTTATTTCTTTTTTACACATATTGCAGATAATTTTCTCTATCTGCTTTTCTTCTTTTTCGTAAATCTTATACTGGCGCATACAATTTCCTCCTGCATGTTTTTCATTGACTACGCCAAAATTATACCTTGACAAAACCACTATTTCTAGTGGAAACTCTTTCATATTTATACGAAATCTTCCATTATATAATGAAATTTTTCTTCTTTTAAACACCATATACTTTATGTCATATATTGCATATCAGATATCCCATATCACATTTCTATCAGATTCAGACTCATCAGAATGGCATTTTCCGGATTTGTTCCCGCATAATAATTCTTGCGGATTCCATCCTTTTTAAATCCATTTTTTTCGTAAAACCGGATCGCAGGTAAATTGCTTTCTCTCACATCTAAAAGAATTTTAGTTATATTCTTTTCTCTACAGACCTGAAGTAAATGCGAAAAAAGGGATTGTCCAATCCCCTTTCTTCTTTCTTTCTGGTTTACTGCTATTCGTGCAATCTCGCATTCATCAAGTACTCTGTAACAGAGATAATATCCTAAAGTTCTGCCTTCTTCCTTTGCAGTTGCGCAGATTGACTGCTTCTGGTTTACCGTGCTTTCTATCTCTTTTAAACTCCACGCATCCAAAAAAGCAGATTTTTCTAGCTCTGCGACCTCCAAAAGAGTAGCTTTATCTTCTATTCTCAGTTCTTCTACACACAGCATGACGATAACCTCTATGCATTTTTTGCTTTTTCTGCCTGTTCACGTTCTGCACGCTCCCGCTCAGCCTGCGATACACGGAGATAATCTGGCTTGTGTTCTGCTGCTGTCTCGATTTTCCCATCGCGATAATACTGCATTGCAAGCGTACCCACTGCAGCTGCTCTCTGATAATTCATGTGAGCCGGTGCAAACGTAATATCAAAGTCCTTCAGAAGATTTTCTTTCAGATTCTCCCGATGAACCGGAACTCCATCGCCAAGGAATACGATTCCTTGTTCTTTCCCATATTTGCACAGCTTCTCCGCAAGTTCTTCAATTCCAATTGCCATCTGTTCTTCCAGAATTTGCATCTGGCTTCCATGGAAGAAATAGATGCCTGTATACACCTGATTTCTTCTCGCATCCATAATCGGACACACAATCCGGTCTGAAAAGCACAGATTATATGCCAGTCCATCCAAGGTCGGTATGTGAATCAACGGTTTATTAAGAGCAAGTCCCAACCCCTTGGCTGTAGCCGAACCGATTCGGAGACCGGTAAAAGACCCCGGTCCTCCGGAAACGGCTATGGCATCAACGGTGTTTAAATCCACCTCTGTCATTCTTACAATTTCATCCAGCATTGGGAGAAGTGTCTGTGAATGTGTCTTCTTAAAATTTACCGTATATTCTGCCGTGGTTTTTGATACTCCATTTTCTTCATCTACAATGGCGACAGTGGCAACTAAACCCGAGCTGTCAATTGCTAAAATACGCATATCTTTTCCCCATTTCTATTCTTCCGGCATATACTCGCCGGTAATTGTAATCTGCCTGTAATCAAAACCCTTTTCAAGATTCTTTTCGATTTTGATATCAACTCTGTTCTCCGGCAGAATTTCTTCAATCAGATTTGCCCATTCAATCAGGCTGACACCATTTCCATAGATATAGTCTTCAAAACCAATTTCATCCATTTCCTCCACATCACCAATCCTGTAAACATCAAAATGATAAAGTGGACACCGTCCTTCTTCATATACCTGGACAATCGTAAAGGTAGGACTGTTGATAGGTTCTCCTATCCCCAGCCCTCTTGCTAATCCTTGTGTAAATACTGTTTTCCCAACGCCCAAATCACCAGTCAGAGTATAAACCTCCCCCGGTCTAGCTTGTTTGCCAATTTGCTCGCCAAGTGCAAAGGTTTCTTCAGCACTATATGTCTCTATTCTCCTACATTTCATACATCTTTCCTCTGTCACTATGCTTTCTTTCCATGAAGCTTTACTTTCTTCGCAGGCATATGTGTAGAAATCATTTCTACTGCCGCATCGTACTGTTCACCCAGACACTCTTTTGGAAATATAATCGCTCTCTTTTGTGTGATATACATAATCACTGATTTTTTCGTCTCAACAACCTTACGAAAATCTTCCCATCTGTTTGATGCACTTTGGTCATCCTGCGACACCAGTACGCCTTCTTCTGTTAATTCATAGCAGAGCGGTTTCTGAAACATCGGTGTTCTGAGAACCTGCTCACTGGCGCGAACCTTGATATTAATTGGATTTCCAATAAGAAAAACCGTAGCAAACATAAAGAAAATCATGGAGCTGCTAATGTCTCCCTGTACAATCTTATTAATGCCCACTCCCAATGTTACAAACCCAACAACAACATTCATAATTCCGGTCAGGCTTGTATATGATGCATATAACAAAAAGTCAAACATTGCACTTTTCGTCATCTGTACTTCGAATTTAACTGCCATTCCTGCCTCCTGTATTCTGCTTTATAATTTTCTCAATTATAACACACCATTTTTCAGGAAACAATAGCCGTATGTATCCCGTGTCTTATTCGTTTTCTTATCCTCTGCTCTGTTTGAGAACTGGACTGATTTTTTTGTAAATAAGTGCCACAATCAAAGATACCAGAACACCTTTCAGCAAATTGAATGGTGCTACAGCGAATGCTACAAAGGTAAATAAACTTGTAATGTGTCCGTTTACTGCTGTACCCATTGCTACTAAATCATCAATCGGCATATGAAATGCTGTCGCATAAGTTGGAAGCAATACATAAGCATTCAGGAAACAACCAACTAATGTCATAAAGAGGGTGCCTGCTGCCATTCCAATGATTGCTCCTTTTTTCGAATGCAGTTTTTTGTAAACAACTGCTGCCGGCAGACAGAAGCTGATTCCAATCAGAAAGTTCGCCACATCTCCTACACCTGCCGTTGTAGAACCTTTTATCAATACTTTCAGTAGAATTTTAACCAGTTCAATAAAGACGCCTGCCACTGGTCCCATTGCAAAACTGCCAATCAATACCGGAACTTCGCTGAAATCAATCTTATAAAAGCTCGGTGCAAACGGAAGCGGAATTTCAAACATCATCAATATCATTGCAACTGCGCCCAACATACCAATTTGAGCAATAGTTCTGACACTCATTTTGTCCTTTTTCTTAACCTGTTCCTTTGTGTTTACCTTGTTCATGGTCTCTGTACTCATTTTCTTTCTCTCCTTTTCATACATGAATATTTAATGAAGGAGAAAATTCTCATAGGGTTTTCGCATAAAAAAGAACCTCCGAAAACTTCAGGGGTTCTAAAATGCATATTCGCCATGCATCTTATATATAAAATATAAAATGCATCACTGATTTTCTTCTCTCATCCAGACTTTACTGTCGGTTTTGGAATTGCACCAAATCAGCCACGCAGATATACTGCGCAGGTCGCGGACTATACCGCCGGTTGGGAATTGCACCCAGCCCCGAAGAATTTTCCTTATTATTCGTGCCTATTATAAAATATTCTTTCCTTTTGTGCAAGTATTTTTTCTACGGTTTTACAAACATCTGCACAAGCTGCTCAGAATCCAGAGGTCGCAACACACACTTCCTGTACTGCAGGTAGAATCTGTATTTGCATAATTTCCACCATATGGATTTCCCCGATAGCGCTGCGTATTCCAGCTCACCTGATTAAGGAGCTGTCTGTACTGAATATTATTCGGCTCCATATTGACCGCCTGGGCCGCATGGTCTTTGGCTAATACATTATTTCCCAGAGACGCATTTGCAATGGCGCTCAGATAATACCACTCTGCACTCCGGTTCTGCATACGTCCAAGCACGTTCAGTGCATCCTGATATCTTCCATTACTGATGAAATTACGGACACCCTGCATTTCTACACTCTGCTGGTCACCCGAAGTCTGACTGCTTCCGTAACCGCCATACTGATAACCTCCGCCATAGCTGTAATTTCCTGCGTTGTAACTTCCGGACTGATAGCTTCCATGCTCCCGTTCCTTCATAATAATGTCATAAGCTTCCTGAACTTCTTTAAACTTTTCTTCCGCAAGGTCTGCCAGAGGATTATTTATATTTGCGTCTGGATGATACTTTCTGCTCAGCTCTCTGTATGCTTTTTTTACCTCATCATCGGACGCATTGGGCGAAATACCAAGCACCTCATATGGATTTTTTGTCATCTATTGTTCCTCGCTTTTCTTTATTGCTGATTTTCCTGTAATTTTTGATATCGTTTCCAAACCCCATCATATAATATATTCCGCAAAATGTCTATGTCCAGAACACAAGGAAGCTGCTCGAATGCTGCCGCACACTCTCCCATCATCATAAACAATATTACTTTACAGCGTGCTTCATATTCATCCTCTTTTGCCATTTCTTTCAGGGGATTATAGCTGTGATTTTTCATATCTTCAGGTAAATCTTCATAGGCATCCATGATGTAAATGAATTTTCCCATATAAAATCCCATTCTGCGAAGCTTATCCTCCCAACAGTCCTTCCGATAAACAAAAATTTCTTCCATCAATCTTCCAAAACATCCTGCAGGTGCGTCAATCTCCATACAGTCCTGCCGTTCATATTCAGAAAGATTCCTCAGTTCTTTCTGTATGACTTCACATTGTCTCGGATAGCGTTCCATGGCCTTTTTCACTTTATGTAGAACCACCTTGCTGCCTGCCAGTGCCGTCAGCTTCTTCTCATCTTCCCAGTCATCCTTCAGATGAAAATATGCCAGAATCAGATTCATATCGGCAGCATAGTCCGTTATCTCATTTTGCAATATCACACGTTTTTTCAACGGATGCACTGCGCACCGGCATTCTTTTCGTGTGGTCTCACACTCATATAACGAGGTCAGTAATAAAATTGCAAATGTCATATCATAAGTCAATGTCAACTGACCTGAAATTCCATATTTCGTTTTCAGGCTCTGACACAATCCACAATAATATGACCGGTACTTGTGAAAATCTTTCATCTTTAATTCAAGTTCATTTGCCGTGACATATCCAAACAATGTTATATTCCTCTCATGGTAAGCTGAATCCGCTTTTTCTGAAGGTCAACGCTCATCACTTTCACATCTACAATATCACCTACACTCACTGCTTCTAGTGGATGTTTGATAAATTTATCTGTTATCTGTGAAATATGTACCAGTCCATCCTGGTGTACACCGATATCTACAAACACACCGAAATCAATGACATTTCTCACTGTTCCCTTTAAAACCATACCTTCTTTCAAATCCTTCATGTCAAGGACATCGGTACGCAAAATCGGTTTTGGCATCTCATCGCGTGGATCTCTGGCCGGTTTCTCCAGTTCTTTTACAATATCCCTGAGCGTAATTTCACCAATTTCCAGTTCTTCTGCAAGTGTTTTGTAATCACTGATTGTTTTCGAAAGACCTGCAAGTCTGCCTGCTGCAACATCCTCTGAAGTATAACCTTGCTTTATCAATAATTTTGTTGCTGCTTCATAGCTTTCCGGATGTACACTGGTTCCGTCCAGTGGATTTTCCCCACCCTGAATACGCATAAATCCAGCACACTGTTCAAACGCTTTCGGACCTAACTTCGGAACCTTGAGCAGTGCCTTTCTATTTTCAAACTTTCCGTTTTCTTCTCTGTATGCCACAATATTTTTCGCCAAAGTGCCTGAAATTCCTGAAATGTAGGAAAGCAGCGGAGCTGATGCCGTATTTAAGTCTACACCGACTTTATTTACACAATCTTCCACAACACCGCCCAATGCTTCTCCAAGTTTCTTCTGATTCATGTCATGCTGATACTGTCCTACTCCGATTGCCTTCGGTTCAATCTTTACAAGCTCCGCAAGCGGGTCCTGCAGTCTCCTTGCAATGGAAGTGGCACTTCTCTGACCTACATCAAATTTCGGAAATTCTTCTGTAGCCAGCTTACTTGCCGAATATACAGAAGCTCCTGCTTCATTTACAATCACATACTGCACTTTCTCCGGAATCTCTTTTAACAGGTCAACAATAAACTGCTCTGATTCTCTGGAAGCTGTTCCATTTCCAAGAGATATCAATGTAATATGATATTTCTTAATAATCTTTTTCAGCAAATCCTTTGCAGCCTGGATTTTCTGCGGTGTGGTCGGTGCTGTCGGGTAAATAACTGTGGTTCCGATTACTTTTCCGGTTGGATCTACCACCGCCAGCTTACACCCTGTACGGAATGCCGGATCCCAGCCGAGTACTACCTGCCCCACAATCGGTGGCTGCATGAGCAGCTGCTCCAAATTCTTTCCAAATACTTTAATTGCGCCATCTTCTGCTTTTTCTGTAAGCAGATTACGGATTTCTCTTTCAATTGCAGGAGCAATCAGTCTCTTATAACTGTCCTCCACCACTTCTCTAAGCACAGGAGCTGTGATTGGATTATCCTTGCGAATCACTTTTTTCTGCAAATATCGCAGAATATCCTCTTCCGGTGCCTCGATTTTTACTGAAAGGAATTTTTCTTTTTCCCCACGGTTAAGCGCCAGAACACGGTGCCCCGCAACTTTGGAAATATTTTCTGAGTATTCATAATACATTTCATAAACTGACTCTGCTTTTTCATCCTTCGCCGTGGAAGTAAGAAGTCCTTTCTTCATCGTCAGGTCACGGATGTATACACGATAATCTGCCTCGTCTGAAATCTGCTCTGCAAGAATATCCTTTGCACCTTCGATTGCTTCTTCAACAGATGCCACTTCTTTTTCTTCCGAAACAAATTCATTTGCAGCCATTTCCAGAGGTTCTTTCATCTGCTGCATAGAAATCAGAAGTGCCAGCGGCTCCAGCCCCTTTTCTTTGGCAATGGTTGCTCTGGTTCTCCGCTTTGGACGGTACGGACGATACAAATCATCCACCAGCACCTGTGTTTCCGCATTTTCAATTTGCGCTCTAAGTTCTGGTGTCAGTTTCCCCTGCTCCTCAATACTTGCCAGCACCTGTTCCTTTTTTTCCTCCAGATTACGAAGATAAGTCAGACGCTCGTACAGATTACGGAGCTGTTCGTCATTCATGGTTCCATGTGCTTCTTTCCTGTATCTGGCAATAAACGGAATGGTATTACCTTCATCTATCAATTGAACTGCCGCATCAACCTGCCAACGTTTTATACCCAGCTCTTCTGTGATTTTCTGATTAATATCCATAATATAATTTCCTCACTTATTTTCTGCCATTCATGTGGCAATTCCAAAATAACTTGTCTCATCATATCACGCAATCCGGATTTTTTCAATTCCTTCCACAGAAGATTCACAATCCTCGGAAAATATACCGGTATAAATTTATCATAAGATATCTAGTTTCAGAGTTCACTCTGTTTTCTTGTATTTTTTCCCCATATGTGTTATTATTTTTCTAAAAGATTAGAAAACGCAGGGAGCTATTATGTACAAACAAAACACGGAATCCCTTTCCAAACAACAAAAAAAATCACTGGAAACAAAGCGAAAGATTTTCCATGCTGCGAAAAACATTCTTCAGCGTGAAGGCTATGAACGTCTTTCCATCAAAAATATCTGTGATGAAGCCGGTGTATCCAACGGAAGTTTTTACCATCACTTCAAGACAAAGGATGATTTGCTTTCTTATTATATTGAGGAACAGCCAAGCATCAATCCAGACTTACTGGATCTGCCGTCCAGTGCAGATGAGGCCAAAATCGCTATTATTCACGTTTATCTGAATTATGCGCAGTACTGCCGTGAACTGGGTGTAGAATTTATGGCAAATTATTATACACCAAAAAATCAAGCTTTAAATCCTTCCATTCGAGCGGAACGACCTTACCCTATTCTGACAGTGGAAAATTATTTAAAACGGGCAATTGAAAATGGCATCGTAGAATCTACTATTCCATTGCCCGATATTCTGACAGATATACGAATGATTGTAATCGGAAATGTATTTGAATGGTGTCTTCACAATGGAGATACCGATTTTGAGGGAAATATCAGACGTTCTCTCACACATTACTTAGACGGAATTTTTTAATTCCGTCTTTTTTATTGATGGCTTCCTTTCATACTAGAAAGGTATCCCACCATTAAAAAATGCTGTAAAATCAAGGTTTCAGGTGTTTTAGACATGAAAAAAACCATTCAAGCAAGCGTCCTTGAATGGCCTTTCAATTTTAGAAGGGATTTTGCATTATTGGTATTGACTACCTCTTTGTGATTTCATTATATGTCATGTCTACCGAAAAGTCCAATTGCTTATTATGATATATTTATAGATGGATTCTATAAGTTGTTTTTCTTCCGAAAACACGGCATTTCTCTGCTTTTATCATTGCAGATTATTTTTCATTTTCTTATAATAAGGACAGATACAAACAATTTCATTCATATGATTATACAAAAGAAAGCAGGAAACAACGTGTACCATTTTATTGTAAATCCAAATGCCTCTTCTGGTTTTGGAAAAGAAGTATGGAATAAAGTAGAACCTATATTAAAGGATAAAAAGATTGACTATCAGGTATATTTTACCAAATATCAAAGACATGCCGAAAAACTGACTGCTTCCATCACGGCAGACAAGCAGCCACATACCCTTGTTGTCCTCGGCGGAGACGGAACAATCGGCGAAGTCGTAAGTGGGATTCGCTGCCCTGAGAAGATTACATTAGGTTATATTCCAATCGGTTCCGGGAACGACTTTGCACGTGGGCTTGAACTGACCAGAAATTATAAAGAAGCTCTTGAGCAGATCCTTCATCCGCAGCATATCCGGAAACTGAATCTGGGTGTTACTGAATATCAAAATACGAAACGACGTTTTGCAGTCAGTTCAGGTTTTGGTTATGATGCATCCATTTGCCAGGAAGTATGTATCTCCCGCCTCAAGCATTTTCTAAACCGGATTAAACTTGGGAAACTCGCTTATGTCGGTTTGTCCATAAGCTGTCTGATCCGCTGTACTCCAAAGAAGATGAAAATCACTTTGGATGATGGCAGAGTTCTGGAATTTAAACAAACCTTTTTCGCTACTGCAATGAATCTGCCTTATGAAGGTGGTGGCTGTAAATTCTGTCCGGATGCACGTTCAGATGATGATATGTTAGATTTAATTGTGGTAGCTGACGTACCAAAACTACAGGCACTCCTGATTCTGCCTACCGTATTTACCGGAAAACATACGCACTTGAAAGGTGTACATATTTATCGTTGCAAAAGTGCAGAATTAGAATCAGAGATTCCACTGGTTTTACATATGGATGGTGAAACCGTTTTCCCGGAAACTGCAGTTTCCATGCACTTAGAAGAAGCTTCTGTAAAATTAATCCAATCTTGAAAATTCTTCTAAAAAATATAAAGGTTTTATTAAGGTGGTTGTTTCTAAAAGCATTTGGTGGTATACTGTCTGCTGATATTAAAATGGTTTTTCGGACTTTTGTCCGATATTTTGCAACTAACAGATTCAACTATGACTAAAGGAGTGAATGACTTGAAAGCATTTTCAGATAAGTGTAAATGGTTGTTATATAAGTACAGTCACGCATGGATTTTTCTCTATGGACTTATCTATCTGCCTTGGTTTGCGTGGCTGGAGAAAAAAGTAACTTATAATTATTACGTGATTTCTTCACCACTTGACAAATTCATACCGTTTTGTGAATATTTCATTGTACCCTACCTGTTCTGGTTTGTGTATATTACAGTTACAGCGCTCTACTTTTTCTTTAAAGATAAACAGAGTTTCTACCAGTTAGCCAAATTCCTCATTACCGGAATGACATTCTTTTTGGTAGTCTGTACCGTATTTCCGAACGGTTTGCATCTGCGGCCTGTAGTATTTACACGCGATAATATCTTCATCGAACTCGTGAAGTTCATATATCATACGGATACACCAACCAATGTATTGCCGAGTCTTCATGTATATAACTCGATTGGATGCTACATTGCAATATCCAAAGATGAAAAACTATGTCAGAAGAAATGGATGAAGCCTGCTGCTTTTGTAACAACGGTTTTGATTATTCTATCAACCATGTTTTTGAAACAGCATTCAGTCATTGATGTTTGCGCTGCTTTTCTCACCGCTTATGTTGTATTCGTATTTACATATGAGCCGGTTCGAAAAAAACATCCGGCATTTGCACGGCAGACAATTAAACAAATATAAAAATATCGCTATGCTAAAAGAGATTTAGTATAGCGATATTTTTTCATATCAGGGGATTGTAAAGTCCCCCCCTGATCATTCCTCATATTTATTTTGTCCCAGCCTGATATTTACATATTTCGTATAGGCTTCAAATGCGGCCGGAATTGAATATTTCGCCTGAATTTCTTCTGGATATGCAAAGATAAAATCTTTCGGTCCCTGCTTTTCTAATTCATCTACTCTTACTGCAAACCCTTTCATATGCCACTCTATATGACTAAAAATGTGTTTTGCAGCCGGCAGCTCTTTTACAAACACCGGGGTCAGTCCAATGGATTTACAATATTCTACTACTTCCTCCATTGACAGGTGTCCCTCCACATTCGGGAATTCATACATACCAGCTAATAAGCCTTTCTTTCCCCGCTTGTGAATGGCAACCGTCTCTCCATCCTGGAAAACAAGAATCGTTTTCTGCTCTATTTTTCTGTCTTTTGCCTTCTTCTTTACTGGGAGTTCACTCTGACATCCAAGCTTTCTTGCACGACACAAGGAAGCCAAGGGACAGATGTCACACTTCGGCTCTCCATTCGGAACGCAGACAATCGCACCAAGTTCAATCAATCCCTGATTAAAATCTGACGGACAATCTCTCGGAATTACTTTTTCTATATTTTCTTCCATCTGTTTCCGCACAGATGCTTTCATAATATCTTCTCTGCTTGCCAGGATTCTGGACACAACTCGCAGAACATTTCCGTCTACTGCCGGTTTTGGAATCTCGAATGCGAAAGACGCTATGGCTCCTGCTGTATAACTTCCAATTCCTTTTAAGGAAAGGATCTGCTCATATTCATGGGGAAATTCACCGCTGTAGTCTTCTACAATCTGTCTAGCAGCAATCTGCATATTACGAATCCGATTGTAGTATCCAAGACCTTCCCATAGTTTTAACAACTGGTCCTCTCCTGCTTCTGCCAATGCTTCAATAGTAGGTAATTCTTTCATAAAACGATGGTAAAATGGTTTCACTGCCTCCACTCTCGTCTGCTGAAGCATTATTTCCGAAACCCAGACCCGGTAAGCATTCACATGATGTCTCCAAGGTAAATCGCGCTTATTCTCCCTGAACCAATGAACCAATGGTTCCACCGCTTCATACAATTCTTCATTCTCTAAAATGACCGGTACCGGTTCATTTATCTGGATAGACTCGCTTGTTACCCTGCAGTCAAATGCCCGGATATGAACACCAGCCCTCTCTGCCTGTAACAGTACTTCTGCAAATTCTGGCTGGGCATCTCTGTTCGGTGTAAAATACTTAACTTTCTCCATCTGCACTACAAAGAACAGATAAGCTTCATAGCCTTCGTTTACTGCTTCTATAAGCTCCTCCACATGCTTCACTGCTCTTTCACTTGGTGCATCGGGAAAACGAACCACACCACCCATTTCCAATGTAACACCCTTTACTTCGATAAATGCTTTTTTATCTTTGTACTCTGCATAAAAGTCAAATCTGGACTTTTTATAGGTTTTTTCCGGTTTCAGCAGGTGCATATCTGCAAAAAAATTTCCATTTCGAAGCCATTCTTCTACTGCCCGGTTCGGAATCTGGGAATCCATATTGATAATCCGATCCCCCTTCTTCACAGCAATCAAATCCCATTTTGTTTTTCTCTTGGGTTCATGGGACTCCTGCAGATAAACTTCTACGTCCGGAACAAGGAGTTCTCTACATCTCCCCGTATTTTTCACATGAACTGTTTCTTCTATTCCGTTTATCTCAACCTGTGCAATAAAACGATTGGGACGATTCAAGAACCGTCCCGTTATCATATTACTATATTTCATCTATATTTTTCCTCTTTACCATTTTCGGACTAGTATCCATGCCAAGAAGCATTTTCATAAGCCACACAAAAAATACCAAAATCAAAATAGGAATGATACACGATGTTACAATCAGTACTGCCAACGCTTCCACGAACTGATTCAGTGACTGTTCCACCTTCTTCACCGCGCTTGTGGCACCATCTGTAATCCGATCCCACAAACTTTTATCCTCTTCATCTTCCAATTCATTTGACATTTCTTTTGCCGATGAAATCGTTTCATTAATTGACTCTTCATATGTGTTCTGAATAAAATCAGATACCTTCACACTTACTGGAACAAGAAATATCAATGCAAGCGACAAAACTCCAATTTTCTTCATCAGGCGCTTACAAGCCTCATTTTTTCGAAACACATTTATAATAAACAAGATGCACACCGCTGGTACCATCACTTTAAACACAGTAAATCCGGCCAATGTAAGCATATATTTTTCCAAATAGATTGCACAAAGCACCACCAGAAAATACGTACTTAAATCTGCCAGCTTCTCTGCAATTGGTGTAGCCGTATCTCCCGGAATCAAAGTGATTGCGGCCGATACAGCCGTAGAAGCCGCTGTCAGCTCCATTACCGTTGTCTTTTTCTCATCGAGAGACGCAATTGTCTTTGCATAAGTTGTTGGTGAAGATGCCGGTTTTGCCAATACAAATATAGAAAATACTGCTATAGCAACTGGCAGAACAATCGATAAAATTTTTTTTGAATTTTGATTCATTACTTCCCCTTTATCTTAAATCCGTATATTGTGTTCTCTGTTAATTCTATACCAAATGGAAGATTTCTATTAACAGGAGCCATGCAAGACCATAATAGGTAATAACTGCTACCAGGTCGTTTACTGTAGTAATCAATGGACCGGAAGCTACTGCCGGGTCAACTTTAATCTTATGGAAGAACATTGGAATCAAAGTTCCTACCATGCTGGAAATTACCATTGCCACCATAAGTGAAACACCCACGCACCCTGATATCAAGAATGCCATTCCAATTGGATTATGTTTGACTAAGAATATATAAAGTCCGATAAATGCAAACGCAATCGCTCCCAGAAACAGTCCGTTTGCAAGTCCTACCTTCATTTCTTTTGCTACAAGTCCCAGCTTCTGGGCTGTTGTCAGATTGTCATCCATAAGAACACGGATTGTTACAGCCAGTGACTGTGTACCCACATTTCCCGCCATATCCAGAATTAATGACTGGAAACACATTACAATCGGAAGTACTGCCACAACGGTTTCAAACATACCTACCACAGATGATACAACAATACCCAAAAACAGAAGTGCAATCAGCCATGGAAGACGTTTTTTCATACTTTCTGTAGTCTTTTCCTGCAAATCTTCTTCCGCAATCAAACCGGCCAGCTTCGCATAGTCATCACCCATCTCATCATCGACAACTTCTACGATACTCTGAGATGTGATAACACCAAGAATTTCATCGTCATCAGAAAGAACCGGAATCGAATCTTCTGCATAATCCTTGATACGCTCAATACACTCACTAATCTTCTCATGATCATTGATGTATGGATAAGATGTACTAATCAGACTCTCTAAATCCGTTCCGTCACGGGCTATAATTAAATCCTTTAAATCGATGGCACCATAAAACTTATCATTGGCATCTGTCACATAAATGGTCGAAATATTATCATTTTCGCCTGCCTGCTGAACCAGCTCACGCATAGCCTGTCGAATAGTCAGGTTATTTTTGATTTTGATGAAATTCGTAGTCATTTTACTACCGATTTCATCATCTTCATAAGAAAGAATCAACTTAACGTCAGTTCCTGTTTCTTCATCTAATAACGAAACGATTCTCTCTTTACGATCATCTTCCATTTCCTCCAAAATATCAACAACTTCATCGGAATCCATGTTGGAAAGTACTTTCACTGCAGTTCCCGATGGAAGTTCAGATAAATACTGATCCGGATGATCTATATATGCAAAAATTTCTGCGATTAATTCATCGCCGAGAAGTGGATACAATTTTTTTCTTTCTTCTTCAGTCAATTGTTCAATTGCACCCGCAATATCATTTTCATGGTAATCAGATAACTGTTCCAATAATTCTTCTTTCGAAAGATTACTTCGAAACAGCTCAACCAATAATTCTTCGTATGTCGGTTCTTTTAAAATATCCTTCATGATTTCCCTCCTTCTTGCCGCAAAAGGGCATAAAAAAACACCGCTTTAGTTATTTCCAAAGCAAATATTCTACATTTGCTGTGTAGTATAGGAACTATGCGGTGCAATGAAAATCATGGATTCAAAATCGTAGTATCTAGTGAATATACATAGACAACTGCAAACATTCTGACAATCCATCTATACTCTTATAACACATTATCACACCGCAACAAATACTTCGCCCCGTACTATCGCAACCGTCCATATATTTCACCTCCTACATTTTATCGCCCCTTTAGATTACCACTATTTGTGTAAATCCGCAAGGGGAATGCGAAAACTTTCAGTGGTTAAAATATAAGCAACGAGAAAATCACCTCGCGAATGCTTTGCATTCCCTCGGTCGCGGCAGTCGCCGCTTAAAATGAGTAAAAATAAAACCCGAAAGCAAGTTTTCCTTGCTTCGGGTTTATTTTACTCATTTAATTTTCTCGTTGCTTACGCGCAGATTATTCGATGATTTCTTTAACTACACCTGAACCTACTGTACGTCCACCTTCACGGATAGCGAAACGAAGTCCCTGTTCCATAGCTACTGGATGGATAAGTTCACATGTCATTTCGATATGGTCACCAGGCATGCACATTTCTGTTCCTTCTGGAAGTTCGCAGATACCTGTTACGTCTGTTGTTCTGAAGTAGAACTGTGGACGATAGTTGTTGAAGAATGGAGTATGACGTC
>CAKRCD010000030.1 GCA_934307065.1 uncultured Bariatricus sp. | reverse complement strand
ACGTACGCCCTTCAAGATTAAAGGCTTGCGGTAGGGAGAATCCTTCCAATCCAGCAACTTTTTTAAGATAAATCGTTTCATAGAATCACCCCTCACATTTTTATTGGAGTTTTATGCTTTATAATCACACTTTTATTATATGCGTAATCTATGAAAACTACAACCAAAATCACAAAATTATTAAGATTTAATGCTTATCAATCACACTTTTATATGAGATAGCGAAAAAATTTTCTACAATAAAAGAGCCCGCAGCATCAAAATTAGACATAAAATTACCTTTCGACGCGCACCCGCATAGCGGGTGGTTTATTATTTCGGGCATCTTCATTTTTCGGAACACGAAAAACTCCGAAGCCCTAAACAGACTAAAGTCCATAAAAATAGGGCTGCCATCTGGCAGCCCCTTATCATCACCATATGTTTCATGGATTCTCTTCCATCCATGTTCTTATTCCTTCTCCTTGAATTCTCTAAAAAATTCAGCAACGCCTTTCAAAACCTTTGCCACTTTCGGTGCATCTTCCTCGGCCAATGCACTTACCGCACGATCTGCCATCATCTCATGGAAGGCCTTATGGCACTGGTATGCGCGCTGGCCCTTTTCTGTCAGCTTGATGATCACTACACGCCGGTCTGTTTCGCTTCGTTCACGTATTACATAATCCTTCTTTACCAGACTGTTCATCGAAGTGGAAAGGGAACCGATCGTTACCCCTCGAAGTCTGGCGATCGCAGACATATTCTTACCTTCGCCCGGACCGATTGCATCTAGAATATGCATATCATTCACAGAAATGTTTTTGAATTCCCCTTTGATGATTTCTCGTTCTTCTAAATCCATGATTTCATTAAATAAATTCACTAAAATATCGTTGATTGTATTGCGGGTATCCACTCTCATTTCTCCTCATTCTTGCATCTTTTCCTTAGATTTCTTTCTTTTCATCATACTACGGGTTTTCGTTTATTTCAAGTTGAAACAACGAATCGACCACTTCTTGTACCGTTTCTATCCTCTGTGTCCGATATGTCTCTGCCCCGCAAAAGATCAGTCCATTTTCCACATCTCCTTCCACTGCACGAATCAATGCTTTGGTAATACAATATGGAATATTCGATGGATCGCACTTTCGCAGACACCCATAGCATCTTTGGATTTTTTCTTTTTCACCTCGTTCTATTCTATCTGAAAAATGATTTCTCATAGCTCTGCCCGGCATTCCGACTGGACTTTTTACTAATATAACATCTTCTTTTTTACACTTCACATAGGCTTCTTTATACAATATGTCCGCATCGCATTCTTCTGTAGCCACAAAACGACTTGCCACTTGTACTCCTTCCACACCTAATTCCATCACTCGTTTTACATCATCTGCATCAAAAATCCCACCTGCTACTACTACCGGAATCTGTTGATGGTATTTTTCTTCATATTCTTTTACAACCTGTTGGATTTTTCTTATTTCTTCTTTATACATTTCCCAGGTCAGATGCTGCACTTCTTCCTCTGAAAATCCAAGGTGTCCGCCTGCTTTTGGTCCTTCGACCACAACAAGATCTGCTGTTCTTTCGTATTTCCTATCCCACATTTTTAAAAGGACCTGTGCCGCCTTTTCACTGGATACGATGGGTGCAATCTTGATCTCATATCCGGCTACCAATTCTGGCAGTTCTGTTGGAAGTCCTGCTCCGGATATGATCAGATCCGCTCCTACTTCCGCCACCTTTTTCACATATTCTTTGTAGTGATTCATGGCAACCATGATGTTAAAACCAATCACTCCTTCCGGGGAAATCTTTCTGGCCTTGTCATATTCTTTTTCTATTGCTCTTAAATTGGCTTCTACTGTATTATTTTCAAAATCAGGCTCCCGATATCCAATCTGAGCTGCCGAAATAATCCCTACTGCTCCAGCTTTTGCAACTGCTCCGGCCAGATTTCCGAGACTGATGCCAACACCCATCCCCCCTTGTATCAACGGAACCTGTGATTCCAAATCGCCTATTTTCAACGGGTTTCTATGTGCTGTTTTACTCTGTTTTTCCATTTACATTCTCCTGAATCTCTGATAACGCGCTTCTGTCAGTTCTTTCTCTGTCAGTGCTGATTTTTCTTTCAGAAACCGGTCCAGGACTTCCTCTATTTGTCTTTGTACCAAAGACATCTGATCTACTGTATATTCCTGTGGTTCCTCAATGATTCCTTCGATCATGTGCATTTCCAGAAGATCGTCTGCTGTCATCCGCATAACCGCTGCTGCTTCCTTTGCCTTGGAACTGTCCTTCCACAAGATGGTAGCATATCCTTCTGGCGACAAGATCGAATATACCGAATTTCTTAACATCCACACTTCATCCGCTACCGCCAGTGCCAATGCGCCACCGCTTCCGCCTTCCCCGATAACAATGGAGAGGATTGGTGTTTTCAAAGTTGAAAGTTCATACAGATTTCTCGCAATTGCTTCTCCTTGTCCGCGTTCTTCCGCTTCTAATCCACAAAATGCCCCCGGAGTATCTACAAGACAAAGCACTGGTCTATGAAATTTTTCTGCCTGTTTCATCAGCCGAAGGGCTTTTCGATATCCTTCCGGTGACGGCATACCGAAATTTCGCCTGATATTTTCTTTCGTTTCTTTTCCTTTACACTGTGCAATTACTGTAATCGGACTGCCTTTGTAATACCCGATTCCACCAACAATTGCGGTATCATCCCCAAAATAGCGATCCCCATGGAATTCCACAAAATGGTCCATCAGATGATCGATATAATCCTGCCCTACCGGTCTGTCTTTCTTACGTGAAATCTGTACTCTGTCCCAGGCGGAATGTGTTGCTTCATCTATTCCTGATGGAAACAGCGGCTGCACGTCCGTACACGCTTGCATAACATCCGCTTCCTTACTCCTGTGCATATCCAGAATCTGTTTCAAGGTCTGCTTCATTTCTGGTCTGGGAACAATCCGATCTATGAACCCATGCTCCAGCAGAAATTCCGAACGCTGAAAGCCCTTTGGAAGCTTCTGTCCAATTGTCTGTTCAATGACCCTTGGTCCGGCAAATCCAATCAGTGCACCCGGCTCAGCTAAAATAATATCTCCAAGCATTGCAAAACTTGCAGTTACACCGCCTGTTGTAGGATCCGTCAATACGGAGATATACAGAAGCCCCGCATCACTGTGCCTTTTCAATGCTGCGGACGTCTTTGCCATTTGCATCAGTGACACCATTCCTTCCTGCATTCTCGCTCCGCCCGAGCAGGCAAAAATAATCACAGGAAGTTGTTCGCGTGTTGCGCGCTCTACTGCCCTCGTGATTTTCTCTCCAACGACGCTTCCCATACTTGCCATCATAAACCGACTGTCGCAGACCGCAAGAACAACTTTATGTTCTCCAATTCTGGCTAAGCCACTTACCACAGCCTCGTCCAGCCCTGTTTTTTTCCGAAGTCCCTCTATTTTTTCTACATATCCTTTATATTGCAGCGGATTTACCGTATCCATGCCTTCATCCCACGGTTCAAATGATCCACTCTCCGTAATCATCTCAATCCGTTTCATCGCATTTAGTTTAAAATATCCCTTACACTTTGGGCAAATATAATGATTGGCAATGACTTCCTCGGTATAAATGGCAGATTTGCACATATTACATTTTTTCAGAAGTCCTTCCGGAACCTCCGGCCCCGACTGATTGGAGCCACCGCCAATTCTTGTATAACTCTTCTTGAATTTATTTACTAACAGCATCGATTACTCCATCTCACTTATCACTTCATATAAATAATCTACGTTGGTGTCGATTCCCTCTATCACAATCTCGCCAAGCGCACTTTTCATCTTACGCAGTGCCTCTAAACGATTCTCCGCATGCACAATCAGCTTTGCAATCATGGAATCGTAGTATGCCGGAACGGTGTACCCACTATAGATAGCAGTATCCATTCGGATTCCTTTCCCGCCTGGCAGGTACAGACCGGTAATATTACCTGGCGATGGTCTAAAATCAAGCGCCGGATTCTCTGCATTGATCCTGCATTCAATGGCATGTCCTTCCAAACAAACATCTTCTTGTGTGATGGACAGTTTTTCTCCCGATGCAATGCGTATCTGCTCCTTTACAAGATCCACGCCTGTTACCCACTCCGTTACCGGGTGTTCCACCTGAATACGGGTATTCATTTCCATAAAATAAAAATCTGTTTCATTTTCCACTAGAAATTCAATGGTTCCTGCATTTACATAGCCTGCGGCACGTGCTGCTTTTACTGCAGCGCAACCCATTCTTTCCCGTAGTTCCGGGCTGATTGCTACGCAAGGCGCCTCTTCGATAAATTTCTGATGATTACGCTGAATGGAACAATCCCTTTCCCCCAGATGCACAATATTCCCATAAGCATCTGCCAGAATCTGTACTTCCACATGTCTTGGATGTTCCATAAAATGTTCCATATAGACGGCATCCTCTCCGAAGGCCGCCTTTGCCTCTGCTTTTGCTGTCATAAATGCCTGCTCCAGTTCTGCTTCTGCAAATGCGGTCCGCATTCCCTTTCCGCCTCCTCCGAGTGCTGCCTTTATGATAACCGGATAACCCAGATCATCTGCAATCGTTTTTGCTTCTTCCACCGATGAAATAGACTCATTCCAGCCTGGAATCACACTTACACCAGCCTCCACCATCGTAGTTCTTGCCTCTGTCTTATTTCCCATTTTCCGTATCACTTCAGATGGCGGACCGATAAATGTAATCCTGCATTTTTCACAAAGTTCTGCAAATTTTTCATTTTCAGATAGAAATCCAAATCCAGGATGAATGGCATCCGCGCCCGAAACCAGTGTCGCACTAATGATACTTTCCATATTCAGATAGCTGTCCTTCGATGCCGCCGGTCCGATACATACTGCCTCGTCCGCAAGCTGCGTATGCAATGCTTCTTTGTCCGCTTCTGAATAAACAGCTACCGTCTCTATTCCCATTTCCCGACAGGCACGTATGATGCGAACCGCAATTTCGCCACGATTTGCAATGAGTATTTTATGAATCATCACTCACCTTCACCTCCAGATATTCCTTAACCAACTACAAAGGTAAGCTCTGCCGTAACCACGATTTTTCCGTCGACACTTGCAACTGCCTCACCGATTCCCATCGGCCCTTTGCTTTTTATAATCCTTGTCTCCAGTTTCAGCTTATCCCCCGGAACAACCTTGCCTTTAAATCTGCATTTATTGATTCCACCAAAGTAAGCTGTCTTTCCTTTATTTTCTTCCTTACTTAAAATCGCAACTGCTCCTGCCTGTGCCAGTGCCTCTACCGTAAGCACCCCCGGCATCACCGGTTCCTGCGGAAAATGTCCCTTAAAAAATTCTTCTCTATAGCTTACACATTTATATGCCACTGCATATTCCCCCGGGACATACTCCTCCACATAATCCAGCAGAAGAAATGGATGTCTGTGTGGAATGATTTGTTCAATTTCTTTGATCGTTAACATTATCTTTCTCCCATTTGCCCGTCTTCATATCCTGTTTAGGAAATACGGAACAACGGCTGTCCATATTCTACCATCGCACCATTTTTCACACAGACTTCGACTACTACACCATCATATTCCGATTCGATCTCGTTCATTAGTTTCATTGCTTCGACAATTCCAAGTGTCTGTCCTTTTTTGACCTGATCTCCCACCTGAACATAAGGTGCTGCCTCTTCTGAAGGTGCTGCATAAAAAGTACCTACTAAAGGTGCCTTAACCGTCTGTGCATCGGAAACCGGAACATTCATCTGTTCTGCAACCGGCTGCATCACTTCCTGCGAAGCCACAGCGGATTGTCTGCCAAATGCACTGATCATAACCTTGGTTTCCCCCTGCTCGTACTGAAAATCAGCTATATTTGAATTCGATACTGCCCGAATCAATTCCAATAGATCTTTCTGTTCCATGTATTTCTTCCTCCACACTATTCCCGGTATTTTGCAATAAGCAAGGATGCATTATGTCCACCAAATCCCAAAGAATTGCTCATTGCATAGTTTACTTCCTTACAAATTCCTTTGCCAAACATATAATTCAGATCACATTCTTCTTCGCTTTCTTTGGAATTTACCGTTGCATGTATATAACCATCTAAAATGCTTTTCACACACACAATACATTCCACTGCTCCGGCTGCTCCAAGCAAATGGCCTGTCATGGATTTGGTAGAATTGATATACAGCTGCCCGGCTGCATCTCCGAATGCTTTCTTGATTGCACGTGTCTCAAACAGATCATTGTGATGCGTACTGGTTCCATGCGCATTAATATAGGAGACTTCCTCCGGAGCAATACCTGCCTCTTCCATTGCAAGTCTCATCGCCATAGCTGCACCTTCCCCATCTTCCGACGGAGACGTAATATGGAAGGCATCACAGGTTGCTCCATATCCTGACACCTCTGCCAGAATCCGCGCCCCTCTTTGTTTGGCATGTTCCAGTTCTTCCAGCACTACAACACCTGCTCCCTCGCCAATTACAAAACCGCTCCGCTCCTTATCAAACGGTATGGAGGCGTGGTTCGGGTCTGTGCTGGTCGTAAGTGCTGTCAGTGCGCTAAATCCAGCAACTCCAATCGGAGTGATGGCACTTTCTGTTCCTCCGGCAACCATGATATCTGCATCTCCATATTGGATCGCACGCAGCGCATCCCCAATCGAATGGGAGCCTGTTGCACAGGCAGTCACAACATTGACACATTTTCCTTTCAGCCCTAATGCAATCGCTACATTTCCGGCTGCCATATTCGAAATCATCATTGGGATTAAAAATGGATTCACTCTTGTGGGTCCTTTTGTCAGAATCTTTTCATGTTCTGACTCCATAATGCTTAATCCTCCAATACCAGAGCCGATGCTGACTCCCGCCCGATACGGGTTCTCCTTTGTCATATCAATCCCCGCCTGCGCAAATGCCTCCATTGCCGCTACAACCGCATACTGTGAAAATAATTCCATACGCTTTGCAGTCTTGAAATCCATTCTTTCTTTTGCCACGAATCCTTTTACTTCTGCCGCTAATTTCACTTTATATTCTGTGGTATCAAATTTCGTAATAGGTCCAATCCCTGTCACACCCTTTTTGACTGCTTCCCAAAACGTTTCTACATCATTTCCAATCGGGGTTACAGCACCCATTCCAGTGATCACTACTCTTCGTTTCATTCTGCAACAACCTTTCTACATGGCCATTCCGCCATCCACGCAAATGACCTGCCCTGTTAAATATCCTGCTTTCTCTGATGCCAGGAACGCAACCGTTTCTGCTACCTCTTCCGCCTTGCCAAACCGGCCAACCGGAATCTGTCGGACTGCATGAGCCCGAATCTCATCCGAAAGCACTTCTGTCATGTCTGTCTCGATAAATCCAGGTGCCACCGCATTAACCGTCACCCCCCTGGAAGCAAGCTCCCTCGCCATCGATTTGGTCAATCCAATCAGCCCAGCCTTAGATGCCGCATAATTGGCCTGCCCTGCATTTCCCAAAATACCAGACACTGAGGAAATATTAATAATTCGTCCACTTCTTTGTCGCATCATCTGCCTGCTGACAGCCTGAATCGTAGTAAATGCCGCTTTTAAATTCGTCGCAATTACCTGGTCAAAATCTTCTTCCGGCATTCGCATGATCAGTCCATCCCTCGTAATACCGGCATTATTTACCAGAACATCTATCCGCCCCAGCCGATTTATCAAGGCTGTAACTGCTGCCGACATTTCTCCATGCTTTGCCACATCACACTGCATACATTCCCCTTCACTTCCGGCTGCCTTTACCAGATCCAGGGTTTCCATTGCAGCTTTCTCACTTCCATTATAGTGAACCACAACGTACATTCCGGCTTCTGCCAGTTGTCGCGCAATAGCTCGTCCAATCCCGCGTGATGCCCCTGTAACCAGTGCTACTTTTCTATCTGACATATCACTTCTCCTATTTGTTCTATCGTTTCTACATGATACACGTGGACTTCGCTGTTAATTTTTTTAACAAATCCTGACAAGGTCTTTCCAGGCCCAATCTCCACAAATGTATCCACACCTTCCGCTATCATTTTCTCAATACTCTGCATCCATCGCACCGGGGAAACCATCTGACAAACCAGAAGGTCTTCTATTTTTTCCGCCTCATGTATATATTCCGCAGTTACATTTGTTACATAGGGAAGTTCCAATTCCTGAAATGGAATCTGTTGCAAGTGAGCTCTCAGTTTTTCTGCTGCTTCTTTCATAAATTCTGAATGAAAAGGTCCACTAACCTTCAATCTGATGCATCTTTTTGCCCCCGCTGCGACCAGATCTTCCATTGCCTCTTCCACAGCGTCTTTCATACCGGTAATCACGATTTGGCCCGGGCAATTATAATTTGCAACGGACACATCTGCTCTTTCCTTTATAAGGTCTTCTATCTTCCGGGCATCCATCCCAAGAACCGCTGCCATGGCACCTTTCCCATCCGGCACAGCCTCTTCCATCAAAATGCCTCGGATGCGCACCAGATGGATCGCATCTGCATAGGACATTCCACCTGCTACAGCTATTGCTGCATATTCGCCAAGACTCAGACCCGCAGTAACATCTGGTTTTATTCCATGCTTCAAGAATTCCGCAGTCATCGCAAGACATGTTGTCACCATAGCTGCCTGCGTATATGCGGTCTGATCCAACAGGGAATTTTCCTCGAAGCATACTTGCTTTACATCGAAATCCAGCACCTGATCTGCCATCTCAAACAGTTCTTTGGCCACACTGCTCTGTTCATAAAAATCCTGTCCCATATGTACCTTCTGGGCACCTTGTCCGGGATAGAGAAATGCTATTTTCCCCATATATTTCCTCCCATGCATTGTTCTGCCTCATCCATGATTTGGGTAATGTATTCCTTACAAGTATATTCGTGTTTCACAAGTCCGGCACTTTGTCCTGCCATCAGACTTCCATTTACTACATCGCCGTCCACGACAGCTCTGCGCAGACCACCCAAAGACAACAATTCCAGTTCCTCCACACTTGCGCCTTCGGCTTCTCTTTTCAGATATTCCCTTGTCATCTGATTTCGAATACACCGCACTGGATGTCCGGAACTGCGTCCGGTTACCTTCGTATCGATATCGCTCGCCTTTAGAATTGCGTTTTTATAATTCGGATGCACGATAGATTCCTTAGCTACCACAAAATGCGTTCCAATCTGAACCGCTGAAGCACCCAGCATAAATGCTGCCGCCACGCCTCTTCCATCTGCAATTCCTCCTGCCGCAATGACCGGAATCTGAACAGCATCCACAACCTGTGGCACCAACACCATGGTTGTGAGCTCACCTATATGGCCACCTGCTTCTGTTCCCTCTGCGATCACGGCATCCGCCCCGACACGTTCCATTCGTCTGGCAAGTGCAACGGAAGCTACTACCGGAATCACTTTGACGCCAGCTTCTTTCCATAATTTCATAAATTTTTCCGGATTCCCGGCTCCGGTTGTCACGACCTTCACGCCTTCTTCTACGACCAGCTTCGCCACATCCTCCGCATTTGGACTCATAAGCATGATATTCACACCAAACGGTTTTTCTGTCTTATGCTTCATTTCACGGATCTGTTCCCTTACCCATTCGATAGGCGCATTTCCAGCCGCAATGATTCCAAGTCCACCTGCATTTGACACAGCTGACGCCAGGTGATTTTCCGCCACCTGCGACATTCCTCCCTGAAAAACCGGATATTCGATTTCTAACAGCTCTGTCACCTTACTTTTCACAGCTTCTCTCTCCTTGTACTACTTGTTTGCTTCGATATAATTCATAATATCCTGTACTGTCTGCATCTTCTCCAGTTCATCTGTTTCGATTGATACACCAAACTCATCTTCAAATGCCATTACAAGTTCAAACAGATCCAAAGAATCTGCTCCTAAATCTTCTTTAAATCTGGATTCCGGCAATACCTTTTCTGCCTCAACTCCTAAACCATTCGCTACTAATTCCTGAATTTTTTCTAACATGTTCTTGTTCTCCTTTTCTTCACTATATTTTTCCTCACTATATTTCAGCATAAGCTGCACCCCAGGAAAGTCCCGCTCCAAATCCAGCCAGGATCAATCTCTGTCCTTCATGCAAGTATCCCTTTCGATTCCATTCATCCAGTAAAATGGGAATGCTTGCCGAAGAGGTATTCCCATATTCTGCAATATTGACCGGCATTTTTTCATGTGCAATCCCAAGCCGCTTTGCCACAGAATCCAGAATCCTTGCATTTGCCTGATGAAATAAAAAGAAATCAATCTCCTCTTTTTTCAACTTCATCTTCTCAAGCAATTCCTCCACACACTCTGGAACTGCCCGAACCGCAAACTGAAACACACTTCTTCCATCCATATGCAGCTTTCCATCTCTGGTACACCATAATGCTTCTCCACCATTGCCATCTGAATGCATTACCATCTGGCACTCTCCTTCCACAGCAGAAATCACTGCTGCTCCGGCCCCATCTCCGAACAGAATACAGCTTCCACGGTCAGACCAATCGACAATCTGAGATAGTTGCTCACACCCCACGATCAGTGCATACCTGATGAGTCCCATGTTCATATAGGAGACTGCTGTATTATAAGCAAACACAAATCCAGTGCAGGCTGCATTCATATCATAAGCAAATGCATGTGTTGCACCAATTGCCCGCTGTACTTCACAGGCTACGGCCGGAAGCAGCAGATCTGGTGATATGGAACATACAAAAATCGCATCAATATCTGCCGCACTTTGCAGTTCCCCCTGGTTGATTGCCTGTTCCAGTGCCTGCTCTGCCGCCTTGACCGACATCGAAACAGTATCCTCCTGCTTTGCGATATGCCGGCGCACAATCCCCGTCCGTTCACGAATCCATTCATCACTGGTTTCCACCAATTCTGCAATCTTATGGTTGTCCCAGACAGTGTCCGGAACATAAGAACCGGTTCCTATTATCTTTCCTATCATTTCGTTTTCCTTTTGTCTTAAAATATTTTTATTCTAAAATGTTTTGACTTTCAAAGTATATCACAAAAAAAAGTGCTGTCAACTACTTTTTTTCGTTTCCAGCACTTTTCGTTCTCTGTCATTGTTCTATATTATGATACCAGGGTCAAGAGGTCAGAAAGCCGATGCAAGCTTGCTTGCAAGAGGATTTTTGACCTCTTGACCCGCCAAAAACATGAGTAAGTAGCCATTTTTCAAAGAAAAATGAGCGGATTACGAATGTTTTTGAGGATTGCGAGAGTGCAAAGCACGTAGCAATCTGGTATAAAATATTCCTACGTATTACGATGCGATGCTCTCGCATACGTTTTCTGCTTCTTTTTCTTCTTTTTTCGAAATGGACAGGTACTCCGTGTCGAGCAATGAACGAACCCGTTCAAAATAACTCATATAGTTATTATGCATCCCCTTTTTTACCCAATCGGTAATGATTCCAACCAACGCATATGCATTTAATTTTGCCATCAGATCCAATTCCTCTTCTGAAAGCTGCACATTTGACTGCATATAACGGGTTTCCAGATTCATTTTCCATAACTCATAATACATTCCGTGTAAGGTTTCAAACAGAGAATTCTGTCCTACATATTGGAAACAGGCAAAATAGAATTCCCGCTCTTTATAAAGGCATTTGCATACATTTACAAAGCTATCCGTCAGCTTCGAAGGGTCATCAAATGAATTGACATTCCGAATCATATCATCATAGAAAATCCAGTTAATCAGCTCATATTTATCCTTGAAGTGATAGTAAAATGCATTCCGGCTGAGCTCACACTGTTCCGTAATATCTTTGACGGAAATTTTCGTGAGCGGTCGTTCCTGCAATAATTCTTTTAATGCTTTTGCGAATGTCTCTTTTGTAATCCTATTATTTGCCATATCCCATCATCCATTTCTAAACTAAGAAGTTTCCCGATGTAGAAACAGCTTTAAAATACTTCTGCCGGTTCTACTTCAGCATCAAATTCGTCTTCCATATACTCAACCAGTTCCTGTGCAACGTCCAGATGTTCTGCATCGGCTTTGACAGAAATTTCATTTGGTTTGATATTCAAATCTTTACATTTTTCTGTTGCATATTTGTAAGTTTTTGCAAGTTCATCAATATCTTCTGCCTTTGGACAGATATAAACCACTTTATTTTCTTCACAATATGCTTTCAATTCGCCTAATTTGGCATATTCTTCATCTATTTTCCCACCGGTAATGTAAATAACTGCCGGACGTGGATTGCATTTTGCCATCTGTTTTCCAATCAGAATGACTGTAATCTCTTTCATGTCACTTTCCGGGTCTACTACATATCCAAGATCCTCATAAGGATAAAATTCTACCATAATAATTGCCTCCTTCTATTCTCCTGATTATTTTATGATTTACTCGCCAAATTTTTCTTTAAATGCAGCTTTATATTCTTCTACAACCCATGGACGACGGAGGTCATAACGGAAGCAGTCTTCCAGGTTGGTATCAAAGATCTTTCCTACTAACATTGAATAGTCGTTCGGTTCTCCAACACCTTTCACAACGGAGAATACTCCATTGTTATGATGAGCACCACCATATACATGGTATTCTGCAAAAGAATGTGCCTTCAAAAGTTTTGTATAGAATTCTACGTTATTAAGAATATCTGGGTCCAATTCACTCTGATGCATAAATACTGGTGGGTATCCGATACAATCTTCTACGGTTGCATGATTTGGCATTGCTTCCGGGCCAACTTTGTTGGATGCAAAGTTTCTTCCCATATACTGAAGAAGTCCGTCATGCTGTTCTACGGAATCCCATACACCACTGTAGTTGGATGGACCGTCTTTTTCTCTGTCATCTGTCTGAGCGGAAACAGTTACGATACCTCTTGGATCATAGCCATATCTCTTAAGACGGAAACCGGTTGCCAGTGCCAGATGACCACCTGAGCTTGAACCGCTGAGAACTACTTTGTTTGGATGAATTCCAAGCATATCTGCATTGTCAACCATCCATTTGTAAGCTGCATGACAATCGTTGATTGCTGCCGGGTATTTCGCCTGCCATGACAATCGGTAAATAGGAACGATACCTACACACTTATGTTCTTCACAAAGCTTTTCGATTGGATAAGCATTTGGATTCAGGGAAACCAGTGCGCCACCTACGATATAGAATAACACTCTATTCTTTCTAGGTTTGATATTCTTTGGTTTAATGACCCATACTTCACATTCTGTATCCGGTTCTTCCGGGCATCCTGGAACCATGTATTTTTCACAGGTACAAGAATGTTCAGTATTCCACCACTGTTCCATATAAGCTGCCTGACGCTTTGTTCCAAGTGCCATCTTTTCCTCGTCTGAAACTTCCGGATTATACAGTGTAGCTGTGTCAATATTGAGTGCCGGATCAATATACCAAAAATCACGTCCGTCCGGGTGTCCCCACTTTGGATCTGTAATGTCAGTGACTCTTCCTGCTTCTGCAATCAGATTTTTCTTATCCTCACGATTCAATGCTTCAAAATTATTTGTAGCCATACTAAAATACCTCCTTGGTAAATTTTTTGTAAGTATGTTATCTCTTATAACATCTTGCCTCGCCTTTACTAATTACAATTCTAGCAGAGGTTTTCTATATTTACATCGTGATTCCATCTAAAAGAAGTTGTTGCTTTTGTACAAATGTTCAACTATAATCATTCATATAGAGGAGGGACTTGTATGATTTTAGGCAAAACATCAATTCAGAAGCTTGCATTACACTTATCCGGATTTTCTCTTATTCTGATAGAGAATAACCCTTCCGATCGCATTCGTCTGAAAACTTTTAAATTCATAGACACTTCAAACGAATTGTTTGACAAAAATATAATTTACATAATTACTCTGTCTGATTTGAATGATTTGTATATACTGAAAAATGAGGCAAATTTCGTGATTTTAACAAAATTTGAACGAGAAATACAGAGTCATTTAGGTCCGGATTCCAATGCAATTGTTCTACCGGAAAGCACAAATTCCATTGCACTGTCGAATTATATACAGGGATTTTTCAGTGCAAGTGCCAGTTTCAACGAATTTGGAGCACTGTTATTGTCAGAACTTGAACATCAGAACAAACTAAGCAATTATCTGAATCTGTTATCGAATTACATCGAGCACCCGGTTGCTGTCTATGATTCTTCTTTCCATGTGATTTCTCACAGTACCAATGAAGATGTCTCCGACCCAGTCTGGGATATGCTCTTGAAGAAACAGAACTCCGGTATTCTGGAAGAAACAAAACGGTATATGGAAGAAGATTTGCCGGATATTCTTCCTCGTATGGATTATCCGCTGTTTTACGAAAAACCATCTTTGCCGAAGCGTATTCTTTCTGGATTAAAGGTCAATAACACCAATTCCTATATGTTGGAAATCCTGGAAAACGGAAAGCCGCTCCACAATTCGGATCTGGCTTTTGCCTTTTTCACGGCTTCTTTCCTTCAATATTATATGGCTTCCCAGTATCACAATTTCCGGCAGGATAACATCAACATCCTGATTGAAGACATTATTTCCGGGAAAGAGACCGATACCTTCCGTATGTACAATCGTGCGGAGGCACTGAATCTTATGTTGGACTCCGAGAACTATATGCTGCTTATTTATACGGATAAAAATATTGGTTTCCGCCAGTTATTGCACAGTGTCCATGAATTGCGTCAGCTTTCCATGTCCACTACGATTTTGCTTGGCTCAGAGATTCTGATGTTGATTTCAGGAAAGGGTTATCAAGAACTTTTAGACAAAAAAATCGTGCCTTATATCAAAGCACAAAAATGTTTTAAATGCAGTATTTCTGCCAGATTTAATGGGATTTCCACACTTAAAAATGCCTATGAGCAGTGCTGCGCCGCCAAATCACTGGGCGCAATTATGGATGTAAACGGCACCTGGTTCGACTACGAAGCCTATCGCGAATTTCATTTTGCAAATAAATACTTATCCGATGAGGACGTAGACTTCTTCTGTACACCGGTTGCCAAAGAAATTGTCCAGCATGATCGTATGCACAAGACCCGCTATGCCTACACCCTCATGCTCTACATCAAAAACTTTAAAAATGCTGCCACCGTTGCCCGGATTATGCACACGCACCGGAATACCATGTTCTATCGTCTGGAAAAGATTGCCGAACAGTTCGGGCTGAATTATGACAATCCAATCCAGATGAATAATCTGTCCTTGTCATTTAATATTCTGGCAAGCCGGTATCCGGATATTTTCAGTTAAATGCAAGACCGGCTGAAACCTTTTCTCCGGATATCTGATAACGCAGAATACGGAAGGAACTTTTATAAATTCCTTCCGTATTCTGCGTTTGCCATAAGGCTGTATTTTATTATGATTAAAGAGGGAAACTAGCAAAACGGGTGGAATTGTTCTGCTAGTGAATCATAATCTCCGGCATTGGATTGACTCCGATTACAATTAATATTCCGACAACCAACGCAACGATTCCGCAATAGATTAACGCAGGAACCACATTGGTTCTCAGCAGTTTTCCTTCATTTCCCATAGTTCCGGTTGTTGCGCACACGGACACGATATTGTTGACACATACCATATTTCCAATAGCACCGCCCATATTCTGAAGGGCAACCACCAATACCTGAGAAAGGCCAACCAGCGTTGCTGTCTCAAACTGCAATGATGCGAACAGAGTATTGGAAACTGTACAAGAGCCTGACATAAATGCTCCAAGTACACCAATAACAGGGGCTACTACAAAGTATGCACTCTTGAAGATATTTGCAAGGGCATCCGCCATGATATAAAGCATAGAACTGTTTGTATTGGTAAACTCTCCCGCAAAATCTTCCGCTGCTACGGTTGCCCCGATCTGTGCATTGCAGGTGTACCGGTAAAGATTAACCATTGCCACACCAAAGAGCAGGGCAATTGCCGCACCCGCAATCTGTTTGCAGGAAATCTTGAGTGCTGTTACCGCTTCTTCCTTCTTCATCCGATGAATGAAAATTGTCAGAATCGCCACTAACATAAATGGGAAAATTCCCGGATTCCACATAAACTTAAAATTCCAGTTGATATTTTCAAATCCTAAAATATTGTGGATTTTAATCATAAACATATCACTTGTTTCACAGTTAAATATTTTCCTGATTCCAAAGAATTCTACTCGTGAAAATACAAGCAAGATTCCGATAATAACATATGGAAGCCATGCGAGGACTGCACTCATACCTTTGTCTTTCAGTTCTTCTGTTTTCTGGTTTGACATCCATGACTTGTCGCCCCATTCTTCCATTCCATCAAATGTCCAGACTTCCTTCGGCACCAGAATTCCTTTCTTTGCAAAGAAAATGAGAATTGGAAGTGCTCCAAGGAAAGCTACCATAGATGTCAATTCCGGTCCTACAAACCAAGACATAATCAGATAAAGTACACCGATGCAGGTTCCTGTTGCCAGGCAGAACGGAATCATTGGAAGTGCATCTTTAAATGATTTATTCTTTCCAAATACTTTACATAACACCGCTACTCCGATAAATATAATTGCAAATCCGCCAACGAGATGCGGAATGCAAGACCATCTAGTCAGCATGGTAAGGAATTTGTCCGGACTTCCACCAAGTGATTCTACGGCTGAAGAAACCGTACTTGCTGCCGTAATTGTCGGAATCCCAACCGGTCCGGGTACAACCGGAGTCGAATTATAAATCAGACATACGGCTGCTGCTGCCAGCGGTGGAAATCCCAGCCCGATAAGGATAGGAGCTGCGAGGGCGGCCGGGGATCCAAAGCCGGCAGCACCTTCTATAAATCCGGCAAATACATAGCCTACAATAATCGCTTGTACACGGGCATCCTTTGTGATGCCTGAAAAAATTTTGTTAATGGAAGCCATTGCCCCTGACTGCTGAAGTACATTCATCAGCAAGATTGCTCCAAAAATGATACTTAGGGTTTCAAGGGCACTTAAGAAACCAGCCAGTGTCTGGGCTGCAATTTCAAGCAGTCCCATTTTCCATACAGTCGCTGCAATAAGTCCGGCTACTGCCCACGCGGTCGGAAGTGCTTTCTTAGCAGGCCAGTTAAATCCTGCCATTAAGATAATCGTCAATAAAATCGGTACTGCTGCTATAATCGCATACATGGCAGTCACACTCCTTTTCAATAGATATTAGATTCAATTAGTAATAGTAACTCGGCTTAAAAATTAATTAGTAAAAAGGCTTAGACATACGTTTCGATAACTTTATACTCTCACTTTAGCAGACCCGTTGGTATTTTTCTATTTACGAAAATCCTCTGTGTTTAAAATATAAACAAATCACCAAAGTTGTAACACTTTTTCGCATTTTCATCTTCTTTTTTTGCAAATTACAATATTGTAAAATGAACTTTCGTTTCCGGGATTTTATAATGAATTTGAAGTATGAAAGAAAACTACGAAAACTTTAATAGAAAGCAAAAGGTGCAGGATATAATGTCAGAATCTGTAAAAGTAATTTACTCTGCTTCGGAAGTTCCGTCTGCAGAAACAGTAAACAAGAACAAGCTTATACCGTTTATCAATTATCAGACACCGGCACCTGTCCGATGTCTGGATATGCTGCTGGCAAAATACTACCATCAGAGATTTCAGTCCGAGGTTATGATGTCTGCGCCGAAAGAGCAGGTTATCCCTTACCTCAGACATCCTTTATCAGATACCACATTGCTGGTAGTCACAGATGGCGGTCTGGTTCCTTTCCTTAATCCGGACCGGATTCCATCTACCTCCGCCAGAAGCTTTGGAATATATTCGATAGAAAAGAAAGATTCTCTGTCCCCTGATGATTTCGAAGTGAGCCATCAGGGATATGATAATTCTTATGTGGAAGAAGACCCCAACCGCCTGCTTCCTTTAGATGCTCTGCGCACCTTAGAATCAGAAGGTGTAATTAAAGAAATTTATCCTTATTTTTTATCGACCACCGGAGTTATGATGCCGCAAAAAGAATGCCAGAAACTGGCGAAACGTATCGCTGCTTATGTCACCTCGCATCCTATTGATGCAGTACTGATAGTCTCCGCCTGCGGCACAAGTACCCGCAGCGGCAGTATTATCGGAGCGGAAATTGAGAAAAACGGAATTCCCGTGGTACAGATTACCAATCTGACGCAGATTGCACAAAGTTACGGAATCACACGGACCATCAAAGGGCAGAATATCTGCTATCCCTGTGGCAATCCCATGCTTTCCAAAGAAATGGAATTTGCTTACAGGAAAGAATTAGTGGAAACAGCTTTACATTTATTTGATAATTAAATACTCAGACTGCAACTGACAGGAGCACCAAATCAGGTGCTCCTGTTTTTACAATTTTCTTTATTTTCTGACTTTATATTTATTTTTCTTATTATTTTCGCACTCTTTTTGTCGTCGTTTGATTTTTGTGCAAAAACACGTTCTTGCACAAACACAAGCATATTTAGACGCGCTATGATATAGACATGAAATAAAACTGAAGATAAATAAATATATTTAAGGAGGAAATGACTTATGGGACTTGAAAAATTTAGAATTCGTGACGATGCAAAATGGGGACACCCGGAGCTGGAAGTAGCTTATTCCCTGATGGGTCAGTCAGTAGGTTATGCAGAAGTGCTTTTAAATGATGACCTTTCTTTCGAAGAAAGACAGGAATTCGCAGCACATGCAGAAGATGGATTTAAAGAATTCCTTCCAGATTATGACTGGTCGCGTGTAACAGAATATGAGGCTCCGGGCTGCGTGGACGAACCCGATGCACCTCCGGTAAAATTATTGGTTGCTAATCCAAGAGAAGGAAAATGGCGTTATAAGAGAAACAGTCCTTGTATCATGATTATTCCTGGTGGCGGTCTTACTACATGCTTCCGTTTTACAGCAGCTATCGAAGACTGGGCAGATAAATACGGAGTTCCAGTTGCTACATTTAACTACCGTGTACTTACTCAGGGCGCAAAATATCCTGAACCAGTGAATGACTGTGAAGCTGTTTACAACTATCTTGCTGAACACGCAAAAGAATTAAACATCAGTGCAAATAAGATTATTATTCACGGTAACAGCTCTGGTGGACATCTTTCTCTTGCCCTCTGCCACAGATTGAAAAAACGTGGAATCACACCACGTGGATGTCTGGTATGGGTACCTATTATTGATGACCGTCCATTGCCACAGTATCGTTCATCAGCTATCAACTCTGCTTTCTGGGGTGCTTCTGATGCAGCACAGTCTGCCCGTCAGTACCTTGGAAAACTGAACAATATGGTTGATGTACCAGCTGAAGCATTCCCGGGACGTGCTACCGTTGAAGAATGTGTAGGTCTTCCACCTACATTTATCCACACCATGGGAAATGACAATGGTATGGATGCAGCTTATGATTATGCAAGCAAACTTGCTGCTGCAGGTGTTTATGTAGAACTCCACTCATGGGGCGGCAGCCAGCACTGCTCACTTACTACAGCAGCAAACGTTCTGGATAAGGATGACCCAACTGCAGAATATGCTCAGTTATTCAATTCCGTTTGTGCAAAAGAATTTAAAGATATGTTCGAATATGACCTTCGTCGTCCTTGGACAGTAGAAGACTTTAATTCATAAAATCTTGCCGGGGTCATAAGATAAACCGTTGTCTTTTGACCCTGACAACATAAATTATAGAAATGAGGAAACGATTATGGCAGTAGAAGTATATGGATACGAAGAACTCGGTATCATTATTGATCCACCAAGCGATACAAAGGAAGTATTTATTCCTTCTCCACCTACAATGGCAACCGTAAAAATCAATCCACGTGCAGCCATCATTTACATTACCGGTGGAAAAATTACAGAAGGCTGTGATCAGATAGAAGCATTAAAAGCTTACGCAGAAGAGAACAAAACCGTGCTCATCTGCCCGGCAGCTACCGATACAGAAGAAGTTGCAAAGACATTTGACTATGTAACCAAGAAAGCGAAAATGATCAACATCAAGGCAAACGAAATTGCTGTAATGGGCGATGCTGACCATATGGATGATGCACAGGCAGTTGTTGACTATCTGGTTGACGAATGCGATGCTGATATTGATGACGCAGAAGAATTTGAGATGTAAGTTTATAACCACCATATAACTTTATCATTTGAAAGGGGCTGTCGGGAAATAGATAGTTCCAAAGCAGAGAGGGTATGGCTCACAACGAGTCATACCCTCTCTGAATTTCAGATAAAAACTGAGAAAATTTGAAGTAAAAACTGCCTAGAAAAAAATGCGGCTGAAAAAATCCAAACAAGGATTTTTTGCGGCCAAAAACAGAAAGTATTTATCAAAATAAAAATATCCTGAACAAGTTGCAGAGCCAGAAAGCTCTGTAACTGTCAGGATATTTTTGTTTGGTGCTGTCAGCTCTAAAAAACGTTATTTACCGACAGCTCCCTGTTTTGTTTTAATGATATTTATGCATCCTTACATAATAGCTGATGCATAAGATCACAGTAGCTCCGCTCCATGCTGCAATCTCTGCAAAGAAAATACCGTCCTGTCCGATAAAATGGGGAAGGATCAGTGCAGCACTGATACGCATGACAAATTCAGC
>CAKRCD010000029.1 GCA_934307065.1 uncultured Bariatricus sp. | reverse complement strand
GGCATAACCAAGAAGGTAGGAGAAGGAAGAACAGGATGGAAGAGATTTAGCTGTATGTGATTTTGAAGGTATATATGTATCTTCAGGATAATCCTCGATAGCTCAGCGGCAGAGCATTCGGCTGTTAACCGAAGGGTCGTTGGTTCGAACCCAACTCGGGGAGTTTGACCAATAAAAGTTGTTGGTTTCGAGGGCAAGTGATTAAAAATACTTGCAAAAAAAAGAGATTTGTGTTATATTGTATTAGTAACTGAAATTAATTAAGGCTCCGTGGTCAAGCGGTTAAGACATCGCCCTTTCACGGCGGTAACACGGGTTCGATTCCCGTCGGAGTCACTATATGGCGCCATAGCCAAGTGGTAAGGCAAAGGTCTGCAACACCTCTATCACCAGTTCAAATCTGGTTGGCGCCTTACTTAAACCCCTTAGAAATAATCTTCTAAGGGGTTTTTTGTACACCTTTGATAAAGGGAATTCTAGGTTTAATTTTTAAATAAAAAATAATTCCTATTGACTTACTAGGAATAAAGTGCTAATATGCATACTAAATTAAATTTATTTGCCCAGGAACAGACTAAAAAGTGGAAACTGAGAACAAGATATAAGGAAAGAAGGTTTACAATTATGGCGGGATATGTAAAAAGTACTTTGGATTTGATTGGGAATACCCCTCTTATGGAAGTGACAAATATCGAGAAAGAATTAGGACTGGAAGCGAAGGTTCTGGTAAAACTTGAGTATTTTAATCCGGCTGGAAGCGTGAAAGACCGTGTGGCAAAGGCAATGATTGAGGATGCGGAAGAAAAGGGAATATTGAAAGAGGGCGCAACAATTATTGAACCGACATCAGGAAATACCGGAATCGGTCTGGCTGCCATTGCTGCAGTAAAAGGATATCGGATTATCCTGACAATGCCGGAAACTATGAGCGTAGAACGTAGAAATATTTTGAAAGCTTATGGAGCAGAATTGATTTTGACAGAAGGTGCAAAAGGAATGAAAGGTGCGATTGCAAAAGCAGAAGAACTTGCAAAAGAAATTCCGGGAAGCTTTCTGGCGGGACAGTTTGTAAATCCGGCAAATCCGGCTATTCACAAGAAAACAACTGGTCCTGAGATTTGGAAAGATACAGATGGAAAGGTAGACATTTTTATTGCAGGTGTAGGAACCGGTGGAACAGTTACCGGAGTTGGAGAATACTTAAAAGAACAGAATCCAGATGTGAAAGTAGTTGCTTTAGAGCCGGCCGGTTCACCGGTTTTGTCAGAAGGAAAAGCCGGTTCTCATAAGATTCAGGGCATTGGTGCCGGATTTGTTCCGGAAGTGTTAAATACCGAAATCTATGATGAAGTATTTCAGGCAGAAGCCGAGGATGCATTTGCTGCCGCGAAACTCCTTGCTAAGAAGGAAGGAATTCTGGTAGGTATTTCTGCAGGTGCAGCATTACATGGCGCAATTGAACTTGCCAAGAGACCTGAGAATAAAGGAAAAATGATTGTTGCTTTATTGCCGGATACTGGAGACAGATATTATTCTACACCATTATTTACAGAGTAGAAGGATCAGACAATGACATTAACACAGATAAATTATTTTATAACTATTGCAGAAATGAAATCCTTAAATAAGGCTGCGGAACAATTATATGTTTCGCAGCCCTCATTAACCACTGCGATTAAAGAACTGGAGAAAGAACTTGGTGTTACACTTTTGCACAGAGGCGGAAGAGGGGTGGCACTTACCAATGACGGAATTGAATTTCTGCTTTATGCCAAGCAAATCTACGGACAGTACGAGAATGTACTGGAGCGTTACGGCAAAGGTGGAACGTATAAGAGAAAATTCGGAGTGTCCACGCAGCATTATTCCTTTGCGGTAAAAGCATTTGTAGATATGGCAAAAGCATTTGATATGTCAAAATATGAATTTGCTATCCGTGAGACAAAAACGGTGGAAGTGATTCAGGATGTCAGTACCATGAAAAGTGAAATCGGGGTGCTTTACCGAAGTGATTTCAACAGGAAATTTATTAACAGACTGTTACGGTCATTGAATCTACGTTTTCATTCGCTGATTGAATGTCAGGCTTATGTTTACATCTGGAAGAATCATCCACTGGCGAAAGAAGAATCGATCTGTTTTGAACAGCTCCAGGATTACCCTTGTCTTTCTTTTGAACAGGGAGACAACAGCTCGTTCTATTTTGCGGAAGAGATTCTTTCAACGAATGAATACCCGCAGGTAATTAAGGCAAATGACAGAGCTACCATGCTTAACCTTATGCTGGGATTGAATGGTTATACCCTCTGCTCAGGGATTATTTGCGAAGAAATCAATGGAAGTGAGTATATTGCGGTCCCATTCCGGGATGATAAGCAGAATCCAAACAGCGTGATGGAAATAGGATATATTACCAAAGAGAATGCCATTCTCAGTTCTATGGGAGCACTTTATGTGGATAAATTAAAAGAATACTTGTATGGAAATGATGAAAATGAAACCCAGTTATAAATTCAATTTATAACTGGGTATTTTTTCTATGTATTAGACATTTAATTCCTAGCATGTTACTATGAGTTCATCACAAAAAAAACAAAGAAATTTTTTATAAAAAAGAACATGGAGGAAATGAAAATGGCAGATATCAAAAATTCTAAAAATTGGGCATTTGAAACAAGACAGTTACATATTGGACAGGAACAGGCAGATCCTGTAACAGACGCAAGAGCAGTTCCGATTTACGCAACAACATCTTACGTATTCCACGATTCACAGCATGCGGCAGACAGATTTGGTCTGCGTGATGCGGGAAATATTTACGGAAGACTTACCAATCCGACACAGGATGTATTTGAACAGAGGATTGCATCCCTGGAAGGGGGCGCGGCCGCACTTGCAACTGCATCGGGTGCAGCGGCAATCAGTTATACATTCCAGGCACTTGCAAAAGCAGGAGAACACATTGTAGCATCAAAAACAATTTACGGTGGAACTTACAACCTGTTGGCCCATACATTACCACAGACAAGCGGTGTAACAACAACATTTGTTGACCCTGAAGTGGACGGCGCATTTGAGGCAGCAATTCAGGAAAATACGAAAGCAATTTTTGTAGAGACACTTGGAAATCCAAATTCTAATCTGGTTGATTTGGAAGAAATTGCAAAATTGGCTCATAAACATAATATCCCATTGGTAGTTGATTCTACTTTTGCAACACCATTCCTGGTTCGTCCGATTGAATATGGAGCAGACATTGTTGTTCATTCCGCAACAAAATTTATCGGTGGACATGGTACAGCAATCGGTGGAGTCATTGTTGATGGAGGAACATTTGACTGGAAAGCATCAGGAAGATATCCTTGGATTTCTGAACCAAATCCAAGCTATCATGGAGTATCCTTTGCAGAAGCAGCCGGACCTGCAGCATTTGTCACTTACATTCGTGCCGTACTTCTGCGTGACACCGGAGCAACACTTTCTCCATTCCATGCATTTCTCTTCCTTCAGGGATTAGAAACACTTTCCCTTCGTGTAGAAAGACATGTAAGTAATGCACTGAAAATTGTAGATTATCTGGCAAATCATCCACAAGTAGAAGCAGTTCATCATCCTTCACTTCCAAGTGAACCAAGTCATGAATTGTACAAGAAATATCTGCCGAACGGTGGTGGCTCTATTTTTACATTTGAAATTAAGGGAGATGCTAAGACAGCACAGAAATTTATCGATAATCTTGCAATCTTCTCGCTTCTCGCAAATGTAGCCGATGTAAAATCACTGGTAATTCATCCGGCAACAACAACACACAGCCAGTGTACAGAGGCAGAGCTTTTGGAACAGGGCATTAAGCCGAATACAATCCGTCTTTCTATCGGAATTGAAAAAGCAGAGGATTTGATTGCAGCACTGGATGCAGCATTTGAAGCTGTAAAATAAAAACAAAAACAAATTTATGATGTCCTATAAGGGTTGTTTTGCTGAAATGTTCATGGTATAATATGTGAGCAAATATTAATGAACTGTAAGAAAACATAAGATTAACAATACTGAAGGGACATATATGGAACAAAAAGAAAAATTTTATCACCGGCTTTGGTTTAAGGTGGTTCTGGTAATTACAATTGTATTACTTGGTTTTTCGGTCAGAACATATTTGGAAAAAGTGTATGAGGATGGACAGAAGAACGGAACACAAAAGGGCGAAGTAAAGTTATATGAAGACGGAAGCCGAGTCGGCAGAGAACTGGATTACGCAGAGTCTGTACCGGAGGATAATAAGATTTTACAGAAGTTTAAGACTGCATTTCCAGAGTATGAAGTCATACTGGCTTGCGAGGAAGATCTGACCGATGACGGAAAGAACGATCTGCTTGTAATTTACTTTACAACCGAATCCGATACATATAGCGGTTCGACCTCTACTGTTAATGGAGGTCACATACGATTAAGAGTGGCAATCGACTCGGGAGATGGAGAGAATTATAGCTTCTCAGACCCTGTTCCGGCACCGATTGAAAACCAGAAGGTCAAATTTCAGAATATCGATAAAGAAGCAGAGATGGAATTTGTTCTGCAAGGGCAAAAGGGCAGCAAGGTCGGATATGGTATCTATAGGGTAATCGATGGCAGTCTGGTCAATTTATTTGCAGAAGGTCTGGAAGAGTGCTGATAGTACTTGGTAGACCAGAGGTTCTGGTCAAAAGAAAAAATATTTATAAATATTTTATAATTTCAATAGCACTCGTACTTGACGAGTGCTATTTTTGGTGCTATAAATATGTTATAAGGTATATAGAACAGATATAACAAAAATATCTTATGGATTTGTAAATTGATAAGAACGGTAGATGCCGGATTTTTAAATGGTGGAAACGGGGATGGGCTGCTTGAGAGTCTGCCCCGTTTTCGATTATGATAGAAGGGAGAGAGAAGAATGGCTAAGCGGGATTATTACGATGTACTTGGAGTTTCAAAAAATGCGGATGCGAAGGAAATTAAACGGGCATACAGGAAACTTGCGAAAAAATATCATCCAGATACAAACCCAGATAATAAAGAGGCGGAACAACGATTCAAAGAAGTTACGGAAGCTTATAATGTATTAAGCGATTCTGAAAAGAAGAAACTATATGATCAGTTTGGCTTTGCGGCTTTTGAGGAAGGCGCAGGTCCGCAGAATGCACAAGGTGGCTATGGCAGTGGATGGAATCATACGCAGGGTCGCTATGGAAGCGGTTGGAATACACAAGGCTTTGATTTTGGCAATGGCGGACAATATAGAGAATATCATTTTGAAAACGGAAGCGCAGATGATATGTTTGGCGATATATTTGGTGATATGTTCCGTGGAAATTCAAGCAAGGATTTTAAGGGTGGTTTCGGTGGTTATGGCAGGTCTTCCAAGCGAAGAGGTCAGGACACGACGGCAGATATTAAGGTAACCTTTGAAGAAGCTGCATTTGGATGTAGTAAGCGGATTTCATTTGAAAATGGACAGTCGCCATCACTTGAGGTAAAGATTCCTGCCGGTATTGCAGATGGACAGAGTATTCGATTGAAAGGAAAAGGATACCCGGGAAGCGGTGGTGCTGAGGCGGGAGATCTGCTTTTGAAAGTGCATGTTGCAGAGAAACCAGGATATGAGCGCAAAGGTATGGATATTTATACAACTGAGAATATTCCATACACCACAGCGGTATTGGGTGGCAATGTCGTGTTCCATACGTTGTATGGGGATGTGCAGTGCAAGGTTCCTGCAGGAACACAGTCTGGAAGTAAGATCCGACTGAAGAAGAAAGGAATCGTTTCCATGAAAAATCCAGATGTATATGGAGATGCTTACGTGACGATTCAGATTGCAGTGCCAAAGAATGTTGGCACATTGGAACGTGAAAAATTACAGGAATTACAAAAAATGGAGATACATTAAGATATCTCCATTTTTTATGGGAAAAACTTGTAGCCCTTTCCCCAGACAGTGGTGAGGTGTTCTGGGGTGGAAGGGTCATCTTCAATTTTATCACGCAGACGCTTGATGTACACCAGGATCGTATTGTTATCCGGCTCATCACCTTTCCATACCTTAGAAAAAATTTCTTGCTTACTTAAAAGCTTTTCTTTATTTTCAACGAAGAAACAGAGCAATGAAAATTCCTTCGAAGATAACGAAATTTCCTTATCATTTTTGAAAACAGTCTGAGTATCTAAATGTAAAGTAAAATTACCACATTGTACTTCTGTCTGCATGGATTGTGCAGTGGACGGAGCATTGGCAGAGTATTGCTGGCTTCGTCTGACAATAGCCTTGATTTTGGAAACGAGAACCGTTTTACTGAATGGCTTTGTCATATAATCGTCAGCGCCAAGTCCAAGTCCCTCGACTTGGATTGCATCCTCTTCGCGTCCACTCAATAAAATGACAGGAGTGAGAACTTGATGTGCACGTAATTCATGTAAAAACGAAAAACCATCTTGCTCTGGCATCATAATATCGAGTAAAATAATATCAAAAGACTGTGTGTCTAAATATTCAAATGCATCTTTGGTACTCTGTGCACAGGTTACTGTAATATCTTCATGTTTTAATACAGTACTGATAGCCTTAAGCACAGAGGTCTCATCATCGACGACGAGAACGGAAATATCGGACATTAGAATTCCTTCCTTTCTGGTTATAGCTATTGTTATTATAGCGGGCACAGTTTTTAAAGTCAAATATTATAGAGGTAATTTATGAAGAAAAAAAATGTATTATGGAAGCAGGTAGTAATTACGGCTGTGGGAGTGATTGCATTGGTTGCGGCAGCTATTTTCTGTTATAACCGGGTAGAGAAAACGATTGTAGCAAATGAGCAGGAGAGCCTTAAGAGTATTGCGGAGGTAAATGCACAGAGTCTGGAAGAAAGTTTACATTCCAAAGGAAATTTGCTCTATGCCGCTTTGTCGGGAGACATGAACAGTATCGAGGATGTGGAAAAGGGGATGTTCAAATTAAAGGAAAAAAGTACATTCTATTCCAATGATGAGATATATGGTCTGGAGGAGTGGCAGAAGGATGTGATAAGTAAGGCCAAGGAAAATCTGGGAGAAGTAACCATCGGGCCAGTACGAAAATCAGAAGAAGGATATTATGTTCTTTATATGACAAAGGCAGTTTCTGTTCGGGGCTTGATTGCCGGGTGTGTACAGGTTGAACTGAATCTGGATGAGATGTATTCTAAGGAACAGGGGCTATCTGACCTGAGGCTGGGAAATGATGGATATTGTATTGTGAAGCTGGGAAATGATGTAATTATGCCAAGCGATTATAGTGAGGCGGCACTGTCCATTTTTCATACAGGGGGCAATTGTTGTACGGTAGAATGGGTTTACGAGACTCGGTCGGGAACCCCTCGAAGCAGCCGTAAATTGATTGCAAGTGATAGCGTGCAGGCAGGAGAAGAAGAACTGACACTTTACATTATTGAAGATTATGATAAGGTCATGCAGCCGATTGAGAACATTTCTTTTTACTTAAGCCTGCTTGGTGGTGCATTTTTAATATGGGTGCTTGTGTTTACCTATCTGATTACGGAACATCGGAAGAAGGAACAGCTATTGGTAAAGGAACTGGAACATGAGAAGATAATGAATGAGACAATGAAAAAGCAGGAAGGTCTCATGCAGAAGTATAACCATTCGAAAACAATGAGCGTACTTACGGGCTCAATCGCACATGAATTCAATAATCTGATGACACCAATCGTATTGTATACAGACTTGTTAGAAGAAAATGAAGTTGTTTACCGGGAAATGCCGGAAGAGATTGCGGAACTGAAAACGGCTACCAAGCGATGCGAGGAATTGGCAAGACAGCTTTTGAGTTACAGTAGACAGGGGAAGGCAGAGAAGGTTTTAACAGATTACGACGCAACTTATGCAGTGCATGAAGGTATTAATATGGTTCGAAAATTACTGCCTTCTGATGTGGAATTGAAAGAGAGCATTTGTAAGAAAACGTACTATATTCATGGTCAGCTTGGAGCACTGAATCAAATCCTGCTGAATCTTACAACGAATGCAATGCATGCCATGAAGGATGGCGGTGTGTTACGGATTCAATTTGGGCTCAGCACAGAGGATGATAGCAAGGTGAGACTGATTGTGGAGGATACGGGAGAAGGAATTCCGCCGGAGATTAAACATCAAGTCTTTCAGCCCTTCTTTACAACGAAACCTGTAGGTAAAGGAACCGGAATTGGGCTGACAGTTGTGAAACGACTGACAGAGGAACATGGGGGAACCATTCGTGTAAAGACAGAGGTTGGAAAAGGAACGATGTTTATTTTGGATTTTCCAAGAGTGATGGAAGCAGAAGTAGTATAGGAAATAGAAAAGCAGTATAAAAAACATATGCCAGGAACGCATTAGAGACGCGTTCCTGGCAAGTAGCTTATTTATTAATGTTATCGGCACTATTTTTTATTTGTACCTTCTACATTTTCATTTAAGTATGGAGTTGCTGTTTTTGAAATATCTACAGCATTTTCATCTGAAATACCATCAATCGTTTTTGCGTGTTCGTACCAGTCTTCAAATGAAATTCCAATAGGAGAAATCGGATCGACTTCTTTTTCAATAAATTCATCGAAATCATCTACTTTTGCAGATTCCTGTAAAGCATTCGCTCTCTTCAGAGAATCTTCGAAAATACTTACGTAGCAAATATCAACTTCCGGAATAGAAGGATTTGTCCACTGGGTATCGAAATCTTCATCGTTCTTTAAGTTTTCTTCTGACCAGTGCCATGTAATGGTACGACCTTCTGCTACTGTCTTCATGTATACAGTACGAAGACCAACATATGGATCACAGTCGAATCCATCCGCAAACATCATCGCTGAGTTGTATGGATGTGTGTATAAGTATTTAACGGAAAGCATATGAGCATATACAAGACGTCTTGCAAGCTCTGGGCATTTGTCTGCAAAGTCTTTGTTCATACTAAGTGTACAGCATCTTGCCCATGAATCTGAGGATGGTACATCACCATTCTCGTCAAGGTTAGTTCCCCAACTTGTAAATAAAACATGTCCGAAACCTTCGAACTCTGCCTGAGAGGCATAAGGGTCTCAGCACACGAAGCCGTCAATCTGACCGGCTTTCAAAGCGAACAACGCATCCTGCTGTCCCATAGAAACAATATTATAATCTTCTGCATTGTATGATACATCGTAGTCTCTTGCCCATCCACGCCATTCAGAGTTTTCAGCTGGCTTAGCTGGCATTGCAAGTGTCTTTCCTTCGATTTCAGAAGGGTCAGAAATATCATTGCTGACAACCAAGTAACGAGAACCACCGGTATGGTTAGCAGATGCGATAAAGTATGGTGGATTCTGTGACAAACCAGAAGCACCGACACCGATATAACCAACATCCATGGCACCACTGATCAGAGCCTTTGTTGTTTCACCGGATTTGGTTAAGTTAACCTTTAATCCCATTGCTTCATAAATGCCGGCTTTCTCACCGATAATAGCAGCTACCATGTGGTCACAGTTGTTATATCCCATTTCCACTGTGTAATTTTTTTCTGTCTCATTCAGTTCTCCGAATTCGAAGTCCTTTACAGCTTCTTCTGGATCATAGTCCGTCTGCTTGATGTCTATAGTGGCTTTGTTTTCACTACTATCGTGACATGCTGCAAGTAGAGACATAGACATAGCTGCGACAAGAAGCACAGCGACAAGTCTCTTTTTCATAATTTGTCCTCCCTTATTATGTGAATTTGTTTTACAAATGTAAAAAATTAATATTTTGTAATGATTACACTCATATAATAACAAAAGGTTTGGAAAATGAATAGAAGGAAAACGAAATATTTACATTTTGAATAAAGGCAATGATAATATTATAAAAGAAAATAAATTGATAAAAGCAATAACAGAGCTTTCTTATTGGTATTTTCAATTAGAAGTTCTAGGACTTATAGCCTATAATAGTATTATTGAGTTGTTTAATAATATGAAAGAATACAGAAGAGAGCTGAAGGAACATGAGGTTAGAATACATTAGAAGTTTTATCGGAGTTGTTAATTACAAGAGTTTTTCACTTGCTGCTAAATATTTATATTTATCGCAGCCGACGATTAGTACCCATATTAAGCAGTTGGAGGCAGAACTGGGGGTACAGCTTTTAGTACGGTCTACAAAGGACGTGCTTTTATCCGATGAAGGAAAGATTTTTTATCCGTATGCATTGCAGCTTTTAGAGACAGAGAATCAGGCGCTGAAGCAGTTGAACCGATGTGAGGAGCAGGCTAGTGGAATCGTCAAGCTCGCAGTTTCCTCCGTCCCGGGATATTATATGCTTCCCCAGTTTATCGCTTATTTTAAGACAAGGAATGCGAATGTACATTTCAACGTATCGGAAGGGGACAGTGGAAGTGTCTTACAGAAGCTATTGAATTTTGATGTGGAGATAGGGATAGGCGGTCTTAGCAGTGGAAGTGATAAGATCTGTGCAAAAGTTCTTTTTGAGGATGAAATTGTTCTTATCACGCCGAATATACCAAAATATAAGAAGTTGAATGGACAATTTCCGGTCGAACAGTTAAAGTATGAACGGTTTATTACCAGAGAGCTGGGAAGTGGAACGAAGATTGCGGTAGAGCATATAGAACAGGAGTTGAAGCTGAATCCTCAGGAAATAGATATACTGGCACAGTTTGAATCGTCGGAGCTGGTAAGAAGAGCGGTAGAGGCTGGCTCAGGCATTGCTTTTATCAGTAAAACGGCTGCCAGAGAATCTATAGAAAAACAGAAAGTCCTGGAGTTTACTTTCCCGGAGACGAATTCTAAGAGATGTTTTTATTTGATGTATCATAAGGAACGAACATTATCGCCTTTGGCTTCCAGCACCATACAGGGGCTTCGAGAATTTTGCGCGGGAAGGAATAAATAGAAAAATAAAAAAGTTTCTGTCATTCGGTAGCATCCTGCTCGAATTTCAGAAACTTTTTTTGATGGTGGCAATCTGGTGTCCATGCCATTACTCCATCATATCATTTATCTTCGCTTAAGCCGCTCTCCATCTAAGCAGCACTTTTTCTGCGAGAACCATGACTGCATCAATAAGGAATCCGATTACTCCGGCTAAGATCATGTAAGCAATAACCTTCTCTGTCTGTAATCTTCCCTGTGCTTCCACCATTATGTAACCGAACCCGGCACTTGTCGCAATGAACTCCGCTCATATAACGGACATCCAGCCCATACCAATTGCCAGACGAATTCCGGTTAATACTCCCGGAAGTGAGCCGGGAACTACGATATCCTTGATAATACTTAATGTGCCGGCACCCATCGAACGCGCGGCATTGTAGAAATCTTTGCTGATATCCTGTACTCCTGCAACAGTATTCAGGATAATTGTGAAAATACCACTGAATGCGATCAGGAAAATGGTCGGTCCGTCACCGATACCAAACCATACGATTGCAAGTGGAACCCATGCCATGATTGGTACCTGTCTTAGGGAATTGATGAACGGAGACATAATCTGAAGCATCTTCGGAGAATATCCCATGATCATTCCAATAGGAAAACCAATTATGAACGCATACACCGAACCGGTTAAAACGCGTCGCATAGTGATTCCGACATTTTTCAGTACATACATATCGGTAATACTGTAGTAGAATTCGTATATTACCTTTTCAAAATAAGGAAAGGTAAATGGAGAATTTACTAAATGTGCAGCAAAATACCATGCGGTGCAGATTAGAATTAGTGAAATAGCAAATCCGACATTATAATTCTTGCCACCCATTTTACGCCAGTTCCGGCGGTCTTTTTGCTTGGTGGCATGAATCATGCGGTCAGCCATCTTGTTGTCACTCAAGGTGTCACCTCCCTAAATAAAGAATAAGATTTATGATGTTTGGAACATTAAAATACACATGAAATCATAACAAATTTGTAATAAATAAAATAGAAATATTACGGAAAATAATAAAGCATTTTTCATTATTAATATTTCGTATAAATCGAGCGAGAATTGGAAAAGGAAGCTATAATGAATTTGATTAATGAACATTAATAATTAAAATGGAGGTGGTATGTGTGGAAAAGCCATGTATAGAATATATTAGTGCATGTGCTTGATGCGAGGTATTTGGAGACTTGGTTCAAGTTTTAGCAAAGGAATATGAAAGCAGAGTGCATGTGAAGATATATCGTGCCGGACAGGATTTTGATTATATTAAGAAGTATGGCGCAGTTTCAAAGAGTATGCTTATTATAAATGAAAAGAAAGCAGTGACGAAGCTGACTAAACCTGCAGTGCGGAATGCATTTGAGGAGGCATTGAAGATATGATGACAGGGTTATTTACTTTTTTGTCAAGTATTCTCCAGTCAGCGTGGTCTATGTTGAACAGTTCGTCTACATGGGTTGTGTTCAGTTTTATTGTAGCAGGTCTTTTGCATGAATTTATCAAGCCGGAGAATATGCAGAAGACAGCAATTGGATCGAAGAGGATTACTGGAATTTTAGGAACAACGATTTCAGGAATGTTTCTTCCTATTTGCAGTTGTGGAACAATTCCACTTGGAATCAGCCTTTATTATAGCGGTGCCTATTTAGGACCGACACTGGCTTTTATGACGAGCACGCCAATGATCAACCCGTTGGCGGTTTTAATGGCTTGGGGATTGCTTGGAAAAGAAATTACCATTATATATGTGATAACCGGCTTTGTGGCACCGTTCCTGATCGGTGTGATAGCGAATCATTTTGCCGGGGATGAACTACATATTGGACTTCGAAACCAGAAGTATGGGGATTCAGAAGTATCAGTAAAACTGGAGATGGACGACGACTCTGAGGAAGAGGGCGGCATGATTCAGTTAGAATTTGAAGAGATGACTTTCTGGGAGAAGATTAAAAGTGGACTTAGATGGTCGGCTACGGAACTTGCTGTGACGATCAGTAAGTACAGTATTTCAGGAATGCTGCTTGCAGGACTTTTGTTTACAATCATTCCGCAGTCATTTATTCAAGATTATCTTGGACAGCCGGGCGTGATTTCCTTATTTGGAATCGCAGTAGTAGCGTCCTTGATGTATGTTTGAGCGGTAGGACATATTCCGTTTATTGCAGCTCTGGTTGCCAGTGGAGCTGCACCAGGAATATCAATTATGTACCTGATGGCTGGCGCAGGTACGAATGTGCCGGAACTTCTTACCATTACGAAAATGATCGGTAAGAGAGCGAGTGCCATGTATTTTGCCATGGTAACTGCAATGGCATTTATTTCGGGATATATTACGAATAGACTTCTGATGCCGGGATTCACACCGGTGTTGGATTATGACAGAACTTCCAAGACGATTTCGCAGGTCAATAAGATGATGATTGATGTGCCGGAATGGGGAAGATGGATCTGCAGTTTTATTGTAATTGGCTACGCGGTTTTTGCGTTGATCAAATACATCAGACAGAAGATGAAGAAAGCATGATTCCATGAACATTACGAAGAAAATAGGAATCTTTATTGTGACATTTGTTTTGGCAGGAATTGCAATCGGAGCGTTTTTCCCGAAAGAAGAGAAGCGCAATGATGAGGCATTGATCCGTGTTGGTTCCGGAGATGATGTTTCCGGGGTCTTGATGAACGAGACGGTAAAGGAGCTGAGTTCAACCTATACAATCAAGGAGAAGTTGGAAAGTAGCTCATTTCAAGACTGCTGAAATAATATTGCTCAGTGGGCACTGAGTGCGGGAGAAATCAATGTTGCATTTTATTGTAGCCATATTGCTATGCACACGATAGAAGAAAATGAGAATGTTATGATTTATGGCCCGGTTATTATGAACGCAGAGGTAATCTGTTATAAAGAACCATGGGAAGATGTAAAAAAGATCGGGATAAACCAGGGACGAGAATTTGAAAAGTCACTGGCAGCCAAGACCTATCCGCAGATAGAAGAATTTCAGGATATTTCGCAGAAAGGAATTCTTTATAGTCTGGAAGATGGACAGGTAGATGCTGCGATCCAGGATTTGACAAAGGCGGCTAAAGTGCCGATGTATTCTTACAAGCCACTCTCGGAAAATGACTACATTTCCTATGTGCTTGTGGTGGATAAGGAGTTTGCAAAGACGAAAGCATTTTCAGATTTTATAAAAAGCTATAACAAAGCTGCAGAGAAGTTGAATGAGTCTGCATATCTGGCAGAAAAGCTGGGAGTAGAGGAAAGCTGGCTTACAGACAAACCAATCAAATTTTTGACGTTAGAAGAAAGTGAGGAATAGATATGTCAATATCTGTACAGGGAATTTCGAAGGTCTTCAAAGGCAGAAGAAAGGGAGACGAAGAAAATGTCGTATTGAAGGATGTGTCCTTTGAGGTGCAGGAAGGAGAATTTGTGTCCCTTTTAGGACCTTCCGGATGTGGAAAGACAACCACACTTACCATTATTGCCGGTTTCCAGAAGGCAAATGGTGGAAAGATTGTAGTAAATGGAAAAGAGGTCAGCAAACCGGGACCGGATCGTTCGTTTATGTTCCAGAATTATGCATTGTTCCCATGGCTGAAAGTCGGGGAGAATATAGAGTATCCAATGAAGAAGATGAAAGTGCCGAAAGCAGAGCGGAAACAGAAGCTGAAGGAGCTGCTGGAAATGGCTCAGCTTACGGATTATGAGAATTATTATATCCATGAGATTTCCGGTGGTATGAAACAGAGGGTTGCCTTGCTTCGCGCGATTGCCTGCGACCCACAGGTGCTTTTGATGGATGAGCCGTTAGGAGCAGTGGATTTCCAGATGCGTCAGCTTCTTCAGATGCAGCTGGAAAGTATTCTTCAGCAGAAGAAGACAACAGCACTTATGGTTACGCATGATGTGGATGAGTCGATTTATTTAAGTGACAGAGTTATCGTAATGTCCAGAGATCATGGAAAAATCTTGGCAGATGTCAAGATTGAGCTTCCAAGACCGCGTGACCGTACAAATCCACAATATCATGCATATGTAGACCAGTTGACAACCATCCTGAAAGGCGCTTTAAGCGGAGGCGTATTTACTCAGGAAGATAAAGACTTAATGGAATTTATCCAGGGTGTAGATTCCGGAAAGGATGAACAGGCAACTGCAGTCTAGTATATAAGATATGTGCTTTTACTTATTTTAGAAGAGAAGGTTAAGAAAGATTATAGAAAAGAAATAGGGATTTTGAGAGGAAAAATGAATATGGAACAACAGAATGTACATAAGAAGTTTAATGACAGACAGAATCAGGTAAGACTGTTTATCATTGAATTTACAGTAAACGAGGGAAGAGCGTTCAATCTTGAGGCAGATAAGAGCCTTGTGCTTGATGCACTTTCTATGACAGAAGGAGAGTACCGGGAGATCGTTGATGTCTTAAAAGCGAAAGACGGAATGGTAACAGATGAAGAACAGAACGTGAACTTCATTTATCCGGTATCTGCACTTCCGACTAACCATCATGTGACACTTGCGGATGGCAGAAGTTTTACTGCTATGTGTGCGATTGATGCAATCGGTGCAGCATTTACGTTTCATCAGGATACAGAGGTTCACTCTGTATCAGCGGTATCTGGCGAACCAGTCTTTGTAAAAATTGTGGATGGAAAAGTGGCAGATTATGCCCCAAAAACACTCCATGCACTGACATTTCCACTTGGACAGTTATCAAACTGGGCCGGGTCTTGCTGAAATGTCATGAACTTTTTCAGCAGTAGTGCTGAATTCGATCAATATGTTACTCAGATGGAGCTGGATCCGGAAAGTTTAATTAAGGCAGATATTAATGTTGCCGTAAACGAGGCGAAAGCTACATTTGAAGTATAAATTATTTATTTATCAGGAGGTATTATACCATGAAAGTAGCTTATTTATTTGAATCAGAACACGCAAGAGAAATCCTTGAGTACATGATCATTCCTCAGTTGGAAGAAGATCGTCACGGAGTAGAAGTGGCAGGAATGATGTTTTTCTTTGACAATGCATATATGCTTGTTGAAGGATCAGATATCGCTGCAAGACTTCAGAAATTAAGTGAAAAAACAGGTATGCTTTTAATGGCATGCGACAGATGCTGCTATCAGAGAGATATCGCAGACAAATTAATCGCACCGGCAGGAATCGGCTGCTTCCCTAACGTATATGCGGCACTGGCACCTGCAGGAGTAGATCAGGTAATTACACTGTAATTTATGTAAAACAGGAGAAAATTATGAGAGTTTTAAGTGTACCTGGAATTTGCTGTCCGAACTGTGTGAAAAAAATTGATGAAGCACTTACGGAAGCTAAAATCAATCATGAAGTAAATCTTGAAGCAAAAACAGTTTCTGTGTGTGACTGTGATACTTGCATGGAAACTTCTATGGAAATTTTAAAAGAGCTTGGATTTGAATCAGAAAGAATTTCCTAATTATGAATGAGTAGGATATGAAAATGTGAAACCCCGCCAAATGTGGAAGCATCCATAGATGGCGGGGTTTTATACTGCCGATTAATAAAAGGTATTTCTGCTTGAAGTATGTAGTATAATTAAAATTCAGCAATCATTTCAATCGGATGTCTGCCATTTACCTTTTCAGTCTGCATTTTATAAAGAATTCCAGAGATAGGAAGTTCTTTGCATGAATTACAAATCAGATTTTCGTCTGGCTTCATAAAACGAATGGCGAGACCACAGCCAACTGAAATTTCCCGTGGAACGGGCATAATCGTAATGGGAAGTTTGTCTTTGAGACATTCTTCTGCATGCATGACATCTGTGGTGGTGCGAAATGCCATGAGATAATAATGAGTTATCTTTTGCATAATCATAAAGCCCCTCTTTAGTCTTACTGAATCCATTATAGCATAGATAGAGATATTTTGACAGAAGTTATATTGTTCTTTATAATAAGAAGAAACAGCATTGAGAGGAAAAGCGGATGAAAATTGTAATTCCGGAGTATAAGACTTTGAATTTAGACACTTTATTTTTGGATTTTAATGGGACGATCGCCATAGATGGAGTTGTGCCGGAAAGTGTAAAGGAGCGGCTGCGTGTGCTGGGAGAAGACTTACGTATTTATGTGCTGACGGCTGATACACACGGAAATGCGAAAGAGCAGTGCACGGATATACCGGTTATTTTACATACATTTCCAACGGGGAGCGCGAGAGAGTATAAGAAGGAGATTGTGAAATCCATGGGAGCCAGACATTGCGTAGCAATCGGAAATGGAAGAAATGATGAACTGATGCTGAAGGAAGCGGCACTTTCCATTGCAATTATGGATGAAGAGGGGGCATGCGGACGGGCGCTTCGGGCAGCAGATTTGTGTGTGCGCTCTATGGAGGACGGACTGGATTTGCTGATTCATCCGAGCAGAGTGATTGCAGGACTGAGGGGCTAGAGAGCGGAGACAAAATAGGAAGCAGAAATAAAATAAAAAGCGGAAATACATGAAAAAGAAGGGAGTGATTCTGGACTGGCAATCACTTCCTTCTTTTTTGCTGATACCCTTTTGATTAAGAATGAACCGGAAAAGTATCCGTTATGTCAATTATTCTTTGTAGTCCGATTTTTCTACGCGGCATGGAACAGATTTCATTGTGACAAATCCGGTAATTGGGTCATTGTAGTCAAGGCTGGTAAGCTCATTGACATTTCCCATATGCCATGCAGGCGGCATATATTCACTTCCACCGCCATGAGGAATGTGGATACAATGTCTGGTCATTCCGCAGACACGGGTTTTGAAGGTTCCCGTTCCGAATGGAGTAGTTACCTTTGCCCATTCGCCATCATAGATGCCTAATTCTTCAGAATCCTCAGGAGATAAATCCATGTATGGATAAGGTTCTACCTTTGCCACGCCCGGAAGATTTGCTCCGAATACACCCATGCGATGCATGCTTCTTGCTCCGGTTGTCAGTGTGAATGGAAATTCTGGTTTGTTTAATTCCGGGATAGAGCGGATGTCTTTGTATTCCGGATAAGGTGTAAAGCCGTTTTCTTCCAGATATACAGAACAGATTTCGAATTTTCCCGAAGGAGTCGGGAAGCCTGGTTTCCCGTCGGCTCTAAGGTTACCTGTCTGATATTTTTTATAAATTCGTTCCGGTTTCTTTTGGCCACTGCCGAAGTCCCCTGCATACGGTGGCAGAGAATCGCAGAGCCATGTTTTTAATTCATCTACGTTATCCGGATAATCATCACCTACACCCAATTTTTTTGCAATGCCTGACAGAATCAGTACATCATCACGGCATTCCCCTACAGGGGCAATAGCCGGCTCCATTAGTTCGATTTTGCCGTCCGGCCCGGGAACCGGTTTGTAAGTCTCAAAAAGTGTGCATGATGGAAATACAACATCGGCATAACGGGAATCTTCGGTTGGATAGCGGTCTGAGACGATAAGGCAGTCTAATTTCCGGTATACCTCACGCCATCTCTTAGCATCCGGAAAGGTAAGCATCGGGGAACCGCCCACTACAATCAGTGCACGCACAGGATATGGGTCATCTTCCAGTACAGCTTTTGGAAAACGGCAGAACTGTCCGGCTCCCATGAATTTATAAAACATTGGAAACTCATCCATTCCAATCGGTTTATTCTCTGTTGGAAGTTCTTTCAACTGAAACGTTGGTACGTGTTCACAGTTTAAATAAATACCACCTTCTACATCCAGTTTGCCTGTGATTGCCCAGAGGGTAAAAATGGCACGGTTATTCTGGATTCCGCTGAGCTGATATTCCAGTCCTGTATAGGAAATCAGGGAAATCTTCTCTGTAGAACAGAAAATATCAGTGAGATGGCGGATGGTATCACAAGGAACACCACACCAGGTGGAAAGCTGTTCTAGTGAGAGCGTATCTAAATAGGTTTTGAATTCATCAAAGCCACGGGTATAATCACGCACAAATTCTTTGTCGTAACGTTCGGTTTCAATAATCAGTTTCAACATGGCAAGTGCAAGGGCTCCGTCGGAACCTGGAATGACCGGTATCCAAAGGTCTGCCAGTTCGCCTATTCCGGTCTGACGAGGGTCAATTACAATGAGCTTTGCACCACGCTCTTTGGCCGCTTTGATGCTCTTGATAGCCATTTGTGGTCCGTCGTCTGTAGTGGAATCCTTGCCCCATGCGAAAATATAATCACTGTTTGGGATGTCCTGTACCATTACACGGGTGTTCAGTCCTGATGTTGTAACCGGAGTTACCGTACTGGAAGCCATATTACAGATGGAGGCTACGTTAAAACTGTTAGGTGAGCCAAGGCGTTCCATCAAAGAAGGAGATTTCCCACCGGAGAGAATACGGCCCACAGGCATTCCGAGAACCCCTCGGCCAAGAAAAGATGCCAGTGAACGTGCACCGTATTTATCTGAAGTTTTCTGCAATAATTCTGCAGCATATGTAAATGCTTCATCCCATGTGGCTTCGCGGAATTTGCCCTCGCCTTTTTCTCCGTCACGTATTAATGGAACGGTCAGACGGGACTGGCTGTATAATAAGGTCGGGGCAAGTGCACCTCTGACACAAAGTCGTCCTTTTGGTGAAGTTAAGTCGGGCTGAACCTTTACGAGTTTCCCGTCTTCAATAGTGACATTTACCTGACAGCCACCTTGACACATTCCGCAGATTCTGTTAACAATCATGTTGATTCCTCCTTGTATTCTCTGCCGTGGAGAATTTTTTGCTTATTACATGCTGTCTATGGATTGCACGGTACTTCGCACTCTCACAACCCTGACATCATTACATTTCTGTAATTAAGTGTAAAAGGAGTCGGGCTATAAGTCCAATTATAATTTTCTATATATAATAGAGTCTATTTGAAAATGCTATATGTAGGACCGGCTATCATATAAGTTAGCTATGTTTGATAAAGGTGCCGTTGCACTTTGGGCACCTGATTTCAATACGTCCTTTTCCTCTTGGAATACGGATTTTCTGCTTGCAGGTCGGGCATTTATAAATGTGAAATGCACGCATCTGCCGGAACTGGTATTTTCGGTTGGCCCATGCACGACGGATTCCGGCAGTTTTTTTCAAAAAGTTCTGGTTTTCTGCCGAACGCTTGTAAATATCTTTGGAAAACATCCGAAAATAGGAATAGCACAGAAGAATAAGTGCTATGAAGTAGAGCAGACTTTTTCCGATAAACATATAAAGTAAATAAGATGCCAGTGCAGAACCCAGAAGAAAACGCCCGAAAGTATCTATTCCATAGCGCCCCTGCATAAAACGCAAAAATTTTTCCTTCATAATAAAACATTCCTTTCGATTGGTATGATAAGTATATTGTACGCTGATTGGGTAAAGAATCAATTAACAGTTTATAAAAAAATATAAAATTCTAATTGCTTGACAGAACTGCTTTTTTTTACTAAGGTAGATAGAAAGAGGGAAAGGATATTATATCTCATGGAACATCAGAAGAAACATTATAGAAGAGGAAGAAGAAAGAAAAAGACATGGACGGTCGGACGAGTGATTTCTACCATTGTGCTGATTATTGCATTGGGAGTATTTTGTTTCTCGGGTTTTAAACTGTTTCAGATTTATTCCGGTTATCATAAAGGAGAAACGGAATATGAGGATATTGCGAAGCTGGCCGTGACAAATAATAGTGAGAAGGAAGAATCGGGACATCTGATAGACGTTGATTTTGATGCGTTGAAGGAGATAAACCCGGATGTAGTTGCATGGATTCATTTTGAAGCTCCTGAAATTATTAATTATCCTGTTGTTCAGGGGAAAGATAACGATGAATATCTTTATAAAACATTTAAGGGGTATGACAATACCGTAGGAACCATTTTTGTTAATGCATATAACAATCCGGATTTTAATGATAAAAACACCCTTATCTACGGACATTATATGTATAATGGAACGATGTTTAATGAATTGGACAGCTATGCAGATAAGGATTTCTGGGAGGCACATCCGTATTTCTACATTTATACACCGGATGGCAGAGAAATCAAGTATCAGATTTACAGTGCCGGAGTCGTGAAGGACACTTCAGAGAGCTATACCTATCAGTTTGAAAATGATGCCAGCTTTGAGATGTTTCTGCAGATTACAAAGAGTATCAGTAATTATGATACAGGTGTAAATCCTGGTGCAGATGCGGAAGTGATTACGCTTTCTACCTGTACAAAGGATGATAATGATGACCGTTTTGTTGTACATGGAGTAAAAGTCGAGGAAAATTAAATGGCAAATAATGTGGAGAGAAATTTTGAAGTAGGCGATATTATTAAGATGAAAAAACCGCATCCTTGCGGAAGTCAGGAGTGGGAAATTCTGAGAGTGGGAGCTGATTTCCGGCTGAAATGTATGGGGTGTGCTCATCAAGTAATGGTATCAAGAAAAATGGTGGAAAAGAATACAAAAGAAATAAGAAAAAAACTTGGATAGGGGAAAAGAAAATCCTTGCAAATGGACATGGACTATGTTATAGTATGAAATTGTGATATACTATTTATTCCTTGTTCCCGTCATAGGGTACGGGAGCCAGAGACCATAAGGAGGTGCAGGACATGAGCAAATATGAATTAGCAGTTGTTGTCAGCGCAAAACTCGAAGACGACGCCA
>CAKRCD010000028.1 GCA_934307065.1 uncultured Bariatricus sp. | reverse complement strand
ATATCATTCTAAATACACTTATAGCCAAAAACATTTCATAAATACAAATGTATTTTCTTTATTCAAATCTCACTGCTTTATTGATTGGTAACAAAGCATTGAGATTTCATAATAAAACTTTCGAAATGTAGTACGAATGCGTTTCCGCCAGAATGTTAGAAAAATAATGCTTTTCATTAGAGTAGCATATTTTAATACGTAAAACAAGCCGAATACTCAAGAAACCCTTGTATTTATTGCCAAAGAAAAGGGTGTCCATTTATATTTGAACACCCCATTTTCCCTATTCAATTAAGTTCACTTTCCAAATTCGTCCATCCGGATTATATTTAAATTCTACAGTAATTTCTTGTTCTTTACCTTCTACCAGTGCAGTCACTTTTACTTTTTCGGTGGAATCATCTTTCTCAAGCAGTTCCATCGACTCAACCTTCATCTGCTTGCCTTCACTCATATATCGGTTTACATATCCGTCATCTACAAATTTTTCCAGACTATTATCCGCAAAATATTTGCCAATTGCTTTTTCCCAATTTTCTGAAACTTTTTCATAGGCTGCATTTATTTTTTCCCATTCTTCATCTGAAATCTTTTCTGTACCAGAACCTATTGCCCCTTTCATGGTATCGTTATAAAGGTCTTCGTTTGGACAAGTCATAAATGTTTCAATCACTGTCCGTGCCGCATCACTTACCTCATCCGTAGATGAACTTTTCTGGCTGCATCCCCCAAAAACCAGTGCCAGTAAAACCAATGCCACCATCAATAAACTCCAACTTCTTTTCCTCATACGTCATACCTCCGCATTTTCAAAACATCTGTTGTTGAGTGACTTTCCTATTAATATCTTACCATATATTTTCTATATTTACACTCTTTTCCAATAAAAATCCTTATATTATTTTCCGTAAATATTAATAAATAAATTTCTTTGACTGTTTATGCACTACACTTGCACCAATGGGACCACCTCTCCTCATGTTGATATTTGCTATGAACTATCATAAACATACGCAAAAATCCTTCAAATTCAAAGAACTTATCAGGCGCATTTGAGCAACCACAAAGTGCTTTCATTGACAAAGGCTAAAAATCTTAGTAAACTGATAACAGATTACTTATATGGGGGAAATATAATAATGAACTTATCAGAAAAATTAAAAAATGCGAGAGAAAAAGCAGAACTATCTCAAAAAGATGTTGCCGAAGCATTAAATATTTCAAGACAATCTGTATCAAAATGGGAAACAGGTAAAGCATATCCTGATATAGATAATTTAATTATTTTAAGTGAACTTTATAACGTTTCTGTCGATTACCTAATAAAAGATAACCAAGAATCTTCAACAAAGAATACTGTCGAAAATCCCTTTCAAGAAAAACAAGAAAATCAAAGTAACAATTTTACTTTTAATCATGAATCTTTTGGCATTGTAGCTGTGACTTTGTTGTCTTGTATCGTTCCTCTTATAGGTCTATTTCTTAATTTGGGAATCATTCTGTTTTGTATTATAAGAAAACAAAAATTATCAGCATTAGTTTGGATGATTTTAATTGTATGTCTGATTATTAACTTAATGAATGCTGGAATTGTAATAAATGATTATTTTTTCAAATATGGAAAGGCAACCATAAAAATGGTTGCCCTCTGAATTTTATATCATCGAAACTCTCATAGTACTATTCGTAATCTGTGCATATATACCTGTGCTGTAATATCTAACATATTGTTGATATGTAAAGTGATATGAGACCTTCACGTTACTATCTTTTTTCAACGTGTCATTATAAATTCTTCCTATATCTACTTTATAATAAGGTGAATACGCAGAAATTATCTGATTGTTTTTAACATCCACATAAAAGCCTGCTTGCCAGGATAATGGTTTTGAAAATTCCACATTATAGGAACCATTTGAAATTCGACTTGTTTTTTCTAACTCAGTAACCGTAACTTCAATACATTCTCCTTGCTCATCAATTATTTCGAATCTTTGCGTTCCACCTTCTTTCAAATCATACTCTGCCACTGTGGTGGTATTTTCTGAAGACGCATGAACGGGCAAGGAAACCCAAAAGAATGCATTAAAAATAACACACATGGCAAATAACATACTCAATTTTTGCTTTACATCTTTCATAACAAATTCTCCTACTCGTATAATTTTTTAATTGTAAGTTAAATTAAAAAAGCATTTATTACAAGCACTTGCTGGTTGCACCAGCGCAACCATAGGTTTCTTTGCAAAAAAGCACACGAATCTCCTTAAATTCCAAAATAAGAGCCAGTCATCCATGAGATTTTTATCTCGTCAGATAACTGGCTATTTTACCTTTTTACCATTATTTTGTTTCAAACCCTAGCATAAGTCCGCCTTTTTCAGCGTAAAAGCTGCAAAGCCCTGTAGTCTCTCCAATTCGGACTTCTGCCTGTGGAAATTCTTTCTGTATTTCCGCTTTCATTTTCTCAGCTATTTTCGGATTCAGGCAATGGTCCAAAATGACTTTTCCGCCTTCATATCCGTAGTCTTTCATTTCCTTCAGGATTTCTGCCAGTGCGCCCTTTTCACCCCGGCATTTTGCATTCATCTGTAACTCTCCATCTTGTGCTTTTCCGATTGCGCGAATACCGAGTACCCCTGCAATCTTGGCTGCTGCCGGACTGATTCTGCCATTATTTGCAAGATTTTTCATAGATTCCAGTGCAAATAACATAGTGATGTGGTTACTGTACTCCTGTGTTTTTTCACATATGGTTTCAAAATTTGATTCTATCTCACGGAGCTGTTCAATTTTTTCTATGAGCAGATGCATCTCAGGTCCTGCTGACAGAGAATCCAGAACAAATACTTTTCTTTCCGGGAATTCTTCCTCATATTCTTCCTTCGCAAGCCGGGCCGCATTATAACTTCCCGATAACTTGCCTGTAATTGTGATGCAGATAATGAATTCATCTTTACCAAATGCCTCCAGCCAGTCACCATGGTTTGGACAGGCAGTACCACTTCGTCCTTTATATGCCCGTAATTCTTCTACCATCTGACGGACATCCAAATCCGGATTATCCACATATTCTTTCTGGTCTGTGACAATCTTCATTGGAACAGACACATAATCCTCTTCTGGAATGCTATATACATTAGATGCGGAATCCGAAATTATTTTTATTTTCATTGATGTTATCCTCGCTTTATTATTTAACCGTTCTATGTAGTTTTAAATACTACTTACAAGCGATATGATAACAAGGTTTTCGATATATGTCAAGTATGTTAACAAAATCTTAATCATATATATAGAAAATAAAATTGGGGGAATCTATTGTTGCGCTTCCTCTTCTGAGTCTGAAGTTCCTGCCATACTCGGATTATTCTCGCCATTTGGTCCATTCCCCTTATTCGGAACACCCTCTCCATTTGGGGCATTCCACATATCCGGAGCACCTTCTCCATTTGGGGCATTTCCCTTATCCGGAGTACCTTCTCCATTTGGGGTATTTTCCATATCCGGATTACCTTCGTCATTCGGAGCATCTTCCATATTCGGTCCGCCATTGCCGCCCGGACCTCCCATGCCACCTTGGTTATTATTCATACTTCCCATATCGGATATGGTAATATTTTCTGCAGAAATCAGGCTGTCGCTATTCTGGTTTTGTTCCTCTGAAGTAGATGGAATGCTGCCATTAAGCTGTCCACTGATGCTCTTTGCACGAAGCAGGCAGAATTCTTTCAATGTGGAAATTCCGGTTTCAAATTCTTCATAAGTACAGAATTTTGTCGGGTCTTTTTCCACATATGGAGCAATCAGGTCATGCACTTCATCTATCATTTCTTCAAAATATCCACTGTCAAAGAAATCACTGATAAACTCTGCAAAATACTGATGGTACATCTCTGTATATTCTTCATTTGCAAATATCCATGCAAGCATTGGTCTGGAATCAATGGTTCCGCCAGATACAGGATCATCAATCGGATAGTTTACCAGTGCAGTTGCATCTTCCGCATTCTGGAATCCGCCAAATGCAAGGTTATAATCCCATGGAATCATGGATAACTGTCCATCTTTTTCATACAGATAGTAATTATGAATCATAGAACCGGTGTAGCTGTCAAAATTACAGGTAAAGTTGTGGACAACAAAGTAACGAATGACTTCATCTACATTTACCACATCTTCTATGTTTTCTCCTTCGTTTAATGCTTTCAGAGAAGCAATCAGTCTGTCTTTATCATCATTAGAAATATCAGTCTTGGCATTATCAAAAATGTTGGAATAACTGCTGCATTCATCATCGGAATAAATCAGAGATACATCATCGGAACCCATAGACATACCACCCTTGTCTCCATTTCCACCCGGACCTTGCATCTCGCCATCTCCCGGCTGTTCCATGTCTTCTGGCGGCTGCATGTCTCCATTGCCCGGTTTGTTTCCAGCCGGTTTCTCTGTATTTTCACTGGAATTATCCTCTGCCGCTGAATCTGCATTTCCGCCCATATTTCCATCCATGTTTTTGTCCATGTTTGCAGGGTCTCTGTCGCCTGAGTCTTCTCTGCCGCCTGCGTCTTTACCGGCACCGCTTGCATTACTCTGGCTGTCCGGCTTGTAGAGATTTCCATAATCTGCTCCGTAGTTTCGTTCCAGAAATGCATCTTCAATTCCTTCTACTGCCAGATACAGTCCCCAGTCTTCTCCATTTACCGTAATATAGACAAAGCTGCAAAGCGGGGAATCTACACCGTAGTAGGACATCATCTGATAACAGAGATAATCTTTCATATAGGTATTATCCTGAATAATATTGTTCAGGCAAAGCTTATCCAGACCATAATAATTCTTCGTGCTGTCATAGTGGTCAAACTCAATTTTAAAGCTGTATCTGTCATTTCCATAGAATGCCACCTGCGTCAGTGACGTATTTCCTTTGGCACGAATGGCAACATTTTTGTAGGCTTCATTGTCAATAATCACACTGCATGCCGAATATTCTTCACTGGTGCACTCGGAAATAAATTCGTCCCAGTCATCCATGACAATATCAATGGTATGTACTTTGGAAGTATCAAACAGGGTGCTTTCATAATCAGTTGTCAGACGGGCATTTGTCACACCGAGGCTTTCTGCTTTCGTCATGAAAAGTGCAAGGACCATGGATAGAACAATAGCAATACAGCAGATTCGGTCTGTCCATTTATGTTTTGACATTTTTCAGCCTCCTTTATCCCATGTAGTCTCCATTGTAGCTGACGAGCACGGCACTGTTTACCCCGTTCATTTCCGAAAGGATATTGATAAAATCTGTATTGTCTTCTTTCATTCGGATTTCTACATTCAGCTCAATCGCTCCTTTTCTTACGGTCTTACTTTTCACTACACATTTCGTAACTTCTTTTTTCAAAAATTCAGTTGCTGCAACCTCACTGTCATGATTTTCGCAGGAAAGGACTACGATGTAAGGATTTGTATGGGATTTTGTATTTGCAAATATCATCAGAACGATTCCAATAATGATGCTTCCAAATACTGCAAGCGGAATCATTCCCGCTGCAAGCACGATTCCTGCTGCAATAGACCAGAACAAAAATGCAATATCAAGTGGTTCTTTAATTGCGGTACGAAAACGCACAATGGAAAGGGCACCTACCATACCAAGGGACAGCACGACGTTCGACGTAACTGCCAGAATAACCAGCGTGGAAATCATGGTAAGCGCAACTAAGGTTACTCCAAAACTGGAAGAATACATTACTCCTGCAAATGTTTTCTTATAAACAAAAAAAATCAACATTCCTATACAAAATGCAAGTGTCAGTGCGATTACCATATCGAACATGGACACACTGGTCACATTCTCCAAAAAGCTGGATTTAAAAATATCATTAAAACTCATTTCTTTCTTCTCCTTCTATGTATCGCAACCAGGACATTCTGGCCCCGGCATCCTCTTATTTTTTATCTTCTTATCCATAGATACGGCAGGCTGCGTATTTGGAAAATGCAGTTGTACGGGTTCCAGATACCTGCACGATGTCACGTATAACGGACGGTAAAAATTCATCCCACTTTACTTCCAGTATCACGGACGTATCCCCTGCCGGAATGGTAACGCAGTCCGGATTCAGGAAATCCGTACCGGCAAGTCCGGTCCGGATATTATAATCCAGTGTCACACGGACATTTCCCGGTGCATATACGAAAGGTTCTCTTGTATAATCCACAATTGTTTTTGGCCGGATTCCCTGTATATGCATTTTCAGTGCCAATTCCCGAAGAAGCGGTTTCTCCGTCCGTACAAGGTCTTCCAAATCTCCATTTGCGATAAGCTTTGCTTCTTCCAGTGTAATGGTCTGCTGTTCTTTCGCACAAAGTCCGTTTATCTTACTCTTTTTCTCCAGTTGTATAAAGGACAAATCTCCGTTATAGTAACGGATGCGGAATTTTTCCCGCATATTCACTCCATCCAGTTTTTCCCGCAAAGCTTTATCATTCAGATTATCAAAATACATACTTCGGATTTCATATTTGCCATCTACTGCATGTTCATCCCGTTCCATCACTGTGCTTAATCCGGCCCGCAGAGCCGGCATGTCAAGATAATTGATTTCCTGTTTATATTCATGGCGAAAATTCATAAGTTTTCTCCTCCTTTCTCTTCTCTACACCGGCATTATATTTAACCAACCTTAGTCTTAACTTAGAAAAACCGCAAAAAAAGAAAAGAAACCTCAAAAAAATGAAGTTTCTCTCCTGTTACTTATAGCCTTATATTTCATAATATTGCAATCTATAGCACTTAAAACCGCACGGTAAAACAAATCCGGTTGTTTCCGGAATATTTTGCAGTAATCGTTCCTTTATTTTGTTCTGCGATGGACTGCGCCATAGAAAGCCCGATTCCATAGCCGCCACTTTTCTGGTTATGCGAAGTATCCCCGCGGTAAAACCGCTCAAACAGTTTCTGGGACGGCACTTCCGGTAACTGTTCGCAAGTATTTTCGATTTCGAAAATCACATGTTTTGCCCTTTTTTCCAGACGCACCTCTACGATACCATTTTCATCCGTATACTTTACTGCATTGTCCATCAGAATGCTGACAAGCTGCTCTATTTGATTTTTGTCTGCCCGAACGGTTATTTCAGGCTCAATTTCTGTCTGTAATGTAATATATCTTTCTTCAAAGGACTGGCGAAACTGGTCTGAAAAATTGATTGCCAATTCACTAAACCTTACTTCTTCCATCTGCTTTGGAAGCTGCTCATCCAGTCTGGATAATACCAGCAGATTCTGCACAAGATTTGTAAGTCTTATGGTCTGGTCTTTGATGTTTCTACTCCATTTGGACTCTCCGTTATAAAGCTCCATTGCTTCTGTATTCGACTGAATAATGGCAATCGGTGTTTTTAATTCGTGTCCCGCATTGGTAATAAACTGTTTCTGCTTCTCAATGGATTCTGCCACCGGCTCTATGGCTTTTTTAGACATTAAAATCACTAACAAAAGTATCAAAAGCCAGAACAGAATGCCCATTCCAATAGAAAGCAAAAGCACACGTACACTGGAAATATATTCGTCCGACACATCCAGAAAGACGACTACCTTACCACCAACATTCTTGGAATCTGTCACCAGATATTTATACCGTCCGCTTTTCCCACTGTCTTTTCCGCTCTCATAGACTTCCTTCGCCAGGCTCAGTGCCTCATCTTCTGAGACTGCGGAAGTTCTTCTGGTATCTACATAGGTTACTTCTCCGCTTCCGGCAAAACGTACCACGAAAAAATTGGAAGACAGAAATGCATCATAATTGTTCTTTCCTTCCATGCCGAACCGCACCGGTGGCGGATTGTCCTCTCCCCGTTCCGGGCGCTGTTCCAAATTGCTGGCATCACCTTCATAACTTGATAACATCCGTAACGTTTTGTCTGTATCCTCATTCATACTGCGGTAATTCAGAATATTAATTGCCCCAAGCAGGAGCAGAAGCAGAATGCTTACCGCTAGCATAGCCGTCAGCACAAATTTCCTTCGAAGTTCTCTTATCATTTATTCTGTCACCTCCAATGTATAACCGATATTGCGTTTCGCAGTAATCGCCACATTGGCATTTAATACCGTCAGTTTTTTTCGCAAATAAGATATGTATACCCACACGGTTCCTACCTCCGCGTCGGTATCATATCCCCACACTTTACAAAGAATATCTTCCGTAGAAAAATAAATTCCTTTATTTAACATCAATAACTCCATCAGGCGATATTCCAGTTTGGGAAGTACAAAGGTCTGTCCATTACCGGACAGCTCATAGTTCTGCTGATTCAGTGTAATGTTGCCGCATTTTAAAAGATTCGGCACAAATTCTTCCCTGCGTCTTAACATGGCACGAATATGCGCCAGTAATAAATCCATGGAAAATGGTTTCGGCAAATAATCATCCGCCCCCAGATCTAGTCCCTGAATCTGGTCTTCCACTTCTGATTTCGCAGTCAGCAAAAGCACCGGAGTATTGCATCCTCTGCTTCTTAGCTTTTTCAGCACCTCCAGTCCATCCATTTTCGGCATCATAATATCCAAAATAATTCCGTCATAATTATCTGCACAGGTATAGGCATATGCTTCTTCCCCGTCATAGACTGCATCTACCATATATTTATGGTAGGTCAAAATATCAACTACCGCCTCGGACATGCTGCGCTCATCTTCCGCATATAGCAGTTTCATCCTATGATTTCTCCCTTCTCGCTCATGATTTGATTCTTATTTTAATCGTTTCGTCAGGTTCTGGCAACACCAAAATTCTTTTCGTTTCTTATAACTTCCGGCAAGAACAAAGAATGTGCCTTGGTACATTCTGGCGCCTGCGGTGGTCGCTTGCGACATTTACTTTGTACACCGCAGTGCGCATCCCCGCGGAGCGTTTTGTTTATTAGGAAAGAATTTTCCTAATAAACTATGAGAAACACTCTTTGCGAGTTTCTCAAGTTATCGCGGCATCTACACTTCGTTCCGGTCGTTGCCGAACAAGCGTCACTGGCGCTTGGCAACGCCAAGGTCTCGTGCAAGCACGGACTTTGGCTCGTTGCTTCGCGTAAATGAAAACGGCAGAGCTTAATGCCCTGCCGCCTTGTCTGGTTTATCTGATTTGAAACAAAAATAAATTTAACTTTTCTTATTCTTCTGTATGTACATGAAGCCATTCATGTGATTTATGTGAAAGTGGTTTCTCGAAATATTCTTCATATGCTTTCAGCACATCTGGGTTCTCATGAGAGAAACGGATCGCTGAGTTCTTATCAATGCCATATAATACAGCTGTTCTTTCTTCTACCATCTTCACTCCGTCGTGAATTGGCTGTCCACCACCATTTACACATCCGCCTGGACATGCCATAACTTCTACAAAATCATACTGCACTTCTTTGGCAAGAATTGCATTCAGAAGCTTACGTGCATTGCCAAGACCACTGGTTACAGCAACTCGTACCGGGGTTCCTGCCACATCAAAGGTAGCTTCTCTCCATGCTTTTGGTCCACGCACCTCTTTGAATGCATCTGGTTCTGGATTTTGTTTTGTTACCAGATAGTAAGCACTTCTAAGTGCAGCTTCCATAACACCACCGGTTGCACCGAAGATAACTCCGGCACCAGTTCCTTCTCCAAGTGGAGAATCAAACTCTTCTTCTTCCAATTTTGTTACATCAATCAGACTTGCACGGAATAGTCTTTCTAATTCTCTGTTTGTAAGAACTACATCTACATGATTCTTTCCATCCCATGTACACTCGTTTTTCTTCGCTACACATGGCATGATTGAGACAGAGAAGATTCTGTCCGGGTCTACACCAATTTTTTCCGCAAAGTAAGATTTTGTTGTTGCACCAAACATCTGCTGTGGTGATTTTGCAGTAGACAGTCTTGGATACAGTTCAGGGAATTCGCTCTTTACAAAACGTACCCAGCCCGGACAACAAGAAGTAAACATTGGAAGTCCTGATTCTTTAATCTCAGGAAGTCTTTCCAAGAATTCACTTCCTTCTTCCATAATAGTAAGGTCTGCTGTAAATACAGTATCAAATACATAGTTGAAACCAATCTTTCTAAGACCACCTGCGATTCTCTTTGCGGTAGCAAATTCTTTGGAAAGTCCAAGTCCCTCTCCCCATGCTGCACGAATAGCAGGTGCCATCTGTACAACAGTAATCGTATCCGGATCTTCTAATGCTTCAAATACTCTGTCCACATCATCACGGGCATGAAGTGCTCCTACCGGACAATTTGTTACACACTGGCCACAAAGGGAACAGTTCACATCATTGATTTTCTGATTTCCTCTTACACCAACCGTTGTTCTTGAACCTGTATTCTGTACATCCCATATATGCAACTGCTGCACATGGTCACAGACCTGAACGCACCGCATACATTTGATACATTTTTCAGCATCGCGGATTAATGGGAAATTCTGATCCCATTCCCTCTTTTCCGGTTCTTCTTTAAATGGAACTTCTGTAATATTCAAATCATTGGCAACGGTCTGCAAGGTACAATTTCCGCTTCTTACACAGCTTGCACACTTAAATTCATGCTGGGACAAAATAAGCTGTACATTTGTCTTACGTGCAAGTCTTGCCTTTTTACTGTTTGTATGAACAACCATGCCTTCCTGTACTTTTGTGTTGCAGGCCGGAACGCAGCGTTCTACACCTTCTACCTCTACAACACAGACACGACAGGCACCGATTTCATTAATTTCTTTTAAATAACACAGAGTAGGAATGTTAATTCCAGCCTGTTTTGCTGCTTCAAGAATTGTGGTTCCCTCCGCAACGGAAAGTTCGATATTATTAATTTTCAAATTTACCATTTCTCTGCTCTGCCTCCTCTCAATGAACCAAAACCAGTCTTATCACATCTTAAGCAGCGTCCGGCTTCCTGACAAGCTTCTTCGCAGCTGAAGCAGAATTCAATTGGTTCTAAATCATGTTTTCTGTCGGAAGCATCTCTTTCTGCAACTTCCACACGGCCACATGGTGTTTTATCTTCATATCCACAATCCGGAATTTCCACATCGCAGGAAATTTCATGATTGTATCCTAAATATTCATCAATGTTAGCAGCTGCAACTTTACCTGCTGCAATTGCTTTAATAACAGTAGCTGGACCGGATACACAGTCACCACCAGAAAATACCCCTTCCATGCCCGGAATTGCGCATGCAGTATCAGCCATAAGCTGTCCCCATTTAACCGGGATGCCTACTTTTTCAAAATAATCGCTTTCGATGTCCTGTCCTATTGCTACCTGAATCATTTCACATGGGATGAACTGCATTTCTTTATTGGCATTCTTCGGTGCCGGTCGTCCTCGTTTTACCACACTAATCATCTGTGGCTGTACCCAGAGTCCTTTTACTTTTCCGTTTTCATCTTTTTCAATTTTGACAGGAGAAATCAGTTCCTTTACATCGCAGCCTTCTGCCTCTGCGCCTTCTACTTCTTCCTTTAAAGCAGTCATGTCTGATTTACGTCTGCGGTATACAATACTTACACTTTCTGCACCAAATCTGACAGAAGAACGTGCACAGTCCATAGCCACGTTTCCACCGCCGATAACGATGACACGTTTTCCCTTATAATCCGGAATTTCATCATCTCCAACTGCACGCAGCATATCTACTGCAGAGATCACACCTTCTGCATCTTCCCCTTCGATACCGAGCTTCTTGTCTGTATGCGCACCGATCGCAACAAATACAGCATCAAATTTTTCTCTCATTTCATCCAGTGTTATATCTTTGCCGATGCTCACTTCTTTATGTACTTCCACACCTGTCGAAAGGATAGAATCGATTTCTTCATCCAGAAGCGCATTTGGAAGACGATAATTCGGGATACCGTAGCGAAGCATACCACCGAGGTGTTTTCTCTGCTCATACACGGTTACCTTATGTCCCATAAGTGAGAGATAGTAAGCTGCAGTAAGACCTGCAGGCCCTCCGCCTACAATTCCGACTGCCTTTCCGGTAGACGGAGCACACTCCGGAACCGGAACATTCTTTGTATGGTCGACTGCCATTTTCTTCAGTCCACGGATATTAACCGGAGCATCAATCATATTTCTCTTACAATGGTGTTCACATGGATGTTCACAGATGTATGCACAGGTAGATGGCATTGGATTGTCCTTGCGAATCAGACGGATTGCGTCTTCATAGCGTCCTGCTCCTACGAGTGCAATGTATCCTGGTATATCTACATGTGCCGGACATAAATGGACGCATGCCACCGGGTCATTACTGTTGCATGAACAGACACCTTTTTCCAAATGGGATTTGAAATCGTCCATACATCCTTCCAGGCATTTTAAAGCAAGTTTTGCAGCTTCATATCCAATCGCACAGTCTGCGGATGAATAGATACTTTCTGCTGTGGTTTTGATTACATTAAGAGTTTCTTCTGTAGCGTTATTATTCAATACATCATCAAATAACTCTGCAAGCTTGTTCAGTCCTACACGACATGGAATACATTTTCCACATGACTGTGCAAGACACATTTTAATAAAGGAACTTGTCACATCTACTGGACAAAGACCCGGAGGAGCCGCTACGATACGACGTTCCAAATCCTTATACATAGAATCCATTGTAGATTCTGCTCTGTCCTTCGTTGAAATTGTTAATCTGCTCACTTAATGTACCTCCTATAGAATTTTGAAATAAGTTGCACCCAGCTGCTCTGCCTCACTCATATCGTGAGTCACAACGAACAAGGTTCTATCTTTTTGCTTCTCCAAAGTATACCGGATGACCTTTTCCTTCAATTCCGCATCCAGCCCTTTAAAGGGTTCATCCATAAATATAACCTCCGAAGAAGTTAAAAGCGCTCTCAAGATAGAGACTCTGCGTTTCATGCCTCCACTGAATTCTCTGACCTTCTGTGAAAATTCTTTTTCTCCCAGTAGAACGCTACATTCTTCTTTTAGCTTTTCCACCGGAAGCTCGCTTACCAGTTTTAAATTTTCTTCTACTGTAAAATTTTCTAACAATCTGTCTTCCTGAAATACACAGGATTTTTTCTCCGGTATTCCAATAACTTCTCCTGAATCCGGGGAAACAAGACCCATCATAATATTCAAAAGTGTGGTTTTTCCTTTCCCCGACGGTCCTGTGATGACCATAATACTTCCCGGTTCTACTGTAAATGAAACCATATCCAGCACTTTTTTATCATAACTTTTAGATACTTCTTTTATTTCAATTACTTTTCTCTCTTCATTCATGATACATCATTCTCCCCAGCCACTGAAATAACCAAATCATAATTTTTTCAAGGGTCCAGCATAGGAAAATAGTTAATATAGTCCACGCAAACAAATCCGCAATATCAAAATACAGCTTTGCCTTATAAATGGCTTCGCCCACGGAATATTCAGGCACTCCAATCAGTTCTGCCGCAATAGCAGAGCGAATTCCCATACCAACTGTCAGTTTTAAAATTCCCGGAAATTCTTCCATTACCTGCGGTATATAGATGTATTTCCATTTTTTTATATTCTTTACGTGAAATACCTGGCATACTTCAAGCAGCTTGCCATCAACTCTCCAAAGTGCCGCCAACACATGGAAATAAATCAATGGAAACACTACAAACCAAGTGATAAATCCGGAAACACTTCTTGATGAAAACCACGCAAGTGCAATCACAATAAAAGAAGCAACCGGTATAGACTTCATAAGCAGCATCATAGGCTTTACAAGTTCCTCAAATGTGCGGCTGACATAAGAAATACTTGCAAATACGATACCTAATATAATCGCCGTAAAATATCCAACGATAATTCTTCCAGAAGTATTTCCCAGTATTCCCCATGTTTCTGCCTGTATCAGCCTCATTCCCAACGCTTTCGCTGTAGCAAGCGGAGACGTAAGAAACAGTGGCTGATTAATGATCTTGTAAAGAAGCTGCCATAATGCAAGCCAGAACAACGCTATCAAAAGATAACGTATCTTACTTTGCCTGATAGTAGAAATCATCTTCTGGTACTGCTCCTCCTATTGACTGTGCATCCTGCTGGAACAGCACTTCAAGATAACCACCCAGCTTGGATTTCATTTCACTTCCTGCGATGTATGACAAATTACAGTATGGAATTGCCTTTTTTGCAATCGCAGCCTTGATAATATCGTATTTTTCAATGCTTGCTGACATTTCCTCTGCATTTGCATTTACATAATCAATGGAAGCTTCCAAATCTGTCATAAATTCCTGGATCTGGTCTTCGTGCTCTTTCAGATAATCCTTGCGCACTACCGTAACACCTGTTACCAACTCAGAATCCTTTGCCACACGATTCCATTCATCTGTAAAGCTCATAAGAATATTCAGACCTTCAATCTGATTCTGGGCCACTGTAACAAATGGCTGCGGAAGTATGCCTACTGCATTTGTATCACTCTGCAGAGCTGCCACTACTTCCGTAGCTTCTGACTTGTATTCGATATGAAAGTCATCCGGCAACATTCCATTCTGCTCCAACAGATAATTCAGTGTATATTCCGGAGTTGTTCCTTTACCGGTCGTATAAATCGTAGCACCCTTTAACTCTTCAAAAGTTGCAGATTCCCGATTCGTGCCAACCATGTAAAGGACACCAAGTGTATTAATATTCAGCACTTCAATATTACCATTTGTCTTTGCATATAAAACTGCCGCAAGATTTGCAGGAATGTTTGCCACATCCACATTACCTGAAATTAAAAGCGGGCTGACCTCTGTGGCTGACGCATAAACAGTAACATCATATTTTCCATTTGCTTCGGCATCATCCATTAATTTTACCATACCAATTGAGGTCGGTCCTTTTAGGGAAGCAATCTTTATTGGTTCCTTCTCTGTCTCCTGTTCTGTCTGTTTTTCTGAGTCTGCTTCCTTCACATTTTCTGCATTTTTGGAACCGCATCCGGCAAAAAGCATTGCACATGCAGTTGCCGCTACAATCCACACTTTCCACTTTTTCATATGTTCTTCTCCTCTGTTCATAATTTGTTTATATTTTACCATAAGTGCTTTAAATTGAGAAGTATTTTCAATAAAATATACAAAGCCCGCTGAAAATCATCCTTTAAATTGGATATTTTTTATCTGTACCCCGTGCGTTTTCGTCGCGCAAATAAAAGAGACATAACTTTCGTTACGTCTCTCGTTACTTTTAACTGTTTTATTAATAATTTTCTTCACGGACTTCGAAATAACTCTGTCCTACTTTGCATACTTCACAATACTCCGGTGCTTTTTCACCAACAACAATATGTCCGCAGTTTCTGCATTCCCACATCTTCACACTGCATTTTTCGAACACCTGCTGCATTTCCAGATTATGAAGTAATGCACGGTATCTTTCTTCGTGTGCCTTTTCGATTGCGCCCACACCTCTGAACTGTGCGGCAAGCTCCGGGAATCCTTCTTCTTCTGCATCCTTTGCCATACGCTCATACATATCGGTCCACTCTGCATTTTCACCTTCTGCGGCGTGAAGCAGATTTTCCGCGGTATCGCCAAGCTCTCCCAGTGCTTTGAACCATAATTTTGCGTGTTCCTTCTCGTTATCCGCAGTTTTCAGGAATAAATCCGCAATCTGTTCAAATCCTTCTTTTTTCGCCTTGGATGCAAAATAGGTATATTTATTTCTCGCCTGAGATTCTCCTGCAAACGCCTCCCAAAGATTCTTCTCTGTCTTGGTTCCTGCGTACTTATTTCCGGTAGATACTGGTTCTGCAACTACTTTTTCAAAATCAGAGGCAGGATGTTTACAAAGTGGGCAAATGAAATCTTCCGGTAATTCTTCACCTTCATATTCATAACCACAAATCGTGCAACGCCATACAGTCTTGCCGTTCTTCAAGGTCTTCTCCGGTTTTGGTTTGATGCTTTCCATGTAATAGGTATAAGTAGCAGATGGATCTTCTGATAACACTCCCATGTCTGTCACACGGCCAATAAACAATGTGTGTGAATCCAATTCTTCTACTTTTTCTACTTCCGCACTGATATAAGCGTTTGTTCCTTTTGTAATATAAGGAATCTTATTTTTTCCAACCTCATAATCTGCGAAATCAGCAAACTTGTCCACTTCTTTTCCGGTAACAAATCCGAAATGACGGAACAAATCAAACGTAGCATTTTCACTGATAATAGATACAGTAAATTTACCGCTTTCCTTAATCATATCATGTGTATAATTTGCTTTGTTCACTGCGATACTGATACGGTTTGGCTCCGATGTTACCTGAGCTGCGGTATTAATAATACAGCCATTTTGTTTCCCGTTTAATTCTGTGGTCAGAACAAACAGACCATAGGTCAGATTATGCATTGCTTTCTTATCCATTTCACAATACCTTCCTTCTCTGTAAGTCTCATTCAAATGTAGATACCACTGTTAATTCTTACCTAATTTTAGTAGTTTTCTTTTCTTACTTCGAAGTAGCTCTGTGGATGATTACATACCGGACATACTTCCGGTGCACTTGTTCCGATTACAAGATGTCCGCAGTTACGGCATTCCCAGATCATAACACCTGCTTTTTCAAATACCTGTTTTGTTTCAATATTATTAAGAAGTGTGCGATATCTTTCTTCATGATGCTTTTCAATGGCTCCGACACCTCTGAACTGTGCAGCAAGTTCCGGAAATCCTTCTTCTTCTGCCTCTTTTGCCATTCTTTCATACATATCTGTCCATTCTGCATTTTCTCCTTCTGCAGCGTGAAGCAGGTTTTCTTCTGTCGTTCCAAGCTCTCCAAGTGCCTTGAACCAGAGTTTTGCATGTTCCTTTTCATTTTCAGCAGTCTTTAAGAATAAATCTGCAATCTGTTCGTATCCGTTCTTCTTTGCAACAGATGCGAAATAAGTATATTTATTTCTTGCCTGAGATTCTCCTGCAAATGCTTCCCAAAGGTTCTTTTCTGTCTTTGTTCCAGCGTATTTGTTTCTTGGATTTTCCACTACTTCTTTAAACTTATCTGACGGCTGATGGCATAATGGACATTCTGCCGGTGCTTCTTCTCCTTCATGAACATAACCACATACAGTACATACAAATTTTTTCATAATTCTTTTCTCCTTTTCTTTTTTTAATATTAGGAATTATTCTTATTTTATTATAGCACATAATTTTATTTTTGCAATCGTTTTGCATCAATTATGTACTCTGATTTTATAATACCATTTATCAAAAAAGTAAATAAAGAACACAAAAAATATTGACTTTTTCACAAATCTTTACTATTTATTGTGTTATCTATTAACGCATGTTAATTTATAAATATGAAACTTTCGGTTGCGAAAATGTGCAGTACAAAAGAAAAAGAATATGCAAAACATTTTCAATACCATTCACATCATCATACCAGGAGGAAAATTTATGTCTACTTCATTACCTGAACATTTTGAAGATTTTGCAGAAGCAAGACGTGAGGGGTTTTTAAGAGTAAAAGAACTGAAAGACCAGGGGAAAAATATCTGTGGCATGTTCTGCCAGTATACCCCTGCGGAAATCATCCGTGCTGCCGGTCTGTATCAGGTGGGTCTCTGCGGCAGAAGCCAGGAGCCAATCAAAACAGCCGAAACCAGACTTCCGGCTAACTTATGTCCATTGATTAAAGCAAGTTTTGGTCATGTCATGGAAGAAAGCTGCCCTTATGCTTTCTTCTCTGATATTGTTGTCGGAGAAACAACTTGTGACGGGAAAAAGAAAATGTACGAGCTTCTCGGGGAATTAAAACCCATGCAGGTTATCCATTTACCGAATGTACCGGATTATGAGCGTTCCCTCGATATGTGGGTGTCTGAAATCCGTGCTTTCAAAGAAGGTCTGGAAGAAAAATTTAACCTCGAAATAACAGATGAAATGTTGGAGGATTCCATTAAATGGTGTAATAAGGAACGTGCCCAGCGTGCACATTTATACGAACTGGGCCGTTATAACCCGCCTGCCATTACCGGAAAAGGCATGAACGATGTGTCTGACGGACTCCAGTTCATGTTTAATGAGAAAGAAAAATATAATAAGATCCAGGAAATCATTGAACAATGTGAGGAAAACTGGAAAAACGGTATTTATCCGGTAGCTCCGGATCCATACCGGCCACGTTTGATCGTATCCGGAGGTGGTTATGCCGGCACAAGTCAGAAAACTATCGATGTGATTGAAGAACTGGGCGGCTCCATTGTCTGTTATGAAGGCTGCTGTGGTATTTCTTCTCTCAGACGTGCCGTATCAGAAGATACCTCCCGTGACCCGATTGTCCGTATTGCAGAAAAATATCTGGAAGTACCTTGTGCCGTAGTCTCGCCAAATACCAGACGTATGGAACAGGTTGCCGATACCATTGATGAATGGAACGCAGACGGTTATATCAGCATTACTCTCCACTCCTGCAATCCGTTTGCCGTAGAAACCGAAAATCTCCGGCGGGTCTGTGAAGCAAAAGGAATCCCGCTCTTACATATTGAAACCGATTTTTCTCCGAGTGATGAAGGACAAATCCGTACACGTGTAGAAGCATTTTTAGAGATGATTCGTATGAAAAAGGAGGCTGAAGCCCATGAATAAACAAGAGTTACAGACACTAATTGATTCTTGTCATGAAAATGGCAAAAAGGCTGCGGTTTCCTTCTGCTCCCATGTCCCGGCAGAACTGTTAGAAGCAGCCGGAGTCTGTCCACTGCGTATTCCTTATGTCCGTGGTGTGGCAGATTCTGCTTCCAAAATTCTGATTCGCAATCTGTGTCCCGTCGTTAAAAACTGCTGTGATATCTGCGAGGATGAAGCATTAAAGGATGTGGACTTGATTATCGCAGAAACCTCCTGCGACGGAAAGAAAAAAATGTATGAACTGCTTTCCCGTCAGGACCGGGTTTACTATTATCAGGTGGCCCAGGGAGCTGACCGGGATTATGTAAATCCACTTATTTATTCGGAATGTAAATATCTGGCGAAGGAACTGGAAAAACGTTTTGGTGCACCCGTTACAGATGACGCAATCCGTTCTGTCGGTGCTCTATATAATCAAGAAAGAGAAAGCATTTTAAATCTCATGGAGATTCAATGCCAAATTCCTCCTGCTGCCTGGGGCCGGGATATTTTCCATGCTTTGGAAGAACACAGAACCCTTCCCGATGTAAAAGAACGTACCGCTGCCAATCGTGCAACACTGGAAGCACTTTCATCCCAAGACTCTCCGGTTCCGAAATATGCCAAACGTATCCTCGTAACCGGATGCCCACTTAGTGGCGTACATGATAAAATATTAGAAGCTATCGAGGATAACGGTGGAGTAGTTGTCTGTTTTGAGAACTGCGAAATCATGAAATCGGCTGTCCGACATTTTGATACAGAAAAAGAAGATGTCTATGCGGCACTTGCTGACTGCTACCAGAATACAGCCTGCGCAATTATGTCTCCGAATCACCAACGTTTTGAACTGCTCGCAAGGCTGGTTCAAGATTACAAGGTAGATGGTATTCTGGATATTACCCTTCAGACTTGCCACCCTTACACCGTAGAACGGGATAAAATGGTCCGTTTCTGTGAAGATTCTCTTGGTATTCCATATATGGCTGTAGAAACTGATGCAGGGGAATCCGATAAAGGACAGCTCACTACAAGAATCACTGCATTTATTGAAATGCTGTAAAAAAGTCGAGTCTCTTTTACAAGAGGCTCGATTTTTTTATTTTTTCTTAATGTTCTTGTTGACTTTACTATAGTAAATTGCTAATATGGTAGCATATTAAAACAACAGGTATGAAAATATAGGAAAAGAAAGGGAATATGATTATGAAAAAGTTTACAGCATTTACTCTCAGCCTTGTAATGGCATTTTCACTTGCAGCTTGTGGAGGCTCTTCTACCTCCAATGATAAAGCGTCATCAGACCAGACCGATATGGAATATGTAAAAGAGAAAGGAACTCTGGTTGTAGGAATCACAGAATTTGAACCTATGGATTACAAAGATGCCTCCGGTGAATGGGTTGGTTTCGACGCAGACATGGCAAAAGCATTTGCAGAAAACCTTGGTGTGGACGTTGAATTTGTAGAAATCGACTGGGATAACAAAATCATCGAGCTTGACAGCAAAACCATCGACTGTGTATGGAACGGTATGACACTTTCCGATGAAGTCAAAACCGGAATGAGCTGTTCCAATGCTTATTGTAATAACGCACAAGTTGTCATTCTTCCAAAAGACAAAGCAGACCAGTATCCTGACTTAAAAAGTCTGTCCGATTTAAGATTTGCAGTAGAGGCAGGAAGTGCCGGCGAAGACGCCGCAAAAGAAGATAACTTAAATTATACACCATTGAAAGCACAGGCAGATACCCTGATGGAAGTTGCAGCCGGCAGCTCCGATGCAGCTATCATCGATTCTCTGATGGCCGGAGCAATGGTTGGTGACGGAACCAGCTATTCAGACCTTACCTACACACTGAAACTTACTACAGAAGAATACGGTGTTGGATTCCGTAAAGGCTCTGACCTTACCGATGCACTCAATGATTTCTTCGTGAAGAGCTACGCAGACGGCTCTCTTATGAAATGCGCAAATACGTATGGTGTTCAGGCTGCCATTATTGAGCAGAAATAAGATTGTTCAATTCAAAAATCTGATAAAAACAAACTCCTTAAATAAAAAGAAAGTGGGATTTACATATGGAACAGATATTAAACCAATTACCGATTGTTCTGAATTCACTGAACATCGGATTTCTACAGACCTTAAAATTATTTTTTGTCACCTTAATCGGTGCCATTCCAATCGGGCTTGTAATTGCATTCGGTTCCATGTCCCACTTTAAACCTCTTAGCTATATTACGAAATTCATTGTCTGGGTTATCAGAGGTACGCCTCTGATGATTCAGTTATTGATTGTCTACTACTTTCCGGGTCTGGTACTGAAAAATCAAATCTGGGGCGGTGGTGAGTCCGGTCGATTTCTTGCTGCGGCTGTTGCATTTATTTTTAACTATGCCTGCTATTTTTCTGAGATTTACCGTGGTGGAATCCAGAGCGTTCCAAAAGGACAGGAAGAAGCCGGACTGGTGCTTGGAATGACGCGGAAACAGATTTTCTTCCGCATTACGCTGTTACAGATGATTAAGCGTATTATTCCACCTATGTCCAACGAAATCATCACTTTGGTAAAAGATACTTCCCTAGCGCGCATTATTGCCCTTCAGGAAATCATCTGGGCAGGTCAGGCATTTATGAAAGGTTCCCAGGGAATCTCCGGTGCACTCTGGCCGCTGTTCTTTACCGCATTTTATTATTTGATTTTCACCGGAATCCTGACTGTACTGCTTAACAGACTGGAACGGAAACTGGATTATTTCCAATAATCGGGGAGGTATGACAAATGGCTATTTTAGAAGTTGAGAATATGAATAAATCCTTTGGAAACACTCAGGTGTTAAAAGATATCAATTTTTCGCTGGAAAAAGGAAAAGTACTTTCCATCATCGGTTCTTCGGGAAGCGGAAAAACAACACTGCTCCGGTGTCTGAATTTCTTAGAGCGCGCGGACACCGGAAAAATCCGGGTAAACGGAGAAACCTTATTCGATGCATCAGACCTTTCTTCCCAGTCGGAACCTCAGATTCGGAAAAAGAGGCTCCACTTTGGGCTTGTTTTTCAGTCTTTTAATCTTTTTCCTCAATATACGGCACTGGAAAATGTGATGCTGGCAAAGGAACTGCTTGCC
>CAKRCD010000027.1 GCA_934307065.1 uncultured Bariatricus sp. | reverse complement strand
ATATCATTCTAAATACACTTATAGCCAAAAACATTTCATAAATACAAATGTATTTTCTTTATTCAAATCTCACTGCTCTATTGATTGGTAACCAAGCATTGAGATTTCATAATAAGACTTTCGAAATGTAGTCCGATTGCGTTTCCGCCAGAATGTTAGAAAATAATGCTTTTTATCAGAATAGCATATTTTACCGTTCAAGGCAAGAGAGTGATGGATAAATCACTATATCAAAGCAAAAGAGACTCTGATTTTTAATTATCGGATTTACAATGTTTCATTTGACAAATGAAGCACTCTATCCTTGATCTCTTGTGTACGACCCTGATTCCAGAACTGTGTTCCAATATAACCGCATGTTCTTCTTGCAACAAATAGCTGGTTCTGGTCTGTATTTCCGCAGTTTGGGCATCTCCATGTCAGCTTTCCTGTTTCATCCTCTATAATCTGGATTTCTCCGTCATATCCGCAGACTTCGCAATAATCACTCTTTGTATTTAATTCTGCATACATAATGTTATTATAAATAAACTGCATTACAGAAAGTACTGCCGGAATATTATGCTGCATATCCGGAACTTCTATATAACTGATTGCACCGCCCGGTGAAAGCTTCTGAAATTCTGACTCAAACTTTAATTTGCTGAAAGCATCTATTTTTTCCGTAACATGCACATGATAACTATTCGTAATATAATTCTTGTCTGTTACACCCGGAATGACACCGAAACGCTTTTGTAAACACTTTGCAAAACGGTACGTAGTAGATTCCATCGGTGTTCCATAAACCGAATAACTGATATTTTCCGCTTTCTTCCATTCCGCACACTTATCATTCAAACGCTGCATAACGGCCAGTGCAAATGGCTTTGCATCCGGGTCTGTATGCGATTTTCCAAGCATTCTCATGCACATCTCATAAAGTCCCACATATCCAAGCGAAATAGTCGAATAACCGTTGTATAACAACTTGTCGATTGTTTCTCCTTTTTTCAGACGTGCCAACGCACCATGTTGCCAAAGAATTGGTGCTACATCAGACACTGTGCCCAAAAGACGTTCATGACGGCATCGGAGTGCTCTGTGGCACAGCTCCAATCTTGCATCCAAAATCTCCCAGAACCGGTCCATATCCCCGTTAGAGGAACAGGCTACATCCACCAGATTGATGGTTACCACGCCCTGATTAAATCTGCCGTAATATTTGTGACTTCCATCAGGATTTCTCTGGGAATCCTCCACGGTCAGGAACGAACGGCATCCCATACAAGTATAAACATCCCCTGACTTCAGCTCTCTCATTACCTTTGCAGAAATATAATCCGGTACCATACGTTTTGCAGTACACTTCGCAGCCAGTTCTGTCAGATACCAATACTTGGAATCCTCTGTAATATTATCCTCATCCAATGCATAAATCAGTTTCGGGAATGCCGGTGTAATCCAGACACCTTTTTCATTCTTTACCCCCTTCATGCGCTGAATGAGCACTTCTTCAATAATCATAGCCAAATCATCTCTGGCCTGTCCCTCAGGTACCTCATCCAGATACATAAATACCGTGACAAACGGTGCCTGTCCATTACAGGTCATCAAAGTGATCAGCTGATACTGAATTGTCTGGATACCACTGCGGATTTCTTCACGAAGTCTCTTCTCTGTAATTTTAGAAATAATATCTTCATCCAGACTGTCGCCTACTTCCTTACGTTCTGCTATAACATTATTATATATCTTTTTACGGCTCACATCTACAAACGGAACCAGATGTGACAAAGTAAAAGACTGTCCTCCATACTGGTTACTGGCCACCTGTGCCACGATCTGCGTTGTCACATTACATGCGGTAAAGAAGCTCTTTGGTTTCTCAATCATTGTCTCACTGATTACCGTACCATTCTGAAGCATATCTTCCAAATTAATCAAATCACAGTTGTGTTCCTTCTGTGCATAATAATCCATGTCGTGGAAATGAATAATTCCTTCTTCATGTGCATGCACAATTTCTTCCGGAAGCAATACACGGCGTGTCAGATCCTTGCTTACTTCCCCCGCCATATAATCCCGCTGGGTGGAATTAATAATCGGATTCTTATTCGAATTTTCCTGTTTTACTTCTTCATTGATATGCTCGAGAAGAGAGAGGATTCCATTATCTGTCGTATTTGATTTTCTCTTCAGTTCTCTCTTGTAGCGATAACGAACATATCTCTGTGCAACCTCGTATCCACGCATCTCCATAATACCGGTTTCCACCATGTCCTGAATATCCTCTACGTGAACCGCATGCGTAGATTCATTTGCCTTCTGCGCAATCGTATCCGCAATCGCCCGAATCTGATATGCATTCATCTGATGAATGTGATCCGTTCCTTCATTTGCCTTTGTAATTGCATTTACAATTTTGGTGAGGTCGAAATTGACTTCTTCTCCATTTCTCTTAATTACCCTTGTTTTTACCGTCTGATCCATATTTTTCTCCTCATTTCTGTAAATACAAAATGTAGATAAACTATTTTGTTTCGTCACTATATTTTGTGTTGCAAAACTATAATACCCTATTCTTGGCAAAAAGAAAAGAGATTTTTTTATTTTTTATAATGTTATTGCATCCGGTAACATAATATTGGATTTTTTGATATTTTTCATTTCATTCTGGGTAAACGAATTTTTTTCTTTTGTCAACTCATCCCTTTTTAAGGGGTGGATAGAGAATAAAAATTTCATAATAGTAAGCCTTTTTTTGCAAAGTAAAACAAATTTGACACCATGTAACTATTTGATTGCTTTTTCTTATTTTGGTTTTCTGGTATATTGGCATAAAAACTAGGAGGTATCAAATATGATTCTGAAATGTAAAAATGCAACCCAAAAACTTTTTTTCTCTATTTTTTTCTTGGCTTTTGTTTTAATAGCAACTTTCCCGGTTCACGTTATGGCTGCCGATGAAACAACGAATACTAAAGCTGAATATGATTTACGAAAAGGCGGAACTCAGGAATTTGCGGTACAAGACGATGATGGCACCATAATATATGTAACCATTACAGAAGAACCCGGAAAGCTACGAGCAAATAATGGAACATACAACATAAAATATAAAGTTCCTTATGCATGGGAAGCTGGTTTTAAAGTTAATATTTCATCTAATCAAATTACATCTGCGTATGCTCCATATTATACACTATATAGTGGGCAAGTAGAATCTTCCCGACTAACCAAAGAAAGTCCAACTCAAGCATCTTATTATTTAGCATATTTGTATGCTGGTCATGCAAGTAAAACTGGAGTAAGAGCAACCATCAATAAAACTGTTTTAAATGTAAATAAAATATAAAATAAGGAGCATGTCAAATATGCTCCTTATATTTTACTTATCTGTTCAATACTTCCTTCACCCCAATTTGGGATTTCCACACTTAATACTACATAAGCATTTGAAATATTAATCAATATGCAGCACACAAGGATTATCCAACAAATAAGATTCAATTTTATCTTTTTTACACAACAATATACAAATATACCTATGCTCAAAACTAAACCAATAACAGGTGCAAGACAAGAAAGTAAAGCTATTGCAACAATAAAGAGATGTTCAACTTTCATCAAAATATCACTATAATGTTTCGCTTCAGTTTCATCAGTTATTTTTTCAGTAGATGAATTTTCTAATAAATCATCCAATGATATTTTATACATCTGGCTTAGAATTACTAAATTTTCAACATCTGGATAGGACCACCCATTCTCCCATCTGGAAACAGATTGTCTTGAAATATTTAATTTTTCCGCTACATCACTTTGCGAGTACCCAGCTTTTTCTCTAGCCTCTTTCAAATTTTTCCCCAAGTTCAAAATCTTTTACCTCTGTATATTTTACGTTTATTATACCGTTATTTTTCTGAACTGTCAAAATTTATTATTTGTACCATTTAACACCATTTGTTTTAGTAGAAACAAATCTGTTACACAATGAAAATGGACTTCGACATCACTGTTTTGTTACCTATTGTAACACAACAATTGCTTTGCAAACCTAGTTTTTATAGATATAATTTTATTAGAATATAAAGAAATGGTGTACAAAAGAAAAGGGAGTGATTCCAATGGTTTGACAATTTAATAAATGGAATAAAAGTATAATTTTAATTATGAGAAAGGAAATATTTTTATGAAGAAAACTTTCAAAAACACAGTAGCTATTTTAGGAATTATTGCAATATTAGGTATTAACGGAATAACTTCAAACGCAGCTAGTGCTACTTTTGCAGGAAGAACCGTTACATATAGCAAAACTAGGTTAAGTGATATTTCAGCAAGAGCATTAACATCAACTTCTGGAACCGATTATGTAAAAGCTAGAATTACAGCCTTTTATCGTTCAGCCGGAGAAGACACTTCAAAAACTGTAACGGGAAATGGAAAAGTAGCCGCTCAAGCAACCTGTACATTAAACTCAGGGGCATATATTAATACTATAACAAGCTATCACGAAGCTGGTGTTTATTATCAAGGAGCAGATAGATTTTGGCATGATTATCTCTAAAGTATAATTTTCAAAAATTTCTTAGATTAATGAGATAACTTTTGGAAAATAAAATATCATGATAAGGGAATGGATTAAACAAAGTAAAATCACATTCCCTTATTGTAACAACGGAGGATTATTATGAAAAAATCAATATTATTGACCGTTTTAGGGGTTGTTGGTTTTATTTTGTCTGCTTGTAACAATACTAATATTTCTTCTGAAAAGCAAGTAGATACGGAATATTATGATTGTGAGGTAGGTTTTACAGGAATATTGGGAAATAAGATTTATGACTCCCCAGACGGATATTACTTTCTTATGAATAATTACTTGATGTTTGCTGATGAGAATCTGGATCAGCCAGTTTTTGTATGCAATAAAGCAGAATGTTTACATAACAAAGAAACATCGGAAAACAAAGTAAATTGTGACGCTTTTTTTGGTGGAGCTAATTCAGTCCGGTATTACAATGATAAAGTATATGTACTTGCCTATTCGTTACCCAATCCGGATAAATATCAGACATCTGTTTATGAATTAGATATAGATGGCAGTAATCGAAAAGTTATTTGTTCTAGTAAAAATTATATGAACACCATGATTATTCATCAAGGAAAAGCTTATCTTTATGAAGAAAAATATAGTGATGACAGTGCAAACATGAATGAATCGTCAATTGCTTCTATTGTTAAATTCGATTTAGAAAATCCAAATGATACTGAAATTATATTTGAAACAACTGAGTATCCTGAAGCGGGAATTAATTTTATGAAATGTTATCAGGAGAATTTATATTTTAAAGTTTTTGGAGATTCATTTGATAGTTTCATATGTAAAATTGACTTAAACTCAGGAAACATGCAAAAATACGAATATGATTTCTTTAAAATGGGAAAAGAGGCTTTGTTTTGTGGAAACAATATTTTTAATAACACTGAAGATATGACATGGGAAAACGAATACTTTGAGTGTGACATGAACGGAAACATAAAACGAAAGTTAACCAAAGAAGAATTTCCAATATTAGAGAAAAACGTCACTTTCTATTTTGCAGATGATAAATATCTCTATTTTCAGGATATTGATTATGGTGGAAATATGGTTCCTATGGAAAAACGAAAAATTCACGTATATACCTATGATGGAGAGTTTGTAGGTGAAATCGCTTACGGAAAGCAAAATATTGCATATTTAACAGAATTTTATTCTGGAAATGATAAATACTTGTTTTTCTATGTAAGGGATGAAAAAATGAATACTTGTTATTATGTGGAGAAAGATAAATTAAAAAATGGAACAGGCTTAAATTTGTTATATAGTATTGAAAATCATGAAAAAGTTGTTCAATAGCTTATACCGGAGGAATACATGCAGCTTGAAATAAAGAACATTCATAAAAATTATGGAAAAGTACAGGCTTTGAAAGGTGTTTCCATGGAATTAAATGCAGGTGTGTATGGACTTCTTGGACCTAACGGGGCAGGCAAATCTACTTTAATCCAGATTATTACCGGAAATCTTTCAGCGTCTGATGGAGAAATCTGCTATGACGGAAAGAACATAAAAAAGAGTGAAAAAAATTATAAAAGACTCCTTGGTTATGTACCACAGAGCCAGGGTATCTATGACTCTTTTACTGCAAAACAGTTTTTAGAATACATGGCAATTTTAAAAGATGTAGATAAAAAAAACATTCCAAAACAGATAAATTCTATTTTAGAAGTGGTAAGTCTGACAGAAGTAAAAGACAGAAAGCTAGGCGGATTTTCCGGTGGAATGAGGCAGAGAATTCTGATTGGGCAGGCACTTCTTGGTAATCCTGAAATTGTAATTTTAGATGAACCCACAGCAGGACTTGACCCGAAAGAACGAATCCGTATCCGCAACTTTATCAGCAAGATTGCGGAAAATAAAATTGTGCTGATTGCAACACACGTAGTTTCGGATGTGGAATCCATTGCAAAAGAAATCATTCTGCTTGGAAATGGCGTCATTGCCGGAAAAGGCACACCGGAAGAACTATGCGGAGCTTTAAATGGACAAGTGTGGGAATGCAATATTTCTCCATCCCAGTATGAAGAAATGGAAAAACAGTTTGTTATTACCAATCTTCAGGAAGTTCCGGGTGGAACGATACGTGTACGTTTCATTGGACAGGAAACAAAAGTAAATCAAATCATAGAAAACAGTATTCAGGTACAAAGCGTGTATCCAAATTTGCAGGAAGTATATTTGCATATATTTTCCGAAAGTAGGTGATAGCGTGAAATTGGTAAGATATGAATGGAAAAAAATGATGTCAGGAAAGGTCTGGCTGATTTTGTCTGCATTTCTGATACTAAATTTTTGTATTTACTATGTATATCTGATTCCCTATATTTCTTATCATCAAGAAGCATTAACAGAGTTTTCGCAAAGCAATTATGAACAGGAATATTACGAATTTATAGAAGGTCTGAAAGAGCGTGCTTCCGTGATGAATGGCATATCTATCTTCAATAAAGAGGGCGGATATGCCAAGCGGAATATAGAAAAGACAGTAAATGATTTTGCCCGTGTGGAAGGTATTTCCATAGAACCTATGATTGATTCCAGTATGGAGGCATTACACAGTTTTTATCTATCGGATGTTTTTATGCTTCTGATTGTCTGTCTGTTTTGTTTTCAAGGATGCGGGAAGGACTTCAAAAGTGGTATGACCGATTTGATCCGCACGACACCGAAAGGAAAAATGCAGATTCGACTTGCAAGAATACAGGCAGTTATCTGTTCTGTACTGCTGACAGGAATGATTCTTTATGGAAGCAATATTCTGCTAACCGGATTTTCTGTTGGATTTGGAAAAATATCCAATTATGTACAAGGAATGCCAATGTTCCGCAATATGTCATTTCCATGCACAGTAGGAACTTATCTTCTGCTATTTCTGATTTGGAAATTAGCGGCTCTTATTTTTACGGTACTTATAATCCAGTTTTTGACAGCATGGTTTGGAGGTCAGGGAATATCATGGGTGTTGAGCGGAATCGTTTTGGCAGTCAGCTTTGGACTATGGTTTTTCTTACCGGATAATCCTATGGTAAAATTATTCCGTTACTTAAATCCTATAGGACTTCTGGATGTAAAACAGATAATTGGAAATTATCAGAATCTGAATATTTTTCAATATCCAGTAGGACTTTTACAGGCAGCCATTTTATTTATCCTGATTACTGGACTTGTCCTTCTTCTTGGTACTACTCTGGTTGGAGAAAGAGAATATTTTACATGGAAAATAATATTGCCGACACGAAAAAAGAAACGGTTATGGAAACATCTCTTTTCCTATGAATTTCATAAAGTTGTGGTATGTCAGAAAGTATGGTGTGTCTATGTAGTTTTAATCGTTATATCTGTTATGATGATTCATACCGGAAAAGAACACATAGGTGTAAAAGAATACTATTATGAAAAATATCTCACAGAATATGAAGGAGATTATACGGAAAACAAGGTAGCATCCATAGAAAAGTTAATGGAAATAAATAATACAGAAGAGGCAGAAGAAGCGGAAGGGCTGAAAAAGGTATACGAACAGGCAAAGTATTTACAAGGTATTACAGACGAAAAGAAAGGCTTTGTAAATCTCAGGGTTTTACATCCGTTTTTCTTTGATCCGCAGACTGAAATTCAGAACACCCTTTATATTATCATTGCCATTATGCTTTCTGTCAGTAATTTATTCTATTTTGACAGTAAAAAAGGACTGATAAATCTGTTTCGAACAACACCAAACAGCAAGAATATACATCGAGCAAAATATAAACTTGCTCTGCTGTCAGGTGCAGTAAGCACGATGATCGTATGGGGTATCACGTATATTAAATATTTTTATGCCTATGGAATAAATGGCACAAACTATTCAGTTCATTCCATTCCTGCGTTTGAACAGATTCCATATGGCGGAAGCATTTTGTCTTATATGATAATATCCATGTTTCTCAGATTGATGATAGGTATGCTTTTGGGACTGACAGGTGGAATCATTGCACAGCTTCTGATTACACCGACACAGAATATCATAGGCGAAATATTCTTATTTGTTATGCCGCTTTGCCTTAGCTATGTAGGGAATATGGAGTATGAAACTTCACTGGTAATCTTTATAAACAGACATCTGTCTGCATTCCTGAAACCAGTGCAATTTCTGGCAAGCTTTCCGGTAAAATGGTTTCGTTGATATATTTCTCATATTTGAGGTCGCAAATTGCGACCTCAAACAAATTGTATACAAGCATTATTGCAATATTTGTATTTTCCTTTTCACTCAAATCGCAACATCAACCGTAACATTTCATTAAGCAACCGCTTTATCATCTGATTTTTCAAGTAATTTCTTCACGCCCTGAATTGCTACCAGTACACCAAGAATCAACAATAATACTGCAAATACAAGCTGTAATGTATTTCCAAGCGTTAAACCTGTCGTCATGAAAGCTTTGCTCAGTTTTACAATGGTCATGCCAAGTGCGGTAAATGTAACTGCCATCATAAATACCATTGGTCCCCAGAGCATCCATCCATGACGTTTTGTTTTCTTTAAGAATACTGCGCAGGCTACCAGTGCCAGTACCGATAGCAACTGGTTTGCAGAACCAAACAATGGCCAGATTTCTGCGTAACCGACTTTTGTAAGCATATAAGCAAGTAACAATGTAATGATAGTTGCAAAATACTTATTGGTTACTACCTTTAAGAATAGACTCATATGTTCTTCGTCTACATCGTCATCAAGGAAGAATTCCTGGAATGACAGACGTCCGACTCTGGCTACGGAATCCAGTGAAGTTAAGGCAAATGCAGATACTGCCAGGTTAATCAAGGTAAATACCAGAGAATGTGGCAGACCGGCTACAGATAAGAAGTTTGCAATTGCTCCTGCAAAAATCTGCGGCTGTGTGGTCAGTCCCTGTGCGGCTGCTTCTCCGTTTGCAAATGATGCCACTGCAATCAGTGCTATGACTGCAAGCATACTTTCCATTAACATTGCTCCGAAAGATACCGGAAGCATGTTCTTTTCACTTTTAATCTGCTTGGAAGCAGTACCGGAAGATACCAGGGAATGGAAACCGGAAACCGCACCACAGGCAATCGTTACAAATAAAATCGGGAACATATACTGTCCATCTACGTTAAAGCTTGTAAATGCCTTCAGATTGCAGGCAGGATTTGCTACGAAAACACCAACAACTGCACCAACAATCATGAAAATCAACAGGTAACTGTTCAAATAATCTCTTGGCTGAAGCAGTGCCCATACCGGAGCAACACTGGCAATCATAATATATACAAAGATAATCACATGCCATGTTCCAAGGCTTACATACATTGGGAACTGCAATCCAAGTGCAATGGCTGCTACCAACAGTAAAATAGCAACTGCTGTATTAATCCATTTGTTAAATTTCGTGTATTTCAGGAAAATGCCAAGTCCTACCGCTTCTACAATAAACAACATAGAAGTCGTTGCAACAGCACCATTTGCTGCTACCTTTGTGACAGCTCCGGCTTCACTTGTGGCAAATCCGTTGAATGTTCCGGCTACAACGTCTGCAAATGCTGCAACAACCAGAATACAGAACAACCAGCAGAATAACAAGAATAATTTCTTACCTAATTTTCCGATATATTCTTCAATGATATATCCAATGGTACGTCCTTTATTTTTTACAGATGCATACATAGAAGCAAAATCCTGAACTGCTCCAAAAAATACACCACCAATTAAAATCCAAAGTAAAACAGGGAGCCATCCAAAGATTGCTGCCTGAATCGGTCCGTTGATTGGACCTGCACCGGCGATTGATGCAAACTGATGTCCAAATACTACGTTTGTATCGGCCGGTACATAATCCACTCCATCTTCCAACTCATATGCCGGAGTTTTTGCGTTCGGGTCAATGCCCCATTTGTTCTGAAGATAGCGTCCATACAGAAGGTATCCGCTTCCAAGTACAACGATAGCGATTATCATCATTAATATTCCACTCATAACTCTTTCCTCGTCTTCCTCATATTGTATTTTTTAAAATAATTTAGATGTATTATGTTTTACACTTTTTCGCGTTAAAACGCAAGAGTAAGATTAAACAGATTTAGCATTAAAATCCGACCATTTTTGTATACTTTGTAAAACACGGACTTGGGCTCATTGTTTTACGCAAACAAAAGCACCGGAAACATTATAACCATAACATTTCCGGTGCTTTCTACACCAGGGGATGAGGGAATCGAACCCCCGCCAAAAGTTTTGGAGACTCCTATCATACCATTTGACCAATCCCCTATATTTAGTTAAAACCTCAAATCGGCCACTAGATATTTATACCATAAGTGGCCGACTTTTGTCAAGTTTATTTGAAATATTTTTTAATTGTCGGAACTGCTCCGATTGCCATAAAAGCATACAGCATCACAAGGTTTTTATAATATCCCTTAATCAAACCTATTCTAACTCTTCTCTGAATCGACCAAAATGCGGTCATAAAGTCCTCTTCCCACACATCTGCCCATACAATCGCATAACTAATCCAGTTGCTGACATATACCATTACAAGCATAATCACAATCGTAATGATAATACCTTTTTTACTCATTTTCTTTCCGAGTAACTGATATCCTCCCATTGCGCAGAATCCCATCACTACCCCGCCGATAGAATCAATATAACCAAACTGTCCTAAAATCGCAATGCATATTGTTCCAATCAGTGCTCCGACAAACGCCCCCAGCGTTCCAAGAACAACCCGTTCCTTCACAGAATCGGAAACAGATACGCTTCCCTCAGCATAGCTATATTTCGGTTCTGGTCCTGGTTGTGGTTCTGAGCCTGGTTTTTTCTCAGAGACACCTTTCTTTTTTTCTTCTTCCAATTTACGAAATTTGAAATATTTTTTTATTGTCGGAACTGCCCCGATTGCCATAAAGACATACAGCATCACAAGTTTTTTATCAGATGCTCCATCAATCCAATCCCTACTAACGTATCTCTGAATCCTCCAAAATGCGGTCATAAAGTCCAATTCCATCACATTTGCCTCTACAATCGCATAACCAATCCAGGTGCTGACATATCCCATTACAAGCATAATCACAATCGTAATGATAATACCTTTTTTACTCATTTTCTCTCCGAGTAACTGATATCCTCCCATTGCGCAGAATCCCATCACTACCCCGCCGATAAGAGCGATATAAGAAATATAACCATAACAATAGCATCCAAAAAACATATACCATATCGTTCCAATCAGTGCTCCGCCAAACGCCCCCAGCGTTCCAAGAATAACCCGTTCCTTCACAGAATCGGAAACAGATACGCTTCCCTCAGCATAGCTATACTCCTTGTTGTTTTCAAAATCCTGGTTTTCTTCCTCTGTGCTTGGTTTCGGTTCTGGTCCTGGTTGCGGTTCTGATTCTGGTTGTGGTTCTGAGCCTGGTTGTGGTTCTGAGCCTGGTTGTGGTTCTGAGCCTGGTTGCGGTTCTGAGCCTGGTTGTGGTTCTGAGCCTGGTTGTGGTTCTGAGCCTGGTTGCGGTTCTGATTCTAGTTGTGGTTCTGAGCCTGGATTTTTCTCAGGGACATCTTTCTTTTTTTCTTCTTCCAATTTACGAAGCATCTCTTGAAGCTCTTTCAAATCTTCTGATTCAATTACCCCGGTCTTTCCATCCGATTCTCCATAAAATTTCTCTGAAAAAGCCTGTAAGTCGTCTCTCATCTCTGCCGCACTTTGATAACGGTCTTTGGGCTCATGAGCACAGGCTTTTCTTATAATATCATTAAGACGTCCAATCCCTCGAATCTCCGGAAGTTCTTCCTTACCACTAAGTCTTTTCACAATTGCCCTTTCACGATCCATCGGGGAATATTGCTCAGGATATGGAGGTAAAAAAGGCATACGTCCATTGTTCAATATTTCATAAAGTGTCAGACCTAATGCATAGATATCTACAAGATGTCCATAAGGTTCCATACGGACAATCTCTGGTGCCATATAGTTCTTGGTTCCCTTTTGTGAAAGCGTCACACTTGTGCTTTCTATTTCTCTGGATATTCCAAAATCTCCAATCTTATATTCTCCAAAATCTGAAACAAAAATATTGGCAGGCTTAATATCTCTGTGAATTAACTTTTCCTGATGGCAAAATTCCAATCCTGTCAGAACATCTATCCCCATCTTTATTACATCCTGTGTAGACATTCCCTTTTCCTGAATAAATGTATTCAGATTCGTCAGCAATTCCATTCGAATATAGATGGTCCACCCGATTGTTTCTGACTCTTCCACCACATCATAATCTTCAATCGCCACAACATGACTGGCTGACTTCATTCTCTCCATCAGTTCAATCTCATTGGTTAATTGTTCTACACTTGCTTTATAGTACTCACGAATACTTTTTTCATCCATTCTGGAAGCCTGCATATCGCTTAATTCTGCCGGATCGTTGGGAATCCGGATCACTTTTATGGCACTATACGTCTCTTTTTGACCCAGAAGCTCTTTACGTGCCTTATATACTTTCCCGAATCCACCGGAACCAATCTCCGACTCTATCTTCCATCCCGGCCATATTTCTTGTATCTCATTCCTATTTTCTATCATTTTTCTGTTTAATCCCCCTTTTTAGTAGTTTAGACGTAACTGTGTGGATACTGCCCAGTTACTTTAATCACGCCTTTAAACTGCTTTTATATCAGGTTTAGCAGAACTTCCAGCCTCCGGTTCTTCGAGAATGCCGGTGTTCCATCTTTTTTCACCTTGGATACTTTCTCGTCCTCAAAATCCATTACCGTGAAATGTAATCCGATTCCCAATCTATCCGGAAAAGCATCATTTCCATTAATTCCATCATAGGATGATTACATTCATAATACCGATTCTCCCATAGCGTATCCCCTACATTTTTCATGATCCACGTATGATTTTTTTCGAACGATATTTTGGAGGAACTTTCCAAACGGACGGAAGTTTTTCACATTTGCCCGGATAAAAAATCTCGTAAACCTCTTTTAAATTCATTCCGACTGTCCTCCTCTTATTTTTAGTAAATGCGATGGTGTTGAGCAATTAGTTGTATTTTACCATTATAAGGTTGTATTTGCATTGTTTTTCACGTTGTAAAAATATTTATTCCTTCTGTTGAAAAACATATGTAAGGACAAAGTATATCAGAAACTCATCGACACCATCTTTGATGAAATGCACGAGCATTATAAGAATCAATCTGTAATTTCTCGTATGAATCTTGTTATTGTTCTGGAAGAACCAGATACAGAAACACTGGTGCAGCGTGTACTTGAAATTACTGGATAGATAGCAATCTTCCTTTGTCTGGCGCATATATTTTACAAAACCATTTAGAATGGAAGTCTTATGAATCACAAACTACCTTTTCAAATTTCACCTAAACGGATTGCCGCCTGTTGTTTTTTATTTTTCGCTGCCTTTGCAATTGGAAATGGGATTGCTGCCCTGAAACAGCATTTCTTTCCGAAAGCAGTCACAACAGCCGCAGATGGAAACTGGGGACTCAGTTTTCAGACAGAGGGGGAAACTCCCGTAGGAAATGCCACAATGGAAGAACTGGCAAAATACAATGCCTACTATGCAAAAGATACCGACGAGAAAGTCATTTATCTGACCTTTGATGCCGGATATGAAAACGGAAATACAGAACCTATTCTGGATGCACTCAAAAAGCATCAGGTTCCTGCCACCTTCTTTGTCGTTGGTACATATGTGAAAGAAAATCCGGATTTCATCAAACGAATAAAGGAGGATGGACACACTGTAGGAAATCACACCTACCATCACAAAGATATGTCGCAGATTTCTACGGTAGAAACATTTCAGGAAGAACTGCAATCAGTAGAAACCTTATATAAGGAAATAACAGGGGAAGAAATGACGAAATTTTATCGTCCACCGCAGGGAAAATACAGTGAAGCTAACTTGAAAATGGCAAACGATATGGGATATAAGACTTTCTTCTGGAGTCTTGCCTATGTTGACTGGTATACCGATAACCAGCCAACCAAAGAACAGGCCTTTGACAAACTCCTATCCCGTATTCACCCGGGTGCCATCGTGCTGCTCCACAGCACTTCCTCCACAAATGCCTCGATTCTTGATGAACTGCTGACCAAATGGGAGGAAATGGGATACACCTTCGGCACATTAAATGACTTATAAATAAAATAATTTATAAAAATGACTGGATTTATAAAAGAGAAAACTCTAAATTGTTTTTAAAGTAAAGTCCGGAATTGATCAAATGCAAAACACAGTGTTTCTTTCTGGTGGCTGTCGCTTGATAAAAGAAACGTTCCTCCCTTTTGGCGGATATAATCCCTGATATGTTCGGACGGATAGGGTTTCGTCCGGTATCCCCGGCAGACAACCCCGGTATTAATTTCAAATACCTTGCAATCTTTCATCACACGGTCAACTGCTTTCTTATATGCATTTATATACCTTGGGTCATCCTCATCAAAGAGCCGTTCCCGCTCATTGAACTTAGTTATCAGATCAAAGTGCCCCACAATGTTGCACTTTGTCTTTTCGTAAACCCTGCCGGCATTTTCAAAATATGCTTCGCAAAGACCCAGCATATCACCCGCAAAATGCTCTTTTGCCGCGTGCTTTAGTATCTCTGCAGTCTCGTCAACCGGAATATATACTCCGTCCTTAAGGATGTAGTGCACGGAACCTATGACATAATCATAGCCGTCCGTGGTCACAGTGGAATAAAAATCCTGCTCGATGCCACAGCATATTTTTATCCTTCCTGAAAACGCATCCTTAAGGGCATTTATCGTTTTCCTATATTCTGTCTGCCTGCCCTTTTGCATGCAGTAGCTCTCGTCAAATCCGGTATAGGAGTGATCGGAAAAGCCAAGCGTTTTCACACCCTTTGCAATTGCCGCAAGAACAATCTCGCCCGGCTCATTCTCTCCATCGCTGAAAGTAGAATGCACATGTAAATCAAAAAGCTCCATTAGGTCATCTTCTCCTGTTTCACTTTATGGTCAATTACATGGCGTGAAGCCAGTTCGTCTCTTATCTCATCAAGAGTAATTCCTGCTTCCACCATAAGTACCATAATATGATAAGCCAAATCCGCAATTTCGTAAACTGTTTCTTTCCTGTCTTCGGCTTTGGCAGCGATAATGACCTCCGTGCTCTCCTCCCCTACTTTCTTCAGAATTTTGTCAAGACCCTTATGAAAAAGATAGGTGGTGTAAGAACCCTCCTGAGGACTGGTCTTTCTATCTTTTATAAGTTCCATAAGACCATCATAGGAAAATTCGGAGCGTTCCTCACTTTGGAAAACATCCTTGGTAAAGCAGGAATAGGAACCTGTATGGCAGGCAGGACCATCAGGCTCCACCATAACAACAAGTGCATCCCTGTCGCAGTCTGCAGTGATGGAAACAATGTGCTGATAATTTCCACTGGTTTCCCCCTTGAGCCACAATTCATTTCTCGAACGGCTCCAGAAACAGGTAAGCTCCTTTTCCATGGAAATTTCAAGGCTTTCTCTGTTCATATAAGCAAGTGTCAATACTTTTTTTGTCTTTGCGTCAACGACAATGGCAGGGATAAGCCCTTTCTCATCGAATTTCAGTTCGTCAATGTTCAACATATCTTTCTCCTATATTCTTGTCGTAATGTTATTTCGTTTCATTTCCTTTTTCAATTCCTCAATCCTGACCTCTCCGAAATGGAAAATCGAAGCGGCAAGACCTGCATCAACTTTTGGAACGGACTGGAAAAGGGTAATAAAATCATCGATTTTTCCGGCTCCGCCAGAGGCAATGACAGGTACATTTACTGCGTCACATACTTTTTCAAGCATTTCCAGGTCGAAACCTTTTTTGACTCCATCCGTATCAATGGAGTTCACCACAATTTCGCCTGCGCCGTTTGAAACGCAGCGCTTGATCCATTCTATGGCTTCCATTCCTGTATTTTCCCTGCCGCCTTTTGCAAAAACCCGGAACACTCCGTCCACTCTTTTCACATCCACAGACAGCACTACACACTGGTTCCCGTAAAGCTTTGCGGCTTCGCTGATTAAACTCGGATTTTTAATGGCTCCCGAGTTCACACTGACCTTGTCCGCACCGCATTTTAAAACCCGGTCAAAATCTGCGACTGAATTGATACCTCCACCGACGGTAAGCGGTATAAAAACACTTTTTGCCGTCTCACAAAGGATATCCGTAAATAATTTTCTTCCATCCGAAGAGGCGGTTATATCGTAAAATACAAGTTCGTCCGCCCCATTTTCTGTATAATATTTTGCCAGTTCGACGGGCGAGGAAACATCCTGTAAGCCCTTGAAGTTTACGCCCTTAACGACTCGTCCGTCCTTCACATCAAGGCAGGGGATAATTCTTTTTGTAATCACAGTGCTTCTTCAACCGCCTTTCTCAAATCAATTGCCTTTGTATAATATGCTTTTCCGATAATTGCCCCGTGAATGCTAAGCGCACGGAGTTTTTTCACATCCTCCATTGAAGAAACACCCCCTGAGGCAATGATATTCATATATAACTGTTCACTTAAAGCCTTGTACAGTTCATGATTTGTGCCTTTCATGGCACCGTCCTTTGAGATATCTGTACAAATGAGTGTCGATACACCAAGACTTTGCATATCTTTGCAAAATGCAAATGCTTCCATGGATGATTTCTCCGTCCAACCCTTTATTGCGACAAAACCATCCTTAATATCAACCCCGACCGCAATTCTATCCTTGTATTTTCCGACAGCTTTTTCAAGGAATTTCCGGTCATTTACTGCCGCTGTTCCAAGAATTACCCGGTCAATTCCATTTTCCAGATATTTTTCCACGGTTTCCATGTTGCGGATTCCACCACCAATTTCACAAAACAAATCCGTGGAACTGCGTATTTTCATCACCGTGTCAAAATTCGGTGTCTCCCCGGACTTCGCGCCCTCAAGGTCCACCAGATGTATATGTGTTGCACCGCAGCTTTTAAAGTCCTTTGCAACCTCAATAGGATTTTCGGAAAAGACTTCCATCCGGGCATAATCACCTTTGAAAAGTCTTACTGCCTTGCCTTCGTAAATATCAATCGCAGGATAAATAACCATTACTTTCCCTCCCCTAAAGCTACAAAGGAACGAAGGATGTTGAGTCCCGTTTCCCCACTCTTTTCCGGATGGAACTGGCATCCGAAAATATTTCCCGACTGCACTGCTGCTGTAAGCTTTGCTCCGTAATCGGACACTGCCGTGACAGATGCATCACAGTCTGCTGCATAATACGAATGGACGAAATAGACATACTCTCCGTCCTTTACATTTTCAAAAATGGGTGACGCTTTCTTCATTTCAAGGCTGTTCCAGCCGATGTGTGGAATCTTATATTCTTTTGGAATCACATCCGCAATTGGTTTTATTTCCCCTTTAATGAGACCCAGTCCATCACAAACACCATATTCATAACTTTTTTCAAACAGGAGCTGCATACCGAGACATATCCCCATAAGCGGTTTTCCGTCCTTTGCAAGAGAGATAACCGTCTCCTCAAGTCCACTGCATTTCAACTTCTCTGCCGCGTCACGAAATGCCCCGACACCGGGCAGAATGATGGAATCTGCCTTTTCAAGTTCTGCTTTCGAGTGTGTCACAACCGCTTCTGTCCCAATCGCTGCAAAGGAACTTTTCAGCGAAAAAAGGTTCCCCACACCATAATCGACGATAGCAACCATTATAACACCCCCTTCGAGGATGGAATTTCATCGGCAAAATCGCTGTCAATTTTAACCGCTGCCCTGATACTTCTTGCAACAGATTTGAATGCTCCCTCGATAATGTGATGCGAATTTTCACCGTCAAGCTGTTTTATATGCAGCGTAAGGTCTGCTTTTCTTGTAAATGCCAGGAAAAATTCTTTTACAAGCTCTGTATCAAAGGTTCCCACCTTTTCTGTCGGAATTTCCAGAGAATATGCCAGGTAACTCCTGCCTGAAAAATCAACCGCTGTAAGAATAAGTGCCTCATCCATCGGCAGAATTGTGCTTCCATAGCGGACAATCCCCCGCTTGTCAGCAAGTGCCTGCGCAAATGCCTGTCCAAGCACAATGCCTATGTCCTCCGTTGTGTGATGGTCATCAACATAAGTATCGCCATTGCATTTTATTTCAAGGTCAAATTTTCCGTGAGACGCAAAAAGCGTAAGCATATGGTCAAGAAAACCACAGCCACTTTGGATATTACTTTTTCCTGTTCCGTCAATATTAAGAGAAAGCTTAATATCGGTTTCATTGGTTTTTCTGTCAATTTTTGCAGTTCTCATATGTCTCAAACTCTTCCTCCGCAATTTTTTCTATAAGAATATCCATTTGTTCCCTTGTCCCTACTGTAATCCGGTTATAATCTTTAATCCTTTCACTGTCGAAATGTCTTATAAGCACACCTTTTCTCTTCAGATTCTCATAGAGCGTCTTTCCTTCGATTTTGTCATGCTTCGCAAATATGAAATTCGCCTTTGACGGCAAAACAAAAAAGCCCATTTCTTCCAGTTTCTTTGTCAGATACACTCTGTTTTCCATAATCGTTTTACAGTTTTCTTTTGTATATTCCTCATCCTCCAGAATACCCGTTCCGACTGCCTGGGTAAGAGAATTAATATTGTAAGGGTTTGTAGAATATTTCATCGTGTTCAAATCAGCGATAAGCTCCTTGCAGGCGATACCGAAACCGAGCCGGCCTCCTGCCAGTGAACGTGATTTGGAAAAAGTCTGGGTAACCAGCAGATTATTGTATTTATGAATCAGTCCCACTGCACTTTCGCCGCCAAAATCCACATATGCTTCATCAATGACAACAACCGAATCCGGATTTGAGGAAACAATTCGTTCTATCTCGTCCAGGCTTAACGCAATCCCCGTCGGAGCGTTAGGATTTGCAATAAAAATCGGCTTGTTGATTCCAACATAATCTTCCACTGCGATTCTGAAATCATCCTTTAATGGAATTCTCTCATACGGCACCCGGTTTATCTCAGCAAAAACAGAATAAAAACCATAGGTTATGTCTGGAAATACCGCAGGATGCTCTTCGTCACAAAAAGCTGCAAACGCAAAATTCAGGATTTCGTCTGAACCGTTTGTAAAAAGGATTTCGTCAGTTCCTACGGAGAACACCTCGCTTGCTTTCCTGGTAAGCTCACTGCACTCCGGGTCGCAGTAAAGCTGAAGACTCTTTACCGCTTCAGCCGTTTTTTTCATTGCCTTTCCACTTGGCGGAAACGGTGACTCATTGGTATTTAATTTTATGTATTTCCTCTCTTTTGGCTGTTCACCGGGAGTGTATGGCTCAAGAGACTCAAATTTTTTCGAAAAATATCTGCTCACTGTTCATCCTCCACACGAATAACAGCACTCTTTGTATGCGCTGTAAGTCCTTCTTTTTTCGCAAATGCCGCAACGTCAAAGGCAACCTTCCTCAGTGCATCCTTTGTGTAATATGTGTACTGGGTTTTCTTTACGAAATCATCAACCGAAAGGGGACTAGAAAATTTAGCCGTTCCGCTTGTCGGAAGTGTGTGATTCGGCCCTGCGAAATAATCCCCAAGTGCCTCCGGACAGTTTCTTCCCATAAATATAGAACCGGCATGGCGTATACTGTCCAGTTTGTCAAACGGATTATCTACACACAACTCCAAATGCTCCGGTGCAATTTCATTTGCAATCTCAATTGCCGCATCAAGAGTATCTGCCACGATAATCTTTCCATTTACATCAATCGATTCTCTTGCAATTTCACATCGTTCAAGCAACGGAATCTGCTTTTCCAGTTCTGCACTTACATTTTCCGCAAGTTCCCCGGAATCCGTAACCAGAACTGCACTTGCCATTTTATCATGCTCTGCCTGGGATAATAAATCAGCTGCCACATAGGCAGGGTTTGATTTTCCGTCCGCAACAATCAGAATTTCGCTTGGTCCTGCAATCATATCAATCGAAACAATGCCAAAAACCTGTTTTTTTGCTTCTGCGACAAAAGCATTACCAGGTCCCACAATCTTATCGACCTTCGGTATGCTTTCTGTTCCATATGCCAGAGCCGCAACTGCCTGTGCGCCGCCAACCTTGAAAATGCGGTCAATTCCTGCAACATGCGCCGCTGCCAGTATGGCAGGATTTACCTTGCCTTCTTTTGTCGGAGGTGTTACCATCACAACTTCGGGGCATCCTGCAATCTTTGCAGGAATAGCATCCATGAGAACGGTTGATGGATAGGCTGCCGTGCCACCCGGGACATAAAGTCCTACTTTGTCAAGAGGAATGACTTTCTGACCGGTTACGATTCCCTCTTCATCGTTTATAATAAAGCTGTTACGAACCTGATGAGAATGGAATTTCCTTATATTTTCGGCAGCTTTCTTCAGTATTTCCAAAAATTTCGGTTCAACAAGACTCAATGCCTCGTCTATTTCCTCTTTTGATACCACAAGTGAGGAAAGCTTCGCTTTATCAAACTTTTCGCAATATGCAAAAAGTGCAGCGTCACCATTTTTTCTTACACTTTCAATAATTTCCGCAACCGTTCCCGCAACATCTGTTTCCGGAACGGAACGGGCAAAAATTTCACTGTTTGACACTTCGTCATATTTCATTATCTTAATCATTGTTACCTTCCACCTGTTCTTTCAAAGAATGTATAACCTTTTCAATCTGTACTGTCTTAAATTTATAACCCGCCTTATTTGCAATAAGTCTGGCACTTATAGGCACAACAGTTTCTACTACCTCAAGATTGTTTTCTCTTAGTGTAGTACCTGTTTCCACAATATCCACTATGACATCTGAAAGTCCCAATATAGGTGCTATTTCTATGGAGCCGTTCAGATGAACAATGTCGATATCTCTGCCAAGTGAGGCATAATAATTCTGCGTTATATTGGAAAATTTTGTAGCCACCCGTAAGGTCTTTCGTGTATCATCGCGAAAATTCCCGGGTGCGGCAACCGCCATTTTACACTTTCCCACATCCAAATCAAGAAGTTCATAAATGTCCGGCTCATATTCCAGAAGAATATCCTTGCCTGCAACACCAATGTCCGCTGCACCTCTCTCGACGTAAATTGCCACATCCGAAGGCTTAACCCAGAAGTAGCGGACACCTGCTTCTTCATTTTCAAAAATAAGTTTTCTGTTTACCTCTTTAATCGACGGACAAGGGAAGCCAGCCTTTTCAAACATGGTATAAACTTTTTCACCGAGCCTGCCCTTGGGGAGTGCCACATTAAGCATTGTCTTCAATTACAATCACCTCTCCCTCCTCGATTCTGAAAAGCTTTTCGAAAGACGCCTTTTCAGGAAGTTTTTTTGCTGTAAATACACTGCCAAACTCCTTTGTAAGTTTCTGTACTGCATCCTTGACCACTGTAATGCTGTCCTTATGTGAATAGAGCAAAACCGCATCATAGTCAAATTTGTTCTCCTTCCTGTTCAAAGCTTCCAGCATATCAATATACACGGCAAAACCTATCGCTTTCGATTTCCTCTCCATACTCTGCATAAGTGAGTCATATCTGCCGCCTGAAAGCACACTTTCCGGTATCTTATCGATAAATCCCTTGAAAATGATACCGTTATAATAGTTGATATCCCCCGCAACCGAAAAGTCAATCCGAAGCTTGCTTTGAAGCTCAGGTTCAAGCGAAGAAATAATACTTTCAAATTCGGCAAATTCCGTCTCCGCTCCTATTTTATCAGCCATAATCCGAAGCTCCGGCAAAACCTTGTCAGGCATTCCGTTATATGAAATAAGTTCCTCTAAAAGTGCCGCCTCTTCCGCTGTCATGCCTATCTCAGCACAAAAGTATTTCATTTCATGGGTATTTTTTTCAGAAATAAGAGCTGTCAACTTTCTTCTCGCCTCATAAGAAAGACCTGCATAATCATAAAATGCAAAAAGGATTGCAAGGTCAGCCACATCCACGATGCATTGTTCGCTGATTGCCAGCAGGCTCCTAACGGCAAGACTTAACACCTCACTGACGCAGTAGGAATCAATGTCACCAATACATTCAAGACCTGCCTGTTTGATTTCCTTATAGGAACGAGTTCCCTTTGATACCCTGTAAACATTTTCATCGTAATAAACCTTCTGTACTGCTCCATCTATGTCCTTTGTATTCTTAACTATCGAGATCGTAACATCCGGTTTTAATGCCATAAGCTTTCCATTCGTATCGGTAAAAGTGATGACGCTGTCGGAGATGAGGAAATCCTTGTTCTGCACATATAAGTCGTATTCCTCAAATTTACGCATTTTGTACTGCTTATAGCCGTATTTTGAGTAAAGTGAGCGAAGAAGAAATACTGCCTGCTCTCCATATTTGAGGTTATCTGTTTCAATTGTCATTCTTTTCACTCCCCTCCGGCTTTAAGATAGATTTGAAAAGATGGTCTGTTACTTCCACCACCTTCATTTTTTATTCTACCGTTTGTGTTGTTGTGCTAATATGGTAACACTTTATCGTAATAAAGTCAATAATTAAAAATATATATGATGAAACCCATCACATAACAAAAAAACTACAAACTTCATTTCTAAAGTCTGTAGCTTATCTCTTTCTCTTTTCCATTTTCTCATATATACC
>CAKRCD010000026.1 GCA_934307065.1 uncultured Bariatricus sp. | reverse complement strand
GACTACAAAAGCCGGAAGAAAGAATTGTTATCGGAAATCAAAGAACAGGCTGTCAACCTTCTGACAAAGATGGGCCTTGCTAACCGGATGAACAATTATCCACACCAGCTTTCCGGTGGACAATGTCAGCGGGTTGCAATTGCCCGTGCACTGGCACTGAATCCGGATATTTTATGCTTTGACGAGCCTACCTCTGCTCTTGACCCGGAACTCACCGGAGAGGTTTTGCGTGTCATGAAAGAACTGGCAGACGGAAATACGACCATGATCATCGTAACCCATGAGATGACATTTGCCAAAGAGGTTTCTGACCATGTCATCTTCATGAATGAAGGCCGCATTCTGGAAGAAGGTACACCAGAGGAAGTATTTGAACATCCAAAGGAAGAACGCACCAGACAGTTTCTGGGCCACTATCATAATGCTGATTCCTCTTTTTCTATAAATTCATAAGCAATTCGCGGACTCCCATCTGCGATATGAATGATTCCGCATCTGTGGAATCCACATTTCTGAATGGCTCCCTGCATAGGAAGGTTCCGTTCATGAGTGTCGATTCTCAGATGGGGAATTTCTTTTTTACAATAATCCACAACCTTTGCAAATACCCCTTTCTCTGTTCCATCACTGGCAACTCTGTGAATCGCAGCATATGGTGAATCGTCCATCCACGCACCATCAATTACCTTATACGTTGGGTCCTCCCCCGGAATAAATGCAAACACGCCATGCACCCGATCTTGATTTTCATAGACATATAACTGTCCCTTTTCCACATCCTGCATAAGCACTTCTTTAGATGGGTGGTTATTCTGCCACTGTACTGTATTTCCATGTGCTGCCATAAACGCTCTTGCAATCTGATAAATATTCAGAATCACAGGCATATCTTTTTCTTCTGCGTGTCGAATCATTGTCTGTTTTCTCCTGTAAGATTTACATATATTTGTTTCATCATTATTTGCACCTTCGATGCTTATATCATAATTATAATAGTTCTTCAAATTCTTTTAAAACTCAATCCCTCGTCTCGCCGGAACTCCCTGTTCAAAAGGATGCTTTATTTTTTTCACTTCAGAAATGTACTCTGCCAGTTCCTGGATTTCCGGTGCCGGATCTCTGCCTGTCAGTACAACTTCCAGTTTTCCCGGTTTATTTTTCAAAAAGTCCAGTGCATGTACATGGTCAATAAATTCATAGCGGTATGCTGCCATAAATTCATCTGCCACAAGCATATCGTACTCTTCTTCTACTGCCCTTCTTACTGCTTCCTGCCAAAGATTCGAATACACTTCTTTTGCTTCCTGCTTTTCCTCTTCTGTCATGCGGAACACAAACCCAAACTCACGGTTTAAATGAATCACATCAATTTCCGGAATTTTATCTAAAATCACCAGTTCTCCCGAATGTTCATTTTTCAGAAAACGTACAAACAACACTCTCATTCCACATCCTGCGGCACGCACTGCAAGCCCTGTGGCCGCTGTTGTCTTTCCTTTTCCGTCTCCACAATATACTTCTATCAGTCCCTTTTCCATCTGCTATACTTTCCTGTTCTTATTTTTTATAATGATTTTCGCTTTTTTGCTTCATCCAGTAAAATCTGCATTTTGACATTACATTCCCCAATACAGACCCCTGCATTGATGATTTTATTACATTGGCTCATCAGTCGCAATGCCCTTTCTAAACTCTGATCACTGATACTGCAAAATGGTTGTTCTGTCACTACTTCCGCAGCCAGATATTTTGCCACCTGATAATCCAAATCGTTGGTATACAGGATTCCTGTAGCAAAGGGTATCTGTTCTTTCTGGAGTCTTCGATACACCGGAATGCCATTTCCGCAGGATGAAAGCACAAATACTTCCGGTTTTCCTACCGCTCCCGGAAGTTCTACACTTCCAAAAACAGTGTCAAAATATCCATTGTCCAGTCCGTACAGGTCCCGTATGATGTCATCCTTGAAAACCTGCTCCGGTTCTCCGTACCATGAGATGGTCTCTCCTTTCACGCAGATGATCTTATCCGAAATCTTCTGCGCCAAATCGATTTCGTGGAGAGACATCACCACAGTAATATTTTTCTCTTTCGCCATCTTTCGCAAAATAGAGAGCAATTCTAATTTGTACTTAATATCCAGATAAGAGGTCGGTTCATCCAGTACAATCAGTTCCGGCTCCTGACAGATTGCTCTTGCCAGTAAAATGCGCTGCTTCTGCCCATCACTGATGGCATCAAAGGAACGCTCTGCCAGTTCTTCTCCATGCACTGCACGCAAAGCTTCATAGACCTTTTCCTCATCTTTCTTTCCAAGAATCCCCATTCGTCCGGTATATGGATAACGTCCGGTTGCCACTACGTCATAGCAGGTCATCAGTTCTGGATTTACCCGCTCCGTAAGTACAACCGCCATTTTGGTAGCCAGTTCTTTAAAGGAAAGATGATGCAAATCTTTTTCTGCAAATACAATTCTGCCGTCGATTTTTTCAAGCTGTCTGGTAATCGTCTTTAAAATCGTAGATTTACCTGAACCGTTTGGTCCAATCAGTGTGACAATTTCCCCTTTTCCGATATCAATGCAGATATCATGGATAAGCACCTTTCTATGATATCCCACTGAAAGATTCGTAAGCTGAACATATTGTTTCTCCATTTCTACTTTCCTTTCTTTCTGTTTAACATCATAAAAATAACTATCGGTGCACCAAACATGGATGTTACCGTACTAATATTCAGTTCCGTCGGTGCAAATGCCATCCTTGCAATCAAATCACACATCATACAGAAAACTCCACCTCCAAGGAACGTCCCCGGAATCACCACCAGCGGATTGGCACTGCCAAGCAGTTTCTTCATCAGAAACGGTACTGCAATTCCCACAAAAGAAATCGGTCCTGCAAAAGCTGTCACGCAGGCTGAAAATACACTGGATAAAAGAATCAGAATCACACGAAATACCCGCATATTGATTCCCATGCTCTGTGCGTAGCCTTCTCCCATCTGAAAAGCACCAATTGGTTTTGCCATTAAGAACGTACATACAAAAGTAATCCCCACTATCAGAAAAGCTACACGCACATTTCCCCAACTCATGCCAGAGAAGCTTCCCTGAGACCAGCCATGTAGATTCACAATATCCGAATCCTCCGCAAAAGTCACAACAAAATCCGTAATTGCCGAGCAGATATATCCAATCATAGTTCCAGCTACCAGTAGCGTTGCCATATGATGCACCTTTTTCGACATCAGCAGAATAAATCCAATGGATATCAATGAGCCTATAAATGCCGCAATGATCAGTGCACTGGAGCTTATCTGCCGAAAATGGTTCATGAAGAAAATCATAGTAAGTGCCACTACCATTTTAGCACCTGATGAAATTCCCAGAATAAATGGTCCTGCTATCGGATTCGAAAAAAATGTCTGTAATAAAAATCCTGACAAAGACAAGGCACCGCCAAGCACTGCCGCCATTAAAAGACGGGGCAGGCGTATTTTCCATATGATATTGTACTCTACTTCTCCACCTTCCCGCAGAAATAAAATCCTCAGAATATCTGGAATGGAGATTTGTACATTTCCGGTATTAATATTCAAAACCACAATCACCGCAAATGCCAGAATCAGGCTTCCAAATACAAGGCCATACCGCAGTTGTCGTTTTCGTCTTATGTTCATAATGACTCCCTGTCCTGTGAATGCTGTCCACAATTCTTTCTTACTCTACTTTATACAAAAATGTCATATCCTTTTCATCTCCATCTGTCAGCATCAGATGGATATCCTGTATCAGATTACCCACGATATCTGTGGCCTGATACAAATATTTTCCGGTACACCACACGTTTCCTTCTTTGACCGCCTTAAAATCTGCAAACAACTCATTCTTTCCAATCAACTCGTCTACGGACTTGATTTCGCTGTCGATACTGGAATTGTAAATCAGATAATCTGCATTTACGGCTGTGGCATAGAACTCCTCCATCGTAAGAGAAACGGCTGCGCTCTCATTTTCTGTATTTTCCAGATTATCGAAAGCATACTTTCCTCCTGCAATTTCAATCATTTTCGGGATATAATCCTTAGTTTTACGCACCACAATAGTTCCGTCCGTACTGACATAGAAAAATGCCACTGTTTTTTCTGTATTCTTGAAATCCTTTAATTCTTCAATCACACTGGTCTGTGACGCAAAAAAGGTTTCTGCTTCCTCGTCTTTTCCCATAAGTGCAGCATATAATTTAATCCATTCCGTTCTGCCAAGGGGATGATTTTCATAACTTGAACGGTCTATAAATACCGGAATTCCAAGCATTTCTATCATCTCTTTTACTTTCGGTGTATGAGCTATCATGGTGGATTCAATAGCAAGGTCGCAGCCTTTATCTACCAGCATTTCATAATCCGGCTCACTGTATTTTCCGGCAAAGACAATCTTTCCCTCTTCCATTGCTTTTGCCGCATTTTCAATATACCAGCCCGATGCCTGTGTTCCGCTCATCTTGATGGAATCCAGACAATCAAGGGAATCAAACAATGCCATAGCCGATGTGGCCGCAAGGTAAATATTACTCGGTGACTTTGGTATAACTACGATATTTTCATCCAGTCCTTCCGGTGCTTCCTTCCCTTCCGGAACTGCCAGATATTGTGCACTGTCGTGGACATCGATCAGCACATATCCTTCTTCATAATAAAATACATCAAATCCTGTTGCGTATTCCAACTCCAGGGTTCTCTCATATGTCAGTCCTGCAATCTCAGGTGCTGCCTTGGTTTTTTTATCCGTTGTCTGATTGTCTGCCGTTTTTTCCTGACTGTTTTCCGTTTTTGAGCCAGAAGCGGTCTGACCGCATCCTGTCAGGACAGATGATGCGGTCAGTAAGGCGGATAGAGCAATCAGTGATACATTTCGAACAAATTTTTTCATCACATTTTTTCTCATCACGCTGTTTCCCTTATTTTGATTTTAATTCTTCTTTTCCGTTTTCTGGAGTTCTGCTAATTTCTCTGTGTATACTTCATTTGCTTTTTCTTCACAGTCAAAGAGTACACCGTAAACCTTCAGCCATTCCAGTTTTGCTTCTTCCTGTTCTTCATCTGCCATACGGTCTACGAATACCGGAATCTGAAGTGTTGCAAAACGTTCACTTAAATCCAGAAGCTGTTCCTTTTCCTCTTTCTTATCCTTGCTGTCTTTTTCAACCTCAAGCACAGACGATGGAAGTACAGCCAGATTGCATTTATTCTTTACAATTTCTTTGTAATCCGGGTCTTCTACATCCCCTTCCATCAAAAGCTCTTCGTCAATTTCAAAATCCTCTTTCAGCAGTTTTAAAATGTCTTCATCTGCAATATATGCCTTTTCCAATGGTCTCTGGATAATGATTACATTTTTATCCAGTCCTGCAGGAATCTCTACATCTTCTGGAACAATCAGATATTTCACTACATTTCCTTCGTAAAGGTTATCCGTCTCTTCCTCTAAAACTTCACGTTCAGTATCTTTCTTCATATCAATTTCCAACAGCATAATATCATTTTCATAACGGTAAAGCTTTACATACTTGGTATATTCCATTTCAATTTCTTCTTCGTAAGTAAGTCCCATGATCACCGGTGCTTTCTGGTCAAGCTTCTGATTATTCAGTGCCTCGCCCTGCTCACCTGAGCCTGCCGCTGCGAGATAAATGAAAATGTTATATGTAATCTCATGAGCGGTTGACATGGCTGTTGTCATTCCGATGATAGTATTGTTCTTATTTAACTGCACCGGAATCACAAATGTAGAAGTAGAGCCGGTGTTGGTTCCATAGTAAATGTTTCCGTTGGCTTTAATATAAGAGTAAGAACCACTGCTGAATACGATGGTTGCATAAGCCTGCCCATTTTTAATGGTAATTTTGTCGCAACTGATGGATACTCTTCCGGTTCCGCCAGACCATGAGAACTGGTCTGGTGTGTATACCCCGTCTTTCAATGTAGTACTGCTGTCTACACGGACTGTTCCGCCATTTAAGTCGGTTACATGGCCTGACTCGTTTTCCGGTGTAGATGGCTTTTCCTTATCCGGATTAACAGGAATCACTGGTTCTGCCGGGTCTGGTTCCGGTGTTTCTTTGTCTATCTTTTCCATTCCATCAGACTTAAAAGTCAGCTCACGGTCATACCATTTATCGTTCTTAATAGAATGTGCTGCCACTTTAATCGGTGTATCAAAAGCAGATACTGGAATCGTATATGTATATTCCCCTTTTTCATTTTCCACAAATGGAATCAGACTGCTCCTATCGGCCTTGGCTGCATCTTCCGCAGTTCCCATGTATAAATAATCATAGCCTGTTCCACTTAGGGTAATGACTGCACTCATCTGACCATTATTTTTGGTTAAAACACAGTTTACAACTTTAAACATACTTGAACTGGAATCTACAGTAACATTATAATCTCCATTTTCAATGTCTTTATCCGGAGTTTCCGGTTCTTCTGGTGTTACTGTTTCATCTTTTTCAATCACGCTTGGAATCGTCAGTGTATACTGTTTCTTTGTATACCAGCTTCCATCCGGCTTTCCCGGGACAAAGTTCATTTCCTTTCCCATATCTTCTGCTTTTAAGTCAAAGGTAAAGATATAGCCATCTGTTCCTTCCCGCTTTACTCCCTGATATACTGGTTCTTTGACTTCATCGTCTTTCCTTCCCAGATAAATCTTGTCGTAACTTGCAGAACTTGTTGTAAGAGTGACTGTCAATGTGTCCTCTTTGAGTACTGCTTTGGAACTTTCTATTTTGAACATAGAAAATCCACTTACTATATCCAGTGTATAATCCCCGTCCTCATAGGTCTTATTACCGATTACCATGGACTGGGTGGTAGCTTCTGTACCGGCAGCGTCTGTACCGGCTGCTTCCGCAGATGCTTCCTGATTGTTTTTCTCTGCGTCTTCTGAAGTTTCTTCTTTTTCCTTTGTCTCTTCTTGTTCTTCTGTCTCTACTTTCTCTACCGTTTCATCTGCTTCTGTCTTTTCAGAAACCGTATTGTCTGAAACTGTGTTCTCCTGGCTTCCACTTTCAGAAGCTGGTTTCTCCTGAGTCGGTTCGGATGCTGCCTCCTGAGAAATGATCTCAACCGCTTCTCCTTCTTCTGCATGAAGGTGTGCCACCGGACTTCCCGCCATCAAAACTGCAAGTCCCAATGCCAGAAATCTCTTTTTGTTTCCTTTCATTTTGTTCTTCCTTTCCTTTTCTATCTTTTTAAATAGAATGATGTCGGAGTTCCATGATGTCTGACAGACTGTTCTATGTCCTGTACTTATGCATTGATTCCCATCATAAACAAAAGAAATGCCCGCCTTTAAAAGCAGACATTTCATAACTTCAAAACATTCCTATATGCCCCAAAGGCTTACAGATAGTTCTATGAAAACGCTTTCTTCGGAAGCTATTCATTGACTTTCAGCAGGTTTCCTGGCTTACACATCATCGCTTCGCTGTACCTTCTCACGCTTTACGCGCAATGGTATATCCACAGCATCGCTCCATGTTTACAGTGACCGGATCGCTCAGGACTTTCACCTGATTCTCTTTTACCCTGACATTCCTGTCTGGCACTGAAATTCATTCTATTTCGATCTTTCTTATTATATCAAATTTTTCTGAATTTACAACTCTTATAACTCTTTGCCAGAGATACAAAATGCTCTGCGAAAAATGGATTCGACGGATAATATAAATGTGGAAATCCCCACCAATGATTTTCTCCGGTCCAGATGCAGGAATACTGTCTTCCGGTGGTCGGCTTCGTTGCCTTGCAGGATGCTCCATTATCTGTACTGTCAAAATAGTGGAACTCATGTGCCTTGATTACGCTGTTTTCCGGCAAAAAAAACTTATCCTTTTCCGTAGTTTTCCCTGTCTTTTCTTCCGCAATTTCCACATAGCCAAACCGGACCAGTTTTCCGGTGTAATGGCACGCTTCAGGGATGACCCCTGCCATTTCATAAGTCTGTCCTTTGGCATCGGTCAGTTTTTCGTGTAAATACATGAATCCACCGCACTCTGCCACTGACGGCATCCCCTCACAAATGGCAGATTGAATAGCATCCCGCATTTTCCGGTTTGCTTCCAGTTCTTTGGCATATAATTCCGGATAACCGCCTCCAAGCAAAATGCCGTCACAATGATCCGGCAACTTTGTATCGTGCACCGGTGAAAAATACTGAAGTTTTGCCCCTGCTTCTTCTAAAAGCCGCAGATTATCTTCATAATAAAAGCAAAAGGCTTCATCCTTTGCCACTGCAATAACAGGCTGTTCTGTATCTACTGCTTTCACACCTGTTTCTTTTCTTCCTGTTTTCGGAATTTCTTCTGCCTCATCTGCAATCTGTAACAAATGCTCTATTTCCAGCGTTTTCTTTAATTCATTCCCTGCACAGGCAATCTTCTCCTGCAGATGTTCTACTTCTTCCGGAAGCTTCAGTCCCAAATGTCTGCTCTCCAAAGTAAACTCCGGGTTTTGCGGTACATATCCTACCACAGCTATCTGCAACTTCTCCTCTATCAGTGGCTTCATAGTCTGATAATACATTCCCGACATTCGGTTCAGAATCACTCCCTTTATCAGGTGTTCCGTATCATAAGCCAAAAATCCTGCAATCAACGGAAGCAAAGAATATCCCATTCCCTTTGCATCTACCACCAGAATAACAGGTGTTCTCGTTACTTTTGCCAGATGATAAGAAGAACCTTCCTCCCGTATTCCACCAAGACCGTCAAATACTCCCATGACTCCTTCCTGAACTGCTATCTGGTTCGCGCTTCTGCCATACAGAAACAGTTCCCTTGTCACTTCTTCTCCTGTAAAAAAGGTATCCAGATTCTTAGAGGAAATGCCGATTACCTTTTCATGAAACATAGGGTCAATATAATCGGGACCACATTTGTAAGAAACAACGTCCTCCCCCATTTCTTTCAGAATCTGAAGGAATGCACAAGTAATCAAAGTCTTTCCGCTTCCGCTTTTGGGCGCTGCAAACATAAGTCTTCTTAATTTCATCTTATTTCTCCCTCGGCTGCCGTTTTCTGTGTCTGAAAGGTAAACGCACATATCCAGACCGGATTCTCTGCCTGGACCAAATGATAAGCCCCTGCTTTTTTTGTCCGGCTTACCTGTAACTGCACCATACTTTCATCTGTGACCGGAAAATAGATAAGCGCTTCCCTGAGTTCACTGATAGTCTCCAAGGTTACCGCATTTACCACAACACGCATCTGAGGATTTTTCTGATATAAGCACTCCAGAATTTCCTGCAGCTTTCCGCCTGTTCCACCTAAAAAAGCATGAGTCGGAACCGGAAGGTCTTCCAATCCTTCCGGTGCAAAAGCTTCTATAATGTCCATGTTGTAAGCATGAAATTTTTCCCGATTCTTGCGCATAAGCGCAACAGCTTCCGGTTTTCGTTCAATTGCATAAACCTGTATGCTATGGGAAATTCCTGCGATTTCCACCGCTACTGAACCAGAACCACTGCCCACATCATATACCACTGCCTGTTCATGCAGCTTCAATTTACAAAGGCTGACTTCCCGTACTTCTTCCTTTGTCATAGGCACCGCATCTCTCAAAAACTCCGAATCCGCTGTACCATAGGACAGCTTTTTCATTACCGGATATGGATTCTTTATCATACAGGTATAAAGCCCTGCCTCTTCCAAATCCATACATTCCTGCGGAGTTAATTTCCGGATGCGCTGTTCAGGGTAAGAAAGTCGGTATCCCAAATTGATTTCACACTGCTCCAGATTTGTTTCTGTCAAAAGTGCCCCCAGTTTCTTCACATCCTGATTTCCTGACAACAATAAAAAGACTTTCTCATTTGTGCGAACCTGCTCCAAAATTTCTGACTTCCACCTTGGATATATTGTATCCTTCCCATGCATACTGGTAATTACCGCGTCCTGATAACTTTCTCCAAGGCAGGCTGCAAGATAAGAGATGGAAGAAATTCCCGGCAGCACACGCAGGACTGCCTGTATACTTCCATCTGTGATTTCCTGATTCAATGCACAAAGCAGCTTCTGACAGCCGCTGTAACATCCACTGTCTCCTGAAAAGAGTATGACAATCTTCTGAACTTCATGCACCTTTCGACTCAACATTTCCTTGATATATGGCACAATCTGCTTCGCCAGATAATAAGGTTTCTTTTCGATTCGCGGCTCATAATCCGCAATCATCCTTTCTGCGCCCAGCAAAATATCCGCTTCCCGGATTACATTTTGTACTTCTGCCGTCATACTTTCTGCGGCACCCATTCCGATTCCCGCAAGAAAAACCTGCGGAAGTCTAATACACGTTTCCGCAATTCCGGCACCATTCTTTTCGGCAGATAACCCAGCAACCGGCTCAGAAACAGTTTCCGAATGAATTCCATATATTTCTTCCAGTTTCTCACACAACTCTTCGAAATAATATCCTTCTTCTTTTTCCGGCCTGCCAATCACAAACACCGGAATATCTGCCCGCTTTGCCGCCTCTATTTTTTCTGTAAAGCCCCCGGATTTTCCGCTTTCTTTTGTTACCATGCAGGAAATCTCATACTGCCGGATCAATGCTTCATTCATTTGCACTGAAAACGGTCCTTGAAGGGCCAGAATCTGTTTTCCGGTAATCCCGGCTTCCTGACAAAGCTTCAGGCTCTCTATACTTGGCAGTACCCGTGCAAAAAGCCGATCCTTAAATGCTTGTCTATTGTAGGTGTGTAAGTCTTTACTGCCTGTCGTCAGCAGAATATTTCCCTCGATTTGTTCTAAGGCTTCAGCACAGGAGAGATGGGTTTCAAAAAAACGCACTTTTTCATAGGATACTGCTTCTCCTGTTTCCCTGAGCAGACGATAATAAGATGCTTTGTAATCTTCCAATCCTCCCACTGCCTGTCGAATCTGAGCTGTTACCACTTCCGCAAAAGGATGGGTGGCATCTATCACAATCTCATAGCTGCCCTGCTGTATCAGTTTCCGCATTTCTTCTGCATTCTTTCTCCCAGTTTTAATCCTACGATAAGGATTGTCTTTTAACACAATCTCACCGTATTCTGTTGCCACACATACCGTATTCGGTATCTGCCTTTCACAAAGCCAGTCCGAAAGCTGCCTACCTTCCGTTGTCCCCGCAAAGATTAGTATCTTTTTCAATTTGGTACCCCCGTTTTGTCACTAATTTCCCATTCAGAATCTGAGAGCCGGAATTTCCCACAAATACGGTGGTAAACATATTCACTTCCCGGTTTCGCAGTTCCCCCAATGTACAGGTAACTGCTTTTGTCCCCTCTCTTCCGATATTCTCCACATAACCACATGCTCTTTCCGGCTCAATTTCTTCCAGTAAAATATCGCATGCTCTCTGTAAATAATCGTACCTTTTATGACTGGATGGATTGTATATGGCAATGGCAAAATCACCCATTGCCGCAGCCCGCAGTCGTTTTTCTATTTTCTCCCATGGAGTCAGCAAGTCACTGAGACTGATAACGCAGAAATCATGGTTTAATGGTGCTCCTAAAACTGCCGCCCCGCTGCTTGCCGCTGTAATTCCCGGAATTACACAAATCTCTATATCCGGATACTCCGTTCCCAGTTCATACATCAAAGAAGCCATTCCGTAAATTCCGGCATCTCCACTACATATCAGCGCTACCCGTTTCCCTTTTTCTGCTTCTTCAAAGCACATCTTACATCTTGCCACTTCCTGTTTCATCGGTGTGGAAAGAAATTCTTTTTCTGAAAACCGTGATCCGAGAAGCCGCAGATACACAGGATATCCGACAATCACATCGGATTCCTCTAACACACAGACGGCCTGTCCCGTCATCATTTCTTCCTTTCCGGGTCCCATCCCTACTACATATATTCTAGATTTCATCGAAACAAATCCTCCAATCCCGCTTTGCAATGGCAAGCGTCATTCCATCCTCTGCTTCCTTTTTCACAATCAAAGTACCTCCTGTTTTGCAAGCTTTTAAAGCGGAACGCTCACAGACATTATCCACTCCAATGGTCTGCTTCACAAAATCTGACCCAGAAAAGATTCCTTTCACCTGATTCAATGTCTCTGCAGAATAGGTCACAAAAGGAATCCCCGCTTTCTGACTCCATCCAATCAGGCCTTCTTCTCTGGCTTTTTGTTCTACAGAGGCAAGTGCATAAATCTGATTGATCGAAATACCTTCTCTGTTTAGGATTTTCGCAATAAACGCGCTTATTTTTTCTTCTTCTTTTCCCTTTTTGCATCCCATGCCAAGTACATATTTCTTTGGAATTAAGGTCAAAAGTGCATCGCAGGCAACCGGTTCTTCCGTAATTAATACATCCACTGGATTTTCCGGTGGATAAGCAACCACTTCTATTTCATCCGGAAGCTTTGTGCTTTTGATTCTTTCTTTTTCTACGGATAACGTAATCTGCTCCCCTCCAAGCACTTTGGATGAAACCTTTGCAATCCCATCTTTATTTTGAATCCGTAACCCATTTTTCTTTGCAAATACATCTACTGCAAATTTATCGTTGATATCCGTTGCCGTCGTAATCACAGGAACCGCTTCCATCCACTCTGCCAGTAAATATGCCAGTTCATTGGCTCCACCCACATGACCGGACAAAACAGGAATCACATAGCGCCCCTTCTCATCCATTACCAGAACCGGGCTGTCCTGCAGCTTGTCTGCCAGATTCGGTGCAATGGCACGAACTGCAATTCCGCAGGCTCCGATAAATAAGAGGGCATTTTTCTGCTTCATCTGCTCTTTCGTCCATACGGTCAATCCCTGCTCTTTAACTGCTTCCTTTGTAAAACACTGAACATCCCACCCTTTTGTACGCTCCTGCACTTTCTGTGCAAGCCGGTTTCCATTTTCTGTAAAACTGATTACACTTAATCTCTGCATGTTTCTTCCTTTGCCTGTCTGAATTCTGTCGAAAAATCCGGTGCATACAAACGGGATTTCTGATAATTCTGATGTGCGATTACCTCGCCTACAAGCACCAGTGCGGTTTTTGTAATTCCGTGTTCTGCCGCTATCTGTTCCAGTTCCGCCACAGTACAACGATATGCTTCTTCTTCCGGCCAGGTTGCCTTATAAATCAATACCGCAGGGGTATCTGCCCCATAGCCTCCTGCAATCAGTCTCTTTGATAATTCTCCAAGCATTCCTGTACTTAAATAAATAGCCATCGTCGCTTCATGAGCTGCAAAGCTTTCTATCTGCTCCTTTTCCGGTACTTTTGTCTTTCCCTCCATTCTGGTAATAATAAGGGACTGGGAAATACCCGGCAGGGTGTATTCCAGGTTCAAGGAAGCCGCTGCTCCAAAACAGGCACTGACTCCCGGACAGCTCTCATAGGAAATGCCCAGTTCATCCAACCTATCCATCTGCTCCCGCACAGCACCGTACACGCTCTGGTCACCTGTATGCAGGCGCACCGTCATTTTCTGTTCCTCCTCTGCCTGTCTCATCACATCGATGACTTCATCCAGTGTCATCTTTGCACTATTATAAATCTCACACGCTTCTTTCGCATATTGCAGAAGCTGCGGATTTACCAGAGAACCGGCATAAATAATCACATCTGCCTGCTCCAGCATATGCATTCCGCGCACGGTAATTAAATCTGCCGCTCCGCATCCTGCGCCAACAAAATAAACCATTCTTTTACCCCCTCGCTTCTGGCAAGCTCGCCAAATTCATTTACATATAGTTCACAGTCAATAGACAGCTTTCCGCCTGCCCTCTTATCCAGATAATAGCAGATACGGTCAACCACTTCCTTCATAATTGCGTCCATTTTTCTCGTTTCACTTAGAATCCGTACTGCTTCTTCCGTGGTCACACACTCCAGAACCTGCCTAATGTTCTCCACTTCCACCTCATGTTTCACTGCCAGTGCTGCCAGAATTTCCATTCTGCAGTCTGCCTCTCTGGAATGGGTATTCATAATTCCACCGGCCACTTTTACCAGCTTTCCTAAATGCCCGGTAAGCAGTAATTTCTGAAACCCAAGCTCTACCGCCATATCGATGGTCTGTCCGATGAAATTGCTGCATTTGACACTTTTATCCAAATCATACCCGTAAGTCTTCCGGATAAAATCCTGCCCATAATTTCCCGGTGTGATTGCCACATAATCATAGCCAAGTGCTTTTCTCTGGCTTAATTCCACCCGGATGGTATCTAAAATGGCCTGTGTACTCATGGGCTCTACCACACCGCTTGTGCCCAGAATGGAAATGCCGCCCACAATGCCGAGTCTGGGATTGAAGGTTTTCTCTGCTACCTGTTTACCTCCCGGAGCCGATATTTCAATCCGAAGTCCTCCTTGATAGTCTGTTGCTTCGCACACTTCCAGGACCTCCCTTGTTATCATTTCCCTGGGCACATGGTTAATGGCTGCATTTCCAACCGGCTGATCCAGTCCGGGTTTTGTTACCCTGCCTACACCGTTTCCACCATCAATGAAAATTCCTTTTTCAGCAGCATACGACACACTGGCATAAATCAGGAGTCCCGTTGTCACATCCGGGTCATCGCCTCCGTCCTTCTCTACACCACAGGAAACTTTGGTTTCTGATTTGCAAATATCCTTAATTTCAGCCTCATAGAGAATACCTTTTGGTGTTTCAATGGTAATCGTTTCTTTTCGTTTTCCGGTTAACAGCATATAAGCCGCTGCCTTGGCTGCCGCTGCCGCACAGCTTCCCGTTGTAAATCCCTGCCGCATTCTTATCTCCCTAATTCATACAAAATTGCATTGCAGATAGCTGCTGCCACATTGCTTCCGCCTTTTCGTCCACGGTTTACAATATACGGAATCTCCGTCTGTAAAATCAGCTCCTTTGCCGCCTCCACATTGACAAACCCCACTGGCACACCAATGATAAATGCCGGTTTGAAGGTTCCCCTTTGTATCATTTCATATAACTGAATCAATGCTGTCGGTGCATTTCCCACAGCAAAAATCACAGGCTTTTGAATCCCTGCTGCCTTCTCCATACTGACCGTGGCACGAGTTACCTTTCGTTCTTTGGCAATTCTTGCCACATCCTCATCTGCCATAAAGCAATGCGCCTCTCCCCCATGACGTGCCAATGTCTTTTTATTAATTCCCGCCAGAGCCATATTGGTATCCGTCACAATATCTGCTCCATTTTGAATCAGCTCTTTTGCAATGGCAACTGCATTCGGTGAGTAGGTCATGGTCTGTGCATAGTCAAAATCCGCACTGGTATGAATCACCCGTTTTGTTACCATCTCCGTTTCCGATGGAAGTGTGATTCCTCTGTTTTGCAGTTCCTCTGAAATAATTTCAAAGCTTCTGTGTTCAATATCTTCCGGAAGTATATGTTCTATATTAAGCACTTGATTTCTCCTATCTTTTCTAATAATTTTTCATTTTCTTCTCTCTTTTTTACCGCAATCCGGTAAAAGCCGTTCGTCAGTCCCTTATAATTGCTGCAATCACGAATCAGGATTTTCTGTTTTAACAATTCCTCATAAAGAGGCAGCTCTGTCTTTAGCATCAGAAAATTCGCACTGCCCGGATAAACCGTCAGTCCCATTTCTGATAAACCATTTATCAGGAATTCCCGTTCTGCTGCCACAAATATTCTGGTCTGCTCTATAAATTCCTGTTCTTCCGCACAGGCTGTTCCTGCCGCCTCCGCAAAGGTAGAAATATTCCACTCCGGTAAATGTAGCTTTGTCTTTTGCAGTAATTCTTCATTTGAGGAAATCAAATAACCGAGCCGCACCCCCGGTATAGCAAAAATCTTGGTAAAGGCACGCACGATCATGAGATTCTCATACTGCTTTATCTTCGAGAGCATGGAATCTGCCCCCTCACAAAATTCAATAAAGCACTCATCCAGTACCACGTAAATATTGTGCTCTTTACAATAATCAAGGATTCGCACAAGCACTTCCCGGCTTAACAGCGTTCCTGTCGGATTGTTCGGATTTGCGAGAAAAATCAAATCCGTATCCGGTGGAATCACATTTACCACCTTTTCATCCGGTGAAAAGCCCTGTTCCTCTTTCGTAAAAAAATAACATACTTCACATTCACTGCTTCCTGCCACATGTTCATACCCATAAAAGGAGGGAACCGGTATCCATATTTTCTGCGGCCTTAAAGTATGTACCACTGCCTGAAAAAGTTCGGATGCACCGTTGCCAAACAGAATAAAATTCTTAGGTATTCCAAGCATATTACTTACTGCTTCCGTCAGTTTTTGTACTTCTATGTCCGGATATCTGGTGCATGTATCCACTGCCTCCAACAGTGCCTGTCTGACTCTGTCTGGCATTCCTAAAGGATTGATGTTAATCGAGAAGTCCAACTCCACCTCATTCCGGTAAATGTCTCCGCCATGAATCATAATCTTTCTCCTGCCTGTCATTTTCTCTTATTATCATCTTCTGACATTCTTCATCCAACTCATTCTTACATTCGCAAATAAATGCCACTTAATATCAGCACACACAAGATTTCGATTATCCATGCTGTTCTGTACATCAAATGATTGGCACGGCAGATGTCTTCTGTTTCTACCGTTCTTGTCTTATCTCCAATATAGGGTTTCTTTACAGTCTTTCCAAAATAACTGGCATCTCCTGCAAGCTGAATTCCAAGCGCCCCTGCGCACACGGCTTCCGTGTGAGCGGAATTGGGACTGGCATGATTGCTTTTGTCCCGTTTGTAAATCCGGTAAGCACCTTTCATGCTATAATTTTTTCCTGACATTCCCGCCGCCAGAATCATAACCCATGCACTGATTCTCGCCGGAATAAAATTCACAATATCATCCAGTTTCGCTGCTGCCCTTCCAAAATTCAAATATTTTTCATTTTTATAGCCAATCATAGAATCCATGGTATTGACTGCCTTGTAGGCAAAACCAAGTACAGGTCCGCCAATTGCTGTGTAAAGCATTGGCGCAATCACTCCATCGGATGTATTTTCTGCCACCGTCTCAATGGACGCCTTAGCAACTCCCGTTTCATCCAGACAATCCGTGTCTCTTCCTACAATCATGGAAACGGCTTTTCTCGCACCACTCAAATCCTCTTTGTTCAGTTCCTGATATACCTTCATGCTTTCCACTTTCAAGGATTTTGCAGCAAGAATCTGATAGGTCATGACAGACTCCACCACGCATCCCACTATCTTGTTCCATGTATATGCAAAGGCGAGCACCAGTCCACTGCAAAGAACCGTAGCACACACTACAATCAGAACCATCCATCTGCCCTGCTGTCGTTCCTGCTCTGGTGTTATCCCGTCTTTTTCTTTTCTCAAAAACTGTTCCGTTCTGCTGATCAGCGTTCCAATCAGCCGGATCGGATGCGGCAGCCAATGCGGGTCACCGAATAACCCATCTAATAAAAATCCGGCTGCAAACGCTATGATATGATACTGCATCGTATTTCCTGCTTTCTTTCTAATATCGCCTGAATCATTTTGCCATTCTTTATCTGATAATCAAAATAATCTCCGCCAAAAAATCGGCTTCCAAGCGCCATAATCGTGCCTCCGTGAACCACAATACTCACTCGTTCTACCTGTTTTGGCAGCATGGAAACCATCTTTTCCATACCACTGGCGCATCGTTTTATAAACTGCTCCCTGCTTTCCCCACCTGGAAATGCAGTCACGCCTCCGCTGTCAATCCATGCCTGATAATCTGGATTTCCACTTAATTCTTTGTAGTTTTTTCTTTCAAATAATCCAAAATTTATTTCATTCCATTCCGGCAGTTCGATAAACTTTTTTCCCGGATATATCAGCTCTGCGGTTGTCTTACACCGCTTCATGGCACTGGTAAATACCATGTCTGCCTCCGGATAATACCCGGCATTTACCCTGTCCAGAATTTCCTGTTTTCCTGCCTCTGTCAAATCTTCATCTGTTCTTCCGAGATATCGTCCCTCCAGATTCGCCTCTGTCTTACCATGACGAATCAAAGAAAGGATTACTTGATTTTCTGACCCATTCCACATATGACTCTCACTACTTCCTCTGCCTGTTCTGCAATAGCAATCAACATTCTGCCCGTCCGCTCCCGGTATTCTCTTTCGAATGCATCCATGGGAACTAAACCGTTTCCAATCTCATCACTGATGAAAATACAATCTTTATGGGTTTGCAGATATTTCATCAATAGCTGTTCCGGCTCTACATTCTGCTTTAACATCTCTCTTACCCACAAATGAAAATGATTGATAATCACTTTTTCATCCGTATCGGGCAGACTGGCTTCTGCCACTTTCCAGTTTTCTGTCTGATATGTGTTGTATACATATTGTAGTTTTCCCTGTGCGTATCCGCCTATAATTAGCTTCATCCTGCTTCCTCTTATTATCTATCGTCTGCTTTTATTTATCGTCTGCTTTCTGTTTCCAGTTCACGCACTGACTGTAGCTTACTGACTGTAACTTACTGACTGTAACTTACTGACTGTAACTTACCGCCAGTAAAGATTTTAAACTCCAACTGCCAATATACAAATCAGTGCTCCCATCACCGCCATAGCACCTTCGCATACTGTCACAAAATATCCTGCGGTATCCCCCGTGATTCCGCCAAGTTCTCTCTTCGTCTTCTGGTAATAATATCCAAATACGGCAAATGCCATTGCTGCGATCATACTTCCTGCCACAACTGATTGTGCAACCATAAATACCACGCATGCGATGCTCTGTAACAACAGAATATTCCGCACAAGCCTGGTTCTGGATACCTCATCGAAGGTATGGAGAAGTCCATCTTTTTTTGCTTTTGGGAACATCAATACCGCGATTCCACTAAAAGCCCGTGACAGGAAAAATCCTGCGCACACAATCCGTAATACAACCATATTCTGAATTTCTGAATATGCTGCCAGATAAATCATACCATAAAGTGCCAGCATAATCACGGCAAAGGCTCCAATATGAGAATCCTTCAAAATCTCCAGTTTCCGCTCTTTTTCCTGATAGGAATGAAAGGCATCCATGGTATCCATAAAGCCATCTACGTGAAAACCACCGGAGACAGCAAGCGGAATAATGCCGCACATCAGCACCTGACACACCATTCCTATCTCCCATTTCCGGCAAAGCACACACCAGCCATATAATAAGAGTCCGATAACACCGCCTATCCACGGGAAAAAGCACATCATATACCGCATATCCTCTTCCTTCCACTCAAACTGCGGAACCGGAATCTTCGAATAAATCGAAAATGCAATAAAAAATGATTTAATAATGGACATCCTGCTTTTCTCCTTTCATCCAGACCGGGATTCCTACTACCACCTCGATGACCGTATCTGCCTCCTGTGCAAGTGCTGCATTGATTTCTCCAAGAGCCGCTATATAATTTACCGTAGTGGCATCGTAATTTGTTCCTTCCTCTGAAATATTGTTCGTCACAATTACCAGTTCTCCTGTCTTATCACGCAGCTTGCATATTCCCTGTAATATTTTAGAAACAACTATACTCTTTTCGCAGATTTCCTGCTCCGCAAACATTTCATTTGCAGCCAAATTGGACATACATTCCAAGAGAACCACACTTTCTTTCTCCATAACCGCCTTTGCAGCCGTCTCTATCTCCGATGCACATTCGATAGTCTGAAACCCCTTTCCTTGTCTCTGGGTTCTATGCTTCTCAACCTTCTTTTGTCCTTCTTCATCATACACCTTCATAGTGGCAATATAATATTTTCTTCGCGCTCCGGCAATTTCGTCTATATATTGTTCGGCAAAAGCAGATTTGCCGCTTCCGCTTCCGCCAATAATCACTGTCATCATCTTATTGAAACCTCTCGTAAGGTTGAATTTCGATATCATGGAAGGTGGTTTTTCCCTCATACACACAAAGTGCCATATCAAGTAATGCAAATAACATAACTGCCCCTGTTCCTTCTCCAAGTGCCAGCCTTGCATCAATGACCGGGTGTAAATCCAGTTCTCTCATCAGGCTTTCAAAGGCAGGCTCCTTCCCTTTATGTGATGGGAGCAGATATGCCTTGACACCGGGATACATCCGCTCTGCCACAAGTGCTGCCGCAAAACTGATGACTCCATCCAGCACAATCGGGATATGATAGACGGCACCGCCGATACACACCCCTGTAAGTCCGGCGATATCAAGACCTCCAACTGTCCGCAGCACCTCAAATGGCTCTGCCTCATAAAGGTGATATTTTTCGATGGCTTCCTGAATTACCTGCTGTTTTTTCAGAAGTCCCGCATCACTGAGTCCCGCGCCCCTTCCGGTTACCTGCTCCGCCCTACAGCGAAGAAGGGAGGCAATTACCGCACTACTTGTGGTGGTATTTCCAATTCCCATCTCTCCGGTGGCAAGAATCTGATAACCTTTTTCCTTATACTCGGCCACCAAATCCATTCCTGTGTAAACAGCCTTCCATGCTTCTGTGGCAGTCATTGCCGGTTCTTTTCTAAAATTCCGGGTGCCTTTCCGAACGGATTTCTGAAGCAGTCCCGGAATTTCTTCAGAACTATTGATTCCGATATCAATGGGAAATACATCTGTTCCAATAGAAGCTGCCATTTTTCCTACAGAAGAAAGTCCTTTTGTCATCTCCCTTGCCACGGCTTCCGTCACTTCCTGCCCACTCTGGCTGATACCTTCTTCCACGATACCATTATCTGCACACATGACAAGTACTGCTTTCTTATCCAGACAAATCTGTGTTTTCCCTGTAATTGCACCAATCTGGGAAATGAGTCCTTCAAATGTTCCCATTCCATCCAGTGGCTTTGCCACCATATCCCAATTCTTCTGTACCTGTCTGCGCACCGCTTCATCCGGCTTCGTAATCACAATCTGTTCTGATGCTTTCTGATAGTTCTCCAACCGCTATTCCTCCAGTCTGGCTTCCCTTAACATTCCATAAATGGCATCCATATCCAGGTATGCCCGGAGCGTGTCGGCAAGCTTATCATACTGCATTTCCTTAAATGCCTGATAATCCGAAAATTCCATATGCTCCAAAGTAATACCTTTTTTTGCAGCCAATGCTTCTATCATACGCACCGCCATGGTTCCATAATCAAACAGACCATGTACATAGGAGCCATATACTTGTGTCTTTTCATCGTATACGATTGTATCGGTACATGGACTGCCATCCTGCCATCTTGTCTTCCCCATATGAATTTCATAACCGCTGTACGGCATTTCTGAAATGCACCGGAAAATTCCCTCTACCGGATTCAAATGTCCTTCGGTCTGGCATCTGGTCTTTTCCTTTTCCAAGATAGTATATAACGGAAGCAGACCCATTCCATTTAATTCTCCGCCTTCTTCCACCTCATAAGGATCAGAAATACCCATTCCAAGCATCTGATAACCTCCGCAGATTCCGCAGACCGGAATTTTCTCCGACCACTTCTTTACCGCTGCCTCTAACCCGTTCTGGCGCATCCATTTCAAATCTCCCATGGTATTCTTGCTTCCCGGCAGGAAAATCAAATCCGGACTTTGCAGTTCACTTACCGAAGTGACATACCGCACGGAAACACCTTTCATCTGCTCAAATACATTAAAATCCGTAAAATTGGAAATCCTTGGATAGCGGATTACCGCCAAATCAATCCATCCTGCCTCTTTCTTGTCAAATCTCTCGGTCAGACTGTCCTCATCTTCTAGCGACAAATCCATGTACGGAACTACCCCCACAACCGGAACTTGTCCTTTTTCTTCCAGAATCGTAATGCCGGGATCCAGAATTGACTTATCTCCACGAAACTTATTGATAATCAGACCTTTGACTCTTTCCTTCTCCTCGTCAGCAAGTAAAGATAATGTTCCCAGAAGCTGTGCAAATACACCGCCCCTGTCAATATCTCCTGCAAGCAGAACCGGTGCATCTACCATTTCTGCCATTCCCATATTTACAATATCATTTTCACGCAGATTAATTTCTGCCGGACTTCCTGCTCCTTCAATTACAATAATATCTGCCTCTTTTTCCAATTTGCGGAAAGCTTTTTTGATGTCCGGTATGAGCTGCACCTTATAAGCGAAATAATCCTTGGCACTCATATTTCCCAGAACTTCTCCGTTCACGATTATCTGGGAGCCCGTATGATTCGTAGGCTTCAGCAGAATCGGATTCATGCACACCATAGGACGGATTCCTGCTGCTTCTGCCTGCATAACCTGTGCCCGTCCCATTTCCAGTCCTTCTTCCGTGATAAAAGAATTCAATGCCATATTCTGGGATTTAAACGGAGCAACCCGGTATCCATCCTGCTTAAAAATGCGGCAAAGCCCTGCTGCCAGAAGACTTTTTCCTGCATTTGACATGGTTCCCTGTACCATAATCACCTTTGCCATAATGTCATTTATCCTTTCTGCATTCTCTGCTCAAACTCTGTATAAAAATCATCCCCATAAGGAGTCAGATAAAACCGTTGTAATATCTGAAGGTCGATTTCTTTGGCTTTCTCCGGCTGCTTCTCAATCAATGTTTCCATGTCTTTTAAATAATAATGCCACCGGTTTACAAATGTCTCATATTTACCCAACTCCAGTGTATCTATCCACTTCTTTACCTTAACTTTCGTCCGGTTTGCCTTCTTACACTCATGGGTCTGCAGAAAATACCGGAAACTTCCATTTTCATAATATCTTCCCAAAGGAAACAGTCTGCAGATTCCCGGTCTGATTGCATGAATCGTACATCTTCCCGCTTCATTTAAAAACGCACAACATTCGCGGGAACCCTGCATTTTCAGATTTGGCAAAATAATTCCATCCACCACATTCAGTTCTAAATAGCTTGCAAGCAATGCTTCAAAAGACTGATTTAAGCCTGTTGTAAGCCGATGGACATCCAGTGGATCCAAAATAATCGAATTTCCCATTCCGCAGCAGCAGGCAAAGCAGCCCCGACAATCTCCGCAGTCTGCTTTTACCAAATCATTACTTCCATACAGCCTGCCGTCGGAAATCTCTTTCAAATCAATGTTTCTTTTCATTTTCTTTATACTCCTTCCAGGGTAAATGGTGGAATAAAGCTTTCTTCTGCTGTATTCCCTTCCTGAATATATGCCTGTGTAACTCCAAGGGAAATGGCATAATCCACCAGCCAGTCATACACCTTTTCTTTGACTTTCTGATTCAATTCCGGATATTGTTCTGAATCCAAAGAATCCAGTGGGGTATACTGGTTCATCAGACTCATATAAATGCTGTCTCCATAAGTATGATATAAATAGCTTACGATTCTTTTTGCGTCCTCCAGACACCCCGGCAATAACAAATGCCGTACAATGACTCCCTTTGTCATCATTCCGTTATCGTCAAACTTTGGCTTGCCTGTCTGTCTTACCATTTCCGCCAAAGCTGCTCTTGCCTTCTCCGGGTAATCCTCTGCAAAGGAATACCGCTTCGCATGTCTGGGATTCCAATATTTAAAATCAGGAAGATAGATATCCACATAGCCATCTAATAGCTTCAGTGTCTCCACTTCTTCATATCCACCGGTATTGTAGACAATCGGCACGGAAAGTCCTCTTTTCCTTGCCGTCTGAAGGGCTTTCCGAATCTGTGGCACAAAATGAGTCGGAGTCACCAGATTAATATTATTGGCGCCCTTTGCTTCCAGCTC
>CAKRCD010000025.1 GCA_934307065.1 uncultured Bariatricus sp. | reverse complement strand
GAAGAATTATTTTTGACAGGAAGTGATATTCTGATTTACAGAATGCTATATAATCTTGTGGAAAATGGGATTAAATATAATCGGGAGAATGGATCCGTTACGGTATCAGCAATAAGGGAGAAGAACGAAGTTGTTCTGACGGTTTCGGATACAGGAAATGGAATTGATGAAGCATTCAGAGAGCAGATCTTCGAACCGTTCTTCCGGGTGGATAAGTCAAGAAGCCGGGAGCTCGGAGGTGTGGGGCTTGGACTTGCGATGGTGCGAGAAGTTGTGCGGGTTCATGAAGGAACGATTGAAGTTTATACAAATAAGCATAGAGGGACGACATTTGAAGTGAAAATGAGCGAGTGGATCAAATAGGGATTTGTGGTACGCACACAGATAAAGCAGCTGTTTATAACCATATTATCCGGTCGGGCTCCAACACAGATTGGTAAAGGACATGAAAATAGCAAGACAGCTATGGACATTTGCATGAGGGTCAAGTATAATAGATCGGAAGAACTTTTTGTCAGTGCACCTGATTAAATGACAGATAGTTCGGAAGAAGAAATACATTTGTCAAGTTGTTGACAAAAAAAATCCGGCATTATAAAATAGTGCCAGATTAAACATTTTTACATGTTGAAGAATTATCTAAGTAGGAGGAGAAAACATGGAAACATTTTTCAAAGTTGTTCCTGTGCTTGCCGTTGTAGCATTACTTTTCGCAGCATATCTTGCATCAAAAGTGAATAAACAGGCTCCGGGAAATGACAGAATGAAAGAAATCGCTGGTAGTATCAGCGAAGGCGCGAGAGCATTCTTAATGGCTGAATACAAGATTCTTATTGTATTCGTAGCTGTACTTTTTATTTTAATTGGTGTAGGTATCGGTAACTGGGTAACAGCAGTCTGCTTTATCTTTGGTGCTGGATTCTCTACAATTGCTGGATACATCGGTATGACAGTTGCTACAAAGGCAAATGTCAGAACTGCAAATGCAGCAAAAGAAAGCGGAATGAACAAAGCACTTTCTATTGCATTTTCAGGTGGTGCAGTAATGGGAATGTGCGTTGCAGGTCTTGGTGTTTTAGGTGTAAGTGTTATTTACTTACTTACTAAGAATGTAGATGTCCTCACGGGCTTCAGCCTTGGTGCATCTTCAATCGCTTTATTCGCTCGTGTTGGTGGTGGTATTTATACAAAGGCTGCTGACGTTGGAGCTGACCTTGTAGGTAAAGTTGAAGCTGGTATCCCGGAAGATGACCCACGTAACCCTGCCGTTATCGCAGATAACGTAGGCGACAACGTAGGTGACGTTGCCGGTATGGGAGCTGACTTATTTGAATCATATGTAGGAGCTTTGATTTCTGCGCTTACATTAGGTGTAATTTACTTCGAGGTTCCAGGTGCGGTTTATCCGCTTATGCTTGCCGGATGTGGTCTTGTCGCATCTATCCTTGGTACATTCTTTGTAAAAGGTGATGAAAATTCTAACCCACACAAAGCATTAAAAGCAGGTACATACGCTGCAAGTATTATCGTTGTTATTGTTTCTGTTGCTTTAAGTAAATATTTATTTGATGATTTTAAAGCAGCAATTGCAATCATTTCAGGACTGATTGTTGGTCTGGCTATTGGTATTATTACAGAACACTATACATCTGGTGATTACAAGCATGTACAGGAAATCGCTGACCAGTCTGAAACTGGTGCAGCTACCACAATTATCAGTGGTCTTGCTGTAGGTATGAAATCTACAGGATGGCCTGTACTTTTAATCTGTGTAGGTATTTTTGTGGCATTTAAAGTGTGTGGTCTTTACGGAATCGCACTTGCTGCTGTAGGTATGCTTTCTACAACAGGTATTACTGTAGCAGTAGATGCTTACGGTCCAATCGCAGACAATGCCGGTGGTATTGCAGAAATGGCCGGATTAGATCATTCAGTTCGTAACATTACAGATAAACTTGATGCAGTTGGTAATACAACAGCAGCTATGGGTAAAGGATTTGCAATCGGTTCTGCAGCACTTACTGCACTTGCACTTTTCGTGTCATATGCAGAAGCTGTTCAGCTTAAAACAATTGATATCCTTGATAACCGTGTAATTATCGGTCTGTTTATCGGTGGTATGCTTCCATTCTTATTCTCAGCTATGACAATGTCTTCTGTATCAAAAGCTGCTTATCAGATGATTGAAGAAGTCAGACGTCAGTTCAGAGAAATGCCGGGAATCATGGAAGGTAAGACAAAACCAGACTACAAGTCATGTGTTGCTATTTCTACAACAGCAGCTCTGAAAGAAATGTTAGTTCCTGGTATTATGGCAGTTGTTTCTCCACTTGCTGTAGGTATCATTCTTGGTACAGAAGCTCTTGGCGGACTTCTTGCAGGTTCCCTGGTAACAGGTGTTATGATGGCTATCTTCATGTCAAATGCAGGTGGTGCATGGGATAACGCTAAGAAATACATCGAAGATGGAAATCACGGTGGAAAAGGAAGCGAAGCTCATAAAGCAGCCGTTGTTGGTGATACAGTAGGTGACCCATTCAAAGATACATCTGGTCCATCTATCAACATTCTTATCAAATTGATGACAGTTGTAGCATTGGTATTTGCTCCATTGTTTGTATCAATTGGTGGATTACTGTAAGAGTGAATGAAACTTATATGAGGCGTAGGATTTCCTATGCCTCATTTTTTTAGGGTAACAAATTATGATGACAGAATTAGAGCAATACTATAACAAATTTAATGAGGAAAAACGTCTGAACAGCAGACATGGAAAAGTAGAATTTCTTACATCCATGAAATATATTCATCAGTACCTTGGGGACGATAAGACGAAGAAGATATTGGATGTAGGAGCAGGTACGGGCAGGTATTCTGTGGCACTTGCGGAAGAAGGCTATGACGTGACTGCGGTAGAACTGGTAAAATATAATCTGGGCATTCTGAAAAAGAAAAACAGTTCCGTAAAAGCTTATCAGGGGAATGCACTGAAGCTCTCACGCTTCGGAGACGAAGAATTTGACCTTGTACTGGTGTTTGGACCAATGTACCACCTGTATACCTTTGAAGATAAGGTAAAAGCACTTACAGAGGCGAAAAGGGTAGTCAAAAAGAATGGTGTCATTCTGGTTGCTTATCTGATGAATGAATACAGTATTCTGACTTATGGATTTAAAGAGAATCATATACTGGAATGTCTGGAGAATGGGAAAATTACAGAAGAATTCCGTGTCAATCCGGATAGAGAGGATTTGTATGATTATGTGCGTCTGGAAGATATTGCATCTTATAATCAGGCAGCAGGTTTAAAACGAGAGAAGATTATTTCTGCAGACGGTCCGGCTGATTATATGAGGCAGGTATTGAACGCAATGGACGAACAGACTTATGAGAAGTTTATTGAGTACCATCTGGCAACATGTGAGCGCATGGAACTCATGGGAGCATGTGCACATACAGTGGATATTTTACGAAAAGAGTAACAAAAAAGGACTGAAAGCTTAATGATGCCTCAGTCCTTTTCGATTGTCATCAATTATTCTACAACTACATTAACTGCCTGAAGTCCACGACTTCCTTCTGTGATTTCGAAAGATACGTTCTGTCCTTCTTCTAATGTCTTGTAACCTTCTCCTGCGATTCCTGAGAAATGTACGAATATGTCTTCGCCGTTTTCAGCGTTTGTGATGAATCCGTAACCCTTCTGAGAATTAAACCATTTAACTGTTCCTTTGTTCATAATACTTGAACCCTCCTGAAATATAATTATGTCTGAAAAATATAAAAATCACATATTTTTGTAAATCATCAAGGATAGTAAATGATTTACAAAAATATGTGAAATCTCAATCTTATCCAAAACACAACTATAGATTATCACAATCCATTATTGATGTCAAATAAAAAATAGAAGTTTTCAATGAGTGAAAACTTCTATAAAAATTGCCTTTTTTTCTACAATCCCGTGAATAATTCCGCAATGAAAACCATGATACAAGAGAAAAGGGAAACAGTAATGAGGCTCTTTTTCTTGTATGCCATAATCAGAGCAATGATAAAGCCGGCCAGGGCAGACCAGATATTTGCAGTTGCTTCTAAGATGGCAGGAAAGGTCATTACTGACAGTGTCACATAAGGAACGTAATATAAGAATGACTTTATGTAATTATTCTGAATTTCCTTGCGGATCAGTGTGAGTGGCAGGAGACGGATTAAATAGGTAACACCGGCCATAACAAATATATAGATATAAATATTATGATTCATTTTCAATAACCTCCGTCTTTTCTGTTTCTTCAGAAACCGGGAAAAAGTAAGCTGCTACCCCTGCAATCAGAATGGTCAGGATGATAATGCGGAAACCTGAGGATATCTGTGATAATACAGGCAGCCTTGTGAACAGAAAACTGAGTCCCATAGATAGAATAACAATTCCGGCAAGGACACGATTTTCTTTTGCAGGTGGAACAATGATTGCGATAAACATACCATAAAGGGCTACGCTTAAGGCGCTTACCATTCTGGTCGGAAGAATATTTCCGGATACCACACCAAAGAAGGTTCCGAGTACCCATCCGGGAACAGCTACGCTGATTGCCCCATAGGAATAAAAGGGATGCAATTTCCCTTTCTGCGCTGCGGAAATTCCAAATATTTCATCTGTCACACCGTAAGAAATAAAAAACCGGTGGAAGAAAGGAGTGCTTTCATCCAGTTTCTGGGAAAGGGCACAGGACATCAGACAATAGCGCAGATTGATGATGAGCTGTGTAAATGCCATTTCCATATAAGATGCAGACGAGGTAATTAGAGATAAGCCTGCGAACTGTCCGGCACTGGTAACATTGGTGGCAGAGATGAGAACTGCTTCCCATGCAGACAGATTTGCATTTTTTGCCATGATACCAAATGTAAATGAAACCGCAAAATAACCGAGACAGATCGGTATTCCGTCCCGGATTCCTGCAGCGAATGCTGTACGTCGATTCATGATAAACCTTCTTTCGTAATAAGATAATTATTTTATTGTACCTAAAAATTGAAAGAAGAACAAGAGGTACTTTTAACTTCTTACCTATCTTTTTTCACGCATTTTCACATATTTTTACATATTGCAAAAAAAGGATAGAAATATACAGTAGTTTCAGTTATAATATAACTTATAAATACAAACCTAAAAATAAGTACAAATTATAAAAAGGAGAATCGGCATGGAAATGTTGTCAATCGAAAAAGAATTGCAGTCAAACTCTTACCCTGGAAGAGGAATCATCATTGGTAAGTCAGAGGATGGTACAAAAGCTGTTGCAGCATACTTCATTATGGGAAGAAGCGAAAACAGCCGGAATCGTGTATTCGTAGAAGAGGGCGAAGGAATTCGTACACAGGCATTTGATGAGTCGAAACTCACAGACCCAAGTCTGATTATTTATGCACCGGTCAGAGCACTTGGAAATAAACTGATTGTGACAAATGGGGATCAGACAGATACGATTTACGAAGGAATGGATCATCAGATGACATTTGAACAGTCACTGAGAAGCCGTGAATTCGAACCGGACGGACCAAATTACACTCCTCGTATTTCCGGGATCCTGCATACAGAAAATGGAAAATACAATTATGCAATGTCTATTCTGAAAAGTAATAATGGCAATCCAGATGCATGCAACCGTTATACATTTGCATACGAGAATCCGGTTGCAGGTGAGGGACATTTTATCCACACTTATAAATGTGATGGAAATCCACTGCCAAGTTTTGAAGGAGAACCAAAACTGGTTTCCATTCCAAATGATATAGCAGCATTTACAGAAATACTTTGGAACAGCTTGAATAAAGACAATAAAGTTTCCTTGTTTGTCAGATATATAGATATTGCGACAGGCAAATATGAAACCAAGATTGTGAATAAGAATAAATAAGGAGAAGATACGGACATGAACGAATTAGAATTAAAGTATGGATGTAACCCAAATCAGAAACCATCCCGGATTTATATGAAGAATGGAAGTGATCTTCCAATCAAAGTACTTTCCGGTCGTCCAGGTTATATTAACTTTCTGGATGCGTTTAATGGCTGGCAGCTTGTATCTGAACTTAAGAAAGCAACAGGATTTCCTGCAGCAACTTCTTTTAAACATGTATCTCCTGCAGGTGCAGCAGTGGGACTTCCGCTTAGTGATACACTGGCAAAGATTTACTGGGTAGACGATCTTGGCGAGCTTTCCCCACTTGCAAGTGCTTATGCAAGGGCAAGAGGCGCAGACAGAATGTCTTCTTTCGGAGATTTTATTTCGCTTTCTGATGTGTGCGATGTAGACACAGCAAGACTGATCAAGAGAGAAGTGTCAGATGGTGTGATCGCACCTGGATATGAACCAGAGGCTCTTGAAATTTTAAAACAGAAGAAAAATGGAAACTACAATGTAATTCAGATTGATCCGGATTATGTCCCAGAACCAATTGAGCATAAAGACGTATTTGGAATTACATTTGAACAGGGAAGAAATGAATTACAGATTACAGAAGATTTCTTTTCAAATATAGTTACCGATAATAAAGTACTTACCGATGCAGCGAAGATTGATCTTGCAATTGCTATGATCACTTTGAAATATACACAGTCTAATTCCGTATGTTATGTGAAGGATGGACAGGCAATTGGTATCGGTGCTGGGCAGCAGTCACGTATCCATTGTACACGTCTTGCTGGACAGAAGGCAGATAACTGGTGGCTGAGACAGTCTCCACAGGTGATGAATCTGAAGTTTAAAGAGAACATTAAACGTGCGGACAGAGACAATGCGATTGATGTCTACATGGGTGAGGAATACATGGATGTTCTGGCAGATGGTGTATGGGAAAATACATTCAAAGAGAAGCCGGAAGTATTTACAAGAGAAGAAAAACGTGCATGGCTGGATAAACTTACAGATGTAGCACTTGGATCAGATGCGTTCTTCCCATTTGGTGATAACATCGAACGTGCACATAAGAGTGGTGTGAAATATATTGCTCAGCCAGGCGGATCTGTAAGAGATGACCATGTGATTGCAACCTGTAATAAATACGATATGGTAATGGCATTTACCGGACTTAGACTGTTTCATCATTAATTCGTTTCAATAAAAAATCAGAAGATAGGTTGCTCCATAATTATTTATTAGTTGTGGAGCACGGATCCTCCTACTTTGAGTAGAAAGAGAAGATTTCAGTGGATATCTTCTCTTTTTTTAGTTCACTTCAATAAGTTTTTCCAAGTTTAGTATAATTTTTATGGTGTATGAAATATTTAGTGAATAAAGTAATAGAAATTAACTATAAAGCTATTGATTAAATGAAAACAAAGTGGTATACTAGATTTAACAAAATAAAGCGCTTTATAAAGGAAAATAAACTTGTAAATGAAAAATAGCAGTCTATGTGGTAAACCAGAATAGGAGGCGAAGAGTAAAATGAAAGAAATGAAATTAACACTTGAATTTGTGAATATTCAAGATATCCAATTTGGTGAAGTGACTCAGGTAAAAAATCATCTATTGGAGATTAATAAAGAGGAGTTGATTCAATATCTGCAAGATGAAAGATTTAAATCTATTGATATTGAGTTAGCCAGACCAGGCGAATCAATTAGAATTATTCCGGTAAAGGATGTAATAGAACCACGAATTAAGTGTGATGAGGAAGGAAATGCATTTCCAGGTTTTTTAGGAGATTGCGAAGGAACTGGTGAAGGTGTCACAAAAGTTTTAAAAGGAGTTGGAGTTGTTACAACTGGTAAAATTGTAGGTTTTCAAGAAGGGATTATTGACATGACAGGGCCGGCAAGCGAAGTGTGTTATTATTCCTCCCTTAATAATGTTGTCATTGTGGCTGAAAAAAAGGAAAACCTGTCAGCGGTCGAGCATGAGACAGCAATTCGCTTGGCGGGGATTAAAGCAGCAAAGTATTTAGCTTCTTGTGCCGTGAAGGTTAAAGCTGATAAAATAGAAGACTATAAATTGGATAAAGTAGAAAAACCATTACCGAAGGTGGCTATTTTATTTTTGGCAATGGCACAGGGATTGCTTCATGATAATTATGTATATGGAGTGGATGCAAAAAAATTGCATACAACGTTATTGCATCCTAATGAATTGATGGATGGTGCGTTGGTAAGCGGAAATTGTGTGGTTGCATCCAATAAATATACAACGTATGACCACCAGAATAATCCACTTGTTAAAGAACTATATAAACGTCACGGAAAAGATTTAGACTTCAAGGGCATTATATTTACTCCATCTTGTCCAGGGTTAGCGGATAAAAAAAGATGTTGCACAGGAGCAATCAATATTGCAAAATTGTTGGATCTCGATGGATTGCTTTTGCCAGAAGAAGGTGGTGGAAATCCAGAAGCAGATTTAATGATGTTATGTAGAAATGCGGAGAAAAGTGATATTCGTACAGTTATGATTGTTGGAGCAATTGGTGAGGAAGAAGCGATTACTGATTCTACACCAGAAGCAGATGCAGTAATTAATGTGGGAAGCAGAATTGAAAAGATGCATTTACCAAAAATGAATAAGGTAATTGGGCATGAAGAACAAATTAAAATATTAGCGGGTGGTTCTGCTGAGAGTATTTTACCGGATGGAAGTTTATATGTAACAGTTTCAAGTATTATGAGTATGCATAATGGTATGGGAATGACAAAACTCACATCAAAAGTGTATTAAAAGGAGGTGCAGGATATGCGGATTGTTCATTATATTAATCAATTTTTTGGACAGATTGGTGGAGAAGAAGTGGCAGATTATCCATTGGAGGTAAGAGAAGGATGTGTGGGACCGGGAGTCGGTCTTCAGAAAGCATTAGGAGATTCTGCGCAGATTGTGGCAACGATTATATGTGGAGACACTTATTTTGTGGAACATAAAGAAGCGGCAGAAAAAATTAAAGATATTTTGAGGGAAAAAAGAGCAGACTTGTTTGTTGCTGGTCCAGCTTTTTTGGCAGGTCGTTATGGTGTTGCATGCGGAGAAGCATGTAAAAGTGCATATGAGATAGGCATTGAAGCGGTTTGTTCTATGAATGAAGATAATCCTGGGGTATTAATGTACAGAAGATATGCATATATTTTGCCATGTGGAGACTCAGCCCGTTATATGACCACGACAATAAAGAATATGTCTGAATTTATTATGCGCCTTGCAAAGAATGAGATGATCGATGAACCGAAAAAAGATGGATATATTCAGAGAGGTATTAGAAAGGTATTTATGTCAGATAAAACAGGCGCAGAACGTGCAGTAGATATGTTACTTGACAAAATGTCCGGAAAACCTTATAAGACAGAGTTGCCTATGCCAATATTTGAGAAAATAGAACCAAGCCCTGCAATTAAGGATATAAAAAGAGCAAATATTGCATTAATTACTACTGGTGGACTTGTTCCAAAAGGAAACCCAGATCGACTTGAGGCTTCCGCAGCAATGAAATATGTAGTTCATAGACTTGAAGAGTATGGTGGTGCAGAACTGCCAAACGCAGAAACAGTACATGGTGGATATGATCCGGTATATGTTAATGAGGATGGAAAAAGAGTATTGCCTTCAGATGTACTAAAAGATATGGAAGATAGAGGTGATATTGGTCATTTATATAACAAGGTTTTTGTTACCACCGGAACAGCAATGCCGACAGTGAGGGCAAAAGAATTTGGAAAAGCAATTGCAGAAGAATTGATGGCAGAAAAAGTAGATGGTGTTATTTTAACTTCGACTTGAGGAACATGTACTCGTTGCGGTGCAACGATAGTAAAACAATTAGAAGCGGCAAAGATTCCAGCAGTACATATTTGTACCGTTACACCTATTTCTAAGTCGGTCGGAGCGAATAGAATAGTTCCGGGAATTTCTATTCCTTATGTGGTAGGAAATCCGAAAGTATCAAAAGAAGAAGAAAAGAAGGTTAGAGAGAAAATTATTTCTGTTGCGATAGAAGCATTACAGACTGATATTGCACAACAGACAATTTTTAAAGTAGATTAGTGAAAGGAGGAGTAGGAATGAGTGATAAAGAACAAAAGAGAGAAATTAGTTTTTTAGAATCATTTATATTAGTTCTTATATTTGTCATGATTTTTATATTTGCTAGTGGACGTTTTCCAACAGGTATGGCAATACTGCTATGTGCATTGGTTTCAGCTGCTTATGGTGTTTTGAAACTAAAAATCAGTTGGGAAGCAATTTATGCGAGTATATTAAAGATGTTTTCTAAAGGGATGTCAGCTGTAATCATACTTCTCATGGTTGGTTTGATTAGTGCATCTTGGTTAGCAAGTGGTACGATTCCAGCATTGGTTGTGATGGGATTGAAGATATTAACCCCAGGAACATTTTTAATTGCGGCATTTGTTTCTTCGGCAATTGTATCCATTGCTACAGGATCATCATGGACGACTTGTGCGACAGTAGGTGTGGCACTTATGGGGGTTGCAAATGGAATTGGCGTCCCTGTAGGAATTGCTGGTGGAGCGATTGTAAGTGGATGCTGGATTGGAGATAAATGGAGTCCATTGTCAGATACGACCAATTTAGGAGCAGCAATGACACAAGAAGATGTACTTGATGTGTGGAAAAAAATGATTCCGACAAGTGGTCTTGGCGGTTTGATTGCAGCGGTCATATTTGCATTTATGGGTCTCAAATATGCAGGAAACGGAATGGACAAGGAAAAGATTCAATTTCTGATTGATGGAATCAGTGCTCAATATAATATTAATTATCTGTTATTATTGCTTCCAATTATTGTTGTAGTTTTTTTGGCAGCAAGGAAAAAACCAGTTCTTCCGGTTTTGGTGTTGGGAGTATTATTAGCACTAGGAATCGCAGTTTTTTATCAGGGAAAGGATCTTGGAGAATTATTGAAGGCTCTTTATAATGGTTATACGACAGACACAGGTATTCCAGAGATTGACAAGCTTTTGACAGGGGGAGGAATGCTGAGCATGATGGGTATTATGTTGATTATCTTCTGCGCATTTATCCTGGCTGGAGTTTTGGAAGAAGTTGGTATTATGAGCGCATTAATATCAAAAATGGGTAAAATCACAGGAAACAGAGGAACACTGGTCTTGGCATCTTATATTTCAGCAGTATTATGTACTTATTTAGGTGGAACAGCATACACAGGTGTTGTTTTAAATGCAGGAATGTTTGAAAAGCCATATAACGATTTAGGAATGGATAAACTCACTATGGCAAGATCCTTATTGGAAGGATCAGGGCATACCAATGCATTAGTACCTTGGTGTGGAAGTCATGTTTTGATTGTATCTACATTAGGTATCACTTTTAAAGACTTTTTACCATTTTACTATTCATTTTGGGCTTCCTCTATTCTGCTGATTATCTATGGATTTACAGGATGGTTTATGACCAAAAAGGCATAGAGAGGGTGAGGTGTTATGAAAGAAATCCCGAAAAGAGAGGCAAAGTTCTGGGAATCTATTGTGGCAATTCTACAAATGGCTGTAATTGTTGCAATAGGATATATTTATTTTCATATTCGTATTGAAATTTTGATGATTTTATCAGCAATAGTGGCAGGGGTTTTAGCAAAAAAAATAGGCTATACTTATATGGAGTTGGAAGGTGCAATCTGTGAAAAAATAATGAGAGCAACTCCGGCAATATTAATTATATGGATGATAGGAATTGTAATTGCATCATTTATGTTTAGCGGGTCTATTCCGATGGTCATCTATTATGGATTAAAGCTTTTACGTCCTCAATACATATATGTATGTAGTTTCCTTGTATGTGCAATTCTTTCAATTGTAACAGGGACCTCATGGGGGTCAGCAGCAACAGGTGGGGTAGCTATGATGGGCGTGGCAGCAGGATTTGGAATCCCGCTACACATTACTGCAGCTTCTGTAATATGTGGAGCTTTGGTAGGAGATAAATTATCACCATTATCAGAGACAACTAATTTAGCACCTATGTGCTGTGGAACAAGTATTTATAGTCATATTAAGTCTATGTTATGGACAACATTGCCAGCAAGTTTTTTATCGCTTTTGTTTTTTTGGATTTGTGGGAAAAGGATTTTTATTTCCTCAAATGAATTTCCGGCAAGTGCGATAGATATGATGCAATCATTAGATAAGATATATGATTGGAATTTTTTGTTGATTTTGCCATTTATTATTCTGCTTTTTGGGGCTTTCTTAAAAATTCCTCCCGTTTTAGTTATGATTATCTCATCAGCAATAGCATTTTTTTTAGGAGGTGTTATTCAAGGATTCCCAATTGTACAAGGGATTGCAAGCGGAGTAGAAGGATTTTCAGTATCTTTGGTATACGATGGAGAAATTGCGGAGGCGATAGGGATATTATTAAATCGTGGTGGCATGAAATCAATGGCGGGTATAGTAATAGTAGTATATTGTGGATATGCTTATGCGGCAATTATAGATAAAGCCGGTTTTTTGAAAATTGCTACCAGACCGCTGTTACAACATTGTCAAACGAGAGTGGCGTTAGTTGGCAGCGCACTATTTATTAATTTCTTGATTGCAGCATGTGCAGGTTCTTCTTATCCGGCCTTTATTATTACCGGAGAAATGTTTAAAGAGGAATTTGAAAAAAAGGGAATGCCGGCATCGGTTTTATCTAGAACGTTGGAAGATTCTGGAACGATGATGTTACCGCTTGTTCCATGGAGTGCGGCTGGTGCGTTTTATGTGGCAACATTAGGTGTCGAGGTATTCGGAAGGAATGGATATGCCTTATATAGTATGAATACATATTTAAATCCAATTATGGCAATGATACTAGCTTTGCTTGGCATCGGAATGTATAAAAAAGGAGATAATACATAAGATGAATATTAAGGGCGTGTGAAAAACTTGTGTTTTTTTACATGCCCTTTTTAAGGAAATAATTGTTGTAAACGTAAAGGGAAACTGCTATTCTAGTAATGTGTTGTATGTATGAGAATGTGTTATTGATGGAGGAAAATAAGTTTGGAGAATATTCGTATTGAAGAACAGATTGTACAGGATATCAAAGATAAGATTTTATCTGGTGTATTATCGGAAAATACAAAAATAAGCGAGAGAGAACTTTGTGAAATATATAATGTTACAAGACCAGCGGTTCGAATTGCAATTGATCGGTTGAAAGAAGAAAAGTGGTTATATGTGAGAGCTAAATCAGGAACATATGTTGCTCCAATTGATAAAAAGACGATAGAAGAATCCTTTCAGGTCAGACTCTTGATTGAACCGAAATTATTAATTTGGAATATAGCAGAAATGACAGCGCAGGACATTGAACGATTAAAATATAATACCCAAAGAATGAAAGTGGCAGAACATGAAGAATATGCATATCGAGAATTAGATAATCATACAACGATAAAAGAAAAGACTAAAAATAGTATTATAGTGAATATGTTAGATAACATGATGGACAATATACTCAGAATTACTTCTAAAACATCTGTTACAGAAGAAAGAAGACATGCTAGTATTCGTGAATGGGAACAAATAATACATTATATAGAAGTGCGTGATGGAGACATGGCGAGTCAGATGATGGTATTGCATTTGATTAATACAGCAGATGAATTTTGGAATAATTATAAATAAAGAAAAGAAGTATCAAGAGTGTGTGCTCATATGGTAGGAAGAAGTCCTGGCGAGCCAGCGCATTATTGAAAGGAGCTTTTCATTTGGACTTATACTGTTCTGTGTGGGATTGAGTTTGACTTTAATTTATATTATTTGGTGGTAAAGGAAAATGACATTAGCAGAGATAAGAAAAGAGATTGACCGGATTGATCCTCAGATAAAAGAATTGTTTCTCCGGCGGATGGAGGCTGCGAAACATGTAGCTGAGGTAAAATATGCGTCAGGTGATGAAATCTATAAGGCAGAGCGGGAGGCAGAAATTCTTGCGCGTCTGTCGGAAGATGTTGCACCGGAGCTGAAAATAGAGTATACTGCATTTGTGCGAAAGATGATGGAAGTTGCCAGAAAATACGAGTATGGTCTGATTTATGACTGGAATCCGGAAGTGGTTCAGCCTATTTTGGCGGAGGCAGAAGAAAGCGGTAATGGATATGTGAAAATGGAGCTGACAAGACCGAATCAATTAAATGGGGCATCAGCAATTCTCACGATGATTGGGGATTATGGTTTTCATATGAAGGATTTCAAGGTGCTGGAAGAGAATCAGGAAGAAGCACGGTTCCGGCTTGTTATTCGTGGGGAACTTCAGGATGAAGCAATGAAGAAACTGCTTTATCAATTATCAAAAGAATCTAAGAATTTTCATGTGTTGTAGTGGAAAGCGAGGAAGTACAAATGGCAGCAAAAAGTTTCGTTTCAGAATTTAAGACATTTATCAGCAGAGGGAATGTAATGGATCTGGCAGTCGGTGTAATTATCGGTGGTGCATTTCAGACGATCGTATCTTCTCTGGTAAATGATATCGTTATGCCTATAATCAGCCTGATTACAGGAGGAATTGATTTTTCTGCATGGAAGATTCAGCTTGGAGTGGGTGAAAATGCAGCATCCATCAATTATGGAAACTTTATTACGGCAGTAATTAATTTTCTGTTGATGGCATTGGTTATCTTCTGTTTTATAAAATTAATGAACCGGTTGAACGCGGAGTTTACAAAGAAACAGGAAGCAGAACCGGAAGCACCTACTACAAAGGTATGTCCATTCTGCAAATCAGAAGTGAAGATTGACGCAACAAGATGCCCACACTGTACATCTGTATTGCCTGCAGAAGCGGAAGAATAGAAGTAATATAAGAAGACCCCAGAGAACATTTGGGGTCTTTTGTGCATAAGGACACGTGCATAAGAACTTGTGCGTAGGAACATATGCATAGAACAGAGGATAAGGTAAGTATAATGAAAAAAGAAGATGCGTATAAGAGAATTGCTCAAGAACTGATAATGAGTACAGGTGCATTTGAATGGGCGGAGAGAAAGGGAATGGAATTCCAGAAGCTGATGACCTATTATCAATGTGCCCTTATGGAAATAGAAACCAAGTTCCGCGTTCTGGATGAAGAATTTTCACTTCAGCATGACCGGAATCCCATTAACAGTATTAAATGCAGATTAAAGAAGATTCCGAGTATCAAGGAAAAGATGGAAAGAAAGGGGATTCCGATTTCCATTTCTGCAATTGAAGAAAATTTGAATGATGTGGCAGGGGTGAGGGTTACATGCTCCTTCCCGGAGGATGTGTATAATCTGGCAGATGCACTTCTAAAACAGGATGATATCACATTAATAGAGAAAAAAGATTATATCCAGAATCCAAAGGAGAATGGATACCGGAGTCTGCATTTGATTGTTGCTGTTCCGATTTTCCTGCACAGTGAGAAGCGTAGCATGAAAGTAGAAATCCAGCTTCGGACCATTGCAATGGATTGCTGGGCGAGTTTGGAACATCAATTACATTACAAGAAAACGAATGAGTTTACAAGTGATATGGAACAAGAGCTGCTTGAATGTGCAAGATTGAGCAAAGAATTGGATGCGAGAATGGACAGATTAAGGAGAGCAGCCGGTGTTTAGGGTGCAGTGCTTGACAAAGCAGACCGGCATTTTTAAAATAGAATGAAGAGGAAGAAAAGGGCAGAGGACTGACCCATAAATAATAGAGAGGAACGGATAATGGAAAAGATTATATTAACAGGTGACCGCCCGACGGGAAGACTTCATGTAGGACATTACGTTGGGTCATTAAGGAGAAGAGTAGAATTACAGAATTCGGGAGAATATGACCGGATATTCATCATGATTGCAGATGCACAGGCACTTACAGATAATGCAGATAATCCGGAAAAAGTAAGACAGAATATTATAGAAGTAGCACTGGATTATTTGTCCTGCGGACTTGATCCGGAAAAATCAACTATTTTCATTCAGTCCCAGGTTCCGGAACTTACAGAATTATCATTTTACTATATGAATCTGGTAACTGTTTCGAGACTGCAGAGAAATCCAACGGTAAAATCTGAGATTCAGATGCGGAACTTTGAGACGAGTATTCCGGTGGGATTCTTTACCTATCCGATTAGTCAGGCTGCTGATATTACTGCATTTAAAGCAACCACAGTACCGGTTGGGGAAGACCAGCTTCCAATGATTGAACAGTGTCGTGAGATTGTGCATAAGTTTAACAGTACTTATGATGAAGTGCTGATAATGCCGAAAGCACTGATTCCGGAAAATGAAAGTTGCTGCCGTCTGCCTGGAATTGATGGCAAAGCAAAGATGAGTAAATCTCTTGGTAACTGTATTTATTTATCTGATACAGAAGAAGAAGTACAGAAAAAGATTATGAGTATGTACACAGACCCGAATCACCTCAAGGTTTCTGATCCGGGACAGGTAGAAGGAAACTGCGTATTTACTTATCTGGATGCATTTTGTAAGGAAGAACATTTTGCAAAATATTTACCGGAATACCAGAATCTGGATGAACTGAAAGACCACTATAGACGAGGCGGTCTTGGCGATGTGAAAGTAAAACGCTTCTTAAATGCGGTTATGCAGGAAGAACTTGCACCGATTCGTGCCAGAAGAAAAGAATTAGAGAAGAAAATCCCTGATATATATGAAATCCTTCGGGCAGGAAGCGAAAAGGCTGAAAAAGTTGCAGCCCAAACTCTGAAAGAAGTGAAAGATGCAATGAAGATTAATTACTTTGATGATAATGATTTGATTGAAGAACAGGCAAAACGTTTTCAAACAGAAAATTAAAGAAAAAGGAGTAAAACAATGGGAAAATATTTTGGAACAGACGGATTCCGTGGAGAAGCAAATGTAAAGCTGACCGTAGAACATGCATTTAAAGTAGGACGCTATCTTGGATGGTATTTCGGACAGGATCACAAAGCAAGAATTGTAATCGGAAAAGATACCAGAAGAAGCAGCTACATGTTCGAATATGCACTTGCAGCAGGACTTACTGCATCAGGAGCAGATGCATATCTTCTCCATGTAACTACAACACCGAGTGTTTCCTATGTTACAAGAACAGAGGATTTCGATTGCGGAATCATGATTTCAGCCAGCCACAATCCATATTACGATAATGGAATCAAACTGATTAACAGCAAAGGACATAAGATAGAAGCAGAAGTAGAAGAAAAGATTGAAGCCTATATTGATGGCGAAACAGAAGAACTTCCACTGGCTCAGAGAGAAAATATCGGACGCACCATAGACTATGCAGCAGGAAGAAACCGCTACATAGGACATCTGATTTCACTGGCTACCCGTTCCTTTAAGGAAATGAGAGTGGGTCTTGACTGCTCAAACGGAAGTGCATCTTCCATTGCGAAGAGTGTATTTGATGCACTGGGAGCGAAAACTTATGTAATCAATAACGTGCCGAATGGAACCAACATCAATACAGAATGTGGTTCTACCCATATCCATGTGCTTCAAGAATATGTAAGAGAAAACAAACTTGATGTAGGATTTGCCTATGACGGTGATGCAGACAGATGTATTGCTGTTGATGAGAATGGAAATGTAGTAGACGGAGATTTAATTCTCTATGTCTGCGGAAAATATTTAAAAGAGCGTGGACAGTTAAATGGAGATACTATTGTAACCACCATTATGTCAAACTTAGGACTTTACAAAGCCTGCGATAAAATCGGCATGAAATATGAAAAGACCAAAGTCGGAGACAAATATGTATACGAAAATATGGTTCAGAATAATTTCATGTTAGGTGGAGAACAGTCCGGTCACGTGATTTTTGCAAAACACGCTACTACAGGTGATGGTATCCTGACATCCTTAATGATCATGGAAGTGATTATGGAAACAAAGCAGACCCTTGGAAAGCTTGCAGAAGAAGTGACGATTTATCCGCAGCTTTTGAAAAATGTGCGTGTGGCAGATAAGAAAACAGCAAGGGAAAATCCGGAAGTTGTGAAAGCTATTGAAGCAGTGACGGAAGCATTAGGTGAAAATGGACGAATCTTAGTCCGTGAAAGTGGGACGGAACCGGTTATCCGTGTTATGGTGGAAGCGGAGACACAGGAAATCTGCGAAAAATATGTTGATGAAGTCATCAATGTAATGAAAGAACAGAATCTGGTAATAAGCTAAATTTTGTAAAATCGAATAATGAAATTTCAAAGAGGTTGTTGCAAGAACGCAGCAATCTCTTTTTGTGTTCCGGGAAATATTTTTCCATGTTTGTGGAATACTACCAAAGAATAAAATCTTTCATGTAGACTGCAAAGGAGGAAAGATATGTCTTATACACAAACAGAACAAACAGTTGCGGTTCCGCTTCCAAAAGGAAAGAAAAATGCAGTACAGACAGGGTGTATTTGCATCATGCTTTCAGTTGCGATGTCGGGACTGGCACTTTCCACACTTGGTTCATCTATTTTAGAATCAGTAGGTGCACTTAGATATGTGTCACTATTTTCAATCTTAGGAGCGCTTGGAGTGACTATCATGACGCCGATTGGTGGCAAATTGGGAGATTTGACAGGGCGGAGAAATATCGTAATCGTATCAGGAATTATCTGTGCGTTTGCCGGGATTGGAATTGCATTTGTGCATTCCATTCTTCCGCTTATGATTCTCAGACTGATTGTGGGACTGGCACAGGGGACATTTACTGCCGCACCTTATATTATTGTTGGACTGATCAATGAAAAGAAGGATGTTCCGAAAGTAATGGGATATCTGGCAGCAGCAATTGCGATTGGTGGATTTGGCGGCAGTATTATAGCCGGAGTCCTCACGGATTTGGGATATTTGGAACTGGCGATTTTAGTTCCGGTAATTCCCCTGATTATCGGAGTTGTACTAATAGGCATGAATCTGCCAAATAAAAAGCGGGAAGAAAAGGTTGCTATTGATGTAGGAGGAATCCTTGCACTTGTGGCTGCACTGGTCAGTATTTTGCTTGCCCTGTATTATGCGCCAACCGTAGGGTGGACAAACCCAATGGTAATAGCTGGGGTTGTGTTGGGAATTCTGGCAATTTTTGTTTTGATTAAAGTAGAAGAAAAAGCACAGGAACCGGTGATTCCCCTACAATTATTTGAAAATAAAGAATATACCACACTGCTCATAATCAGCTTTCTGGCATATTTTTATCTTGCTGCCATGAATACCTATATTCCCATTGTGGCGACCAGAGTTCTTGGAACTTCAACGGGACTTGCAGGCTCCCTTCAAATGCCACGGACCATTATCTGTATGCTTCTTCCGGCAGCAGCCGGGGCATGGGTAGGGAAAGCCTATGAGAACAACTGGAAAGCTATGGCGATTGCGACCCTTTTTGTAGCGGTTCCGATGGCAGTACTTGGATTTACAACTGCAACAACTTCTGTTTTCCTGATTTATTTTCTACTCGCTTTAACCGGAATTTCCGAAGGCTTTCGTGCGGTGTCTATTACCCCTGCGGTACAACGGACATTGCAAACAGAAGAAATCGGTATAGGGACGGCACTTGTTACTTTTGTAACTTCTCTCTCGGGAAGTATCAGCTCCTCCTTTTACGGAGTAGCGTATGAAATCAATACCGTCAGCGACGCTGCCAATGCGGAAAATATCAGAAATGGATGTAATGCAGTATTTCTTGTGGCTGCAGCAGTCTCTTTGGTGGGATTTCTGATAGTGTTTTTCGTATTCCGGTCACAGGTACTTAAGAAGAAAGAGACAGAAGCATAGACGAGAAAAATAGAATTCATATTTTATTGCTGAATTTACGGAAAACCATCCATGGAAATGAATTGACCTGGATGGTTTTTTGTGCTACCATACATATAACAATCTTGCGAAAGAGAAAGAAGGTACATTATGCTGATCGAAATTGATTTTGAAAGTGAAGAGGCCATTTATGTCCAGCTTCGGAATCAGATAGTTCTTGGAATTGCGACTTCGACCATTCATGAGGGGGATACCCTTCCATCGGTGCGTCAGATGGCGGACAATATTGGAATCAATATGCATACAGTAAATAAGGCATATAATGTGCTGAGAAGAGAGGGATTTCTGCAATTGGATAAGAGGAGAGGAGCAGTCATCAGCATTGATGTGAATAAACTGCAGGCTCTGGAAGAATTGCAGGAGAAGATGCGGATCCTTCTGGCGCATGGAAGCTGTAAGAAGATTACGAGAGAAGAAGTGCATGAGATTGTAGATTTGATTTATGATGAGTATGAATTCGAAGAAGGATAAACAGGTAGAAATATAGAAATATAGAAATGGAGAATGTTGTAGTTTATGGTGGAAAGTCAATACACAAAGCAGGCCTGGGAAGCATTTCAGATTGCGAAAAAGGCGGCAGCACAATTTAAACACCCTTATGTGGGAACCGAACATCTCCTTTGGGGATTAAAGAAAGTCTATACGGGCGTTGCAGGACAGGTGCTTGCACAGAACCAACTGGACGAAGAGCAGATGAAGAAGGCGATGGATGTGCTCGTTTCTACACCGGAACAGGGGACAACTGCCAGAAAGACGATAGAATTAAGTCCAAGATTAGAGTATATTCTGGAAGAAAGCAGAAATGAAGCTGCGAATTTTCATTCGGAAAAAGTGGGAACGGAGCATATGCTCATTGCCATGTTGAAAGATGGAGACTGCATTGCAGCCAAAATGTTGTCTACATTAAATATTAATGTTAATAAGGTGTTTCAGGATTTATTGATTGCCATGGGAATCGACCCAAGGGAATATGCAGAAAGTCAGAAAGATGGAGAGAGTCAGGGCGGTATCATAGAACAATATGGAACGGATCTGACACTGGAGGCAAAGGAAGGAAGACTGGATCCTGTAATCGGACGAAATGAGGAAATCGGGCGCATGATGCAGATACTTAGCAGGCGCACGAAGAATAATCCTTGTCTGGTGGGGGAACCTGGAGTTGGAAAGACTGCCATTGTGGAAGGTCTTGCCATTCAGATCGCGGCGGGTATGGTACCGGAAGAAATGAAAGAAAAGCGGATTCTGGTTCTGGATTTGCCTGCAATGATAGCCGGTTCTAAGTACCGTGGTGAGTTTGAAGAACGTATGAAACGCATGATACGGGAAGTAAGAAGTGCCGGAAATATTATTTTATTTTTGGATGAACTTCACACAATTATCGGTGCAGGTGGGGCAGAAGGTGCCATTGATGCGGCAAATATTTTAAAACCGGCTCTTGCACGTGGCGAGATTCAGCTTATCGGTGCAACCACACTGACAGAATATAGAAAATATATCGAGAAGGATGCTGCTCTTGAACGAAGATTCCAGCCGGTAACGGTAGAGGAACCAAGCGAAGAAGAAAGCATTACGATTTTAAGAGGACTTCAGAAAAAATATGAAGCACATCACAAAGTACAGATTACAGATGCAGCTATAGAAGCGGCAGTTCATTTGTCATGCAGATATATCAATGACAGATTTTTGCCGGATAAAGCGCTGGATGTATTAGATGAAAGCTGTTCCAGAGTAAAGCTTCGTGGATTTAAGGTGCCTGAGAATATTCAGCACATGGAAGTCGAGTGTAAATCATTAGGTATTGTTAAGGAAGAAAGCCTGAAAGCGGGGGATATTGAAGAAGCTTCCCGTCTGCATAACGAGCAGAAAGAGTTAGAAAAAAAGTTAGAGCGGGCAAAAGCACGGTTCGATAAGAAGAATATGGGAAAAGTTGTTGATGTGACAGAGGAAGACGTGATGGATGTTATCTCAGCATGGACTAAAATTCCACTTCAGCGATTAAGTGAAAGTGAAAGTTCCCGTTTACAAAAATTGGAAAAGACACTGGAAAAACGGGTTATCGGTCAGCATGATGCTGTAGTTGCACTCTCAAAAGCAGTAAAACGAGGCAGAGTAGGTCTGAAAGACCCAAGAAGACCAATCGGTTCTTTCCTGTTCTTGGGACCAACAGGTGTAGGTAAGACAGAACTTTCCAAGGCACTTGCAGAAGCATTGTTTGGAAATGAAGAAGATATCATTCGGGTAGATATGTCTGAATATATGGAGAAACATAGCGTTTCTAAAATGATTGGCTCGCCTCCGGGATATGTAGGACATGAGGACGGCGGACAGCTCAGCGAGAAAGTAAGACGGAATCCATATTCTGTTATCTTGTTTGATGAAATAGAAAAGGCACATCCGGATGTCTTTAATATCTTACTGCAGGTTCTGGATGACGGACATATCACGGATTCTCATGGAAGAAAAGTAGATTTCCGCAATACCGTGATTATTATGACTTCCAACGCAGGGGCAAAATCCATTATTGAGCCGAAAAAGCTTGGATTTGTCCAGAAAGAAGACAAAGCGCAGGACTATAAGCGTATGAAAGCAAATGTTATGGAAGAAGTGAAACAGATTTTCCGCCCGGAATTTCTGAACCGTATTGATGAAATCATCGTATTCCATACATTGGGCACAGAAGAAATGCAGAAAATTGTAGGTCTGATGTGTAAAGAAGTAGTAAACCGTGCAAAGGAGCAGCTTGGACTGACACTTCATATCAAAGATTCCGTGAAGAAGCATATCGTAGAAGTGGGAATGGATAAGAAATATGGTGCAAGACCAATGCGTCGTGCGGTACAGAGCCAGTTGGAGGACAAATTAGCAGAAGCGATTCTGAATGGAGAGATTCACAGAGGAGATTATGTAGACATCAGCTTTTCTAAAAATGAAATAAAATTTTTAACAAAGAAAATAAACGGCTAGAAAAATTAGCTTAATTATTATATAATGATGCCAGAGTCAAAAGGACTTTCATTCACATGAGTCTGCTCACGTATGGATGAAGGCGCTTGGCATTATGCAAAAGAAAAACCCTTAGGAGGACTTAAAAATGGCAGTAGTCAAAGAACTTATCAGAAATGAGGCAGATGGGACACTCAGTTTCGGAGATTACACACTCAGTGAAAAAACAAAAAAAGATGGATATGAATTTGAAGGAGATTTATATAAAGTAAAAACATTTAAAGAAATTACCAAGCTTGAAAAAAATGAAATGTTTGTTTATGAATCTGTACCGGGCACCGTTGTAGAACATTTCAAAAAATCAGATGAACTGGTAACATTTACAGTATCTGGCGAAACAACTGCTCAGATTACACTGGAATTAGAGCCTGAGACAGAGTATGTAGTATATATGAACGAGATAAATGTCGGAGATATGACAACCAATCTGGGTGGAAAGCTCAGCATCAGCGCAGAACTTGCAAAGGAAAGTGTAGATGTAAAAGTGATAAAGAAATAAAAAAATATCTGGAGACAGATGATAATTTCAGATGCATATTGGCAAAGAAAGGGCTGCTTTTGACAGCCCTTTTCATTTATGCAATAAGCAGTAAGATAAATAAGATAAAATAGAAGGAGTCAGAGGAATGGCAAAAGGAAAGAAAACCATATATTTCTGTCAGAATTGTGGACATGAGGCTGGTAAATGGCTGGGTCAATGTCCGGCATGTAGGGAATGGAATACTTTTGTGGAAGAGAAGGTTACCGCGTCTAAATCAGTAGGCGCAAGAGAATATCAGGAATTGAATGTGGTTCCTTTGTCGCAGGTAAAAACTGAGGCAGAAGAACGTGTCGGTACCCAAATGGAAGAACTGGACCGTGTCCTTGGTGGTGGAATTGTTCCCGGTTCTCTGATATTGGTTGGAGGTGACCCGGGAATCGGAAAATCCACATTGCTTTTGCAGGTCTGCCAAAATCTGACACGGGAAAAACGAAAGGTCTTGTATATATCGGGTGAAGAATCGCTACGGCAGATTAAATTACGTGCCCAGCGTATGGGTAAATTTACCGATAATCTTTTGCTATTGTGCGAAACAAATCTTGAATTGATTAAAGGTGTTATTGAACGGGAAAAACCAGAGGTTGTTGTGATAGACTCCATACAGACTATGTACAGTGAAGAAGTGGGCTCTGCACCGGGAAGCGTGTCCCAGGTTCGCGAGGCAACCAATACGCTAATGCAGTTGGCAAAAGGACTCAACATTACTATTTTCATTGTAGGGCATGTAACAAAAGAGGGAACAGTGGCGGGACCACGAGTATTAGAACATATGGTAGATACCGTGCTATATTTCGAAGGGGACAGGCATGCTTCCTATCGAATTTTACGTGGAGTAAAAAACAGATTTGGCTCTACGAATGAAATTGGTGTATTTGAAATGCGCCAAAATGGTTTGACAGAGGTAAAAAATCCTTCGGAATTCATGCTAAATGGAAGACTGGAAGATTCTTCAGGCTCTGTAGTAGCATGCTCCATGGAAGGAACGCGCCCTATTTTGTTGGAAATACAGGCACTGGTATGTGAGAGCAATTTCGGAATGCCGAGAAGAACGGCAGCAGGAACTGACTATAACAGGGTAAATCTTCTGATGGCTGTTCTAGAGAAACGAATTGGATACCGGCTGTCTAATTATGATGCTTATGTAAATATTGCAGGTGGGATTAAGATTAATGAGCCTGCACTGGATTTGGGAATTGTGATGGCAATTGTGTCAAGTTATAAGAATCACCCGGTAGAAGAAGGAACGATTATATTTGGTGAAGTGGGCTTAAATGGAGAGGTGCGTGCGGTAAGTATGCCGGAGCAACGGGTAGCAGAAGCCAAAAAACTGGGATTTGCAAAATGCATTATGCCGACAGTTTCGGTAGAAAGCGTAAAAAATATAAAAGGAATCCAGATAGTAGGAGTCAAAAATCTGAATGAAGCGATGCAGTTATTCTGATGAACCGGTAAATTGTTTTGACACTTCAAAGATAGATTTGTCAATGTTAAAATGTCAGAATATTCTGAATTGAATAAATAATAAAAACAGTATTGACAATTCCAGAAGGAAGTGGTAAGATACCATTTGTCGTCAGGACAGCCACTTGAGTGTGAGCGATGATGACAAAAAGATTTAAGATGAAAATAAAAAACTGTTGACAAAGCGAAACGCTTATGATATTATAAATAAGCTGTCGCTGAGACAGAAACAACGAACT
>CAKRCD010000024.1 GCA_934307065.1 uncultured Bariatricus sp. | reverse complement strand
CCTTGCAAAATTTGAATCCCAGATTCAGAATCTTGCAGATAAATGGGATCGTTAAGGAGTTACTCCTTAACGATCTATTTCTTTTTTCAGGCGCTGCATAATCTTTTTTTCCAGTCTTGAGATATAAGACTGGGAAATTCCAAGTAAATCCGCCACTTCCTTCTGTGTCTTTTCTTCCCCGTCTGCAGTTCCAATTCCGAAACGCATCTGCACAATCATGCGTTCTCTTCCCGGCAGGCGGTTTACTGCTTTATGTAAAACTTTGTGCTCTGCTTCTGTTTCCATATCTTTGGACACTGCGTCTTCTTCCGTCCCCAGAATATCGGAAAGCAGCAATTCATTTCCATCCCAGTCCACATTTAATGGTTCATCAATAGAAACCTCCATCTTCGTTTTGCTATTCCGTCTTAAATACATCAGAATCTCATTTTCAATACATCTGGAAGCATAAGTTGCCAACTTGATATTCTTGTCAACCTTAAACGTATTAATCGCCTTAATCAGTCCAATCGTCCCAATCGAAATCAAGTCCTCGATTCCTACTCCTGTATTGTCAAATTTTTTTGCAATATATACAACTAACCGCAAATTATGCTCTATCAATGTTTTTCTGGCTTTTTCTTCATTCTCCGTCCCAAGCCACATAATCATTTCATTTTCTTTCTCTGCCTCCAATGGAGGTGGCAATACATCTGTTCCACCTATATAATGAATTTCCTGCTTATCCGGGAACAAAATCGTACGAAACGGTGCGGCTATTCTCATCTTAAACTGATTGGGTACTGCTACTTTTATCATCATAATTAACTCCTCCTCAACAATCCTCTGGATTTAATATCATTTCAAATTTTCCTCCTTCGAACTCTTCCTTAGATGAAATACCGATGACAGGATTCAAAACCGTCTTTGCTTTTTCTCCTAAAATCTGCATTTTGTCTAGTCTGATAATCGGAAGGACACCTTGTTCTTCTTGAATTGTATGGTAAGGAACATATCGTATTTTCTCTACTTTATTTGTATCAGTTAATTTTTTTATTGTTTTAGATGTAATAATATGTATTGGTTCTCCTGTAATGTTGTCACTTAAGTTATTTCCACTGTCAATCAGAGCCTCTACCGTACAAGACCTGTCTTTGAAAGTCAGTATAACCTGACAGTATTGCAAAGGTAATTTAAACAGAGTTTCCAGATAGTCCAATATCTTTCGGAATACAAAATAGCTGCACACTGCAATTCCAAAAAACAGGCTTCCCGCTTTCATATAGTTCCCTGCAACGTTTTCTATGCAGGAAATAATTCCTCCTATTAGAAAGCTAAAGATATATAAAGAAATAATTGAATTTATATATTCTCTCAATTTTCTTATTCTGAGTCCTATAATTACCATTGTAGTGTTAATCAGCGTATGTGATAATGCAAGTTTTCCTGCATATGGTACAGGTATGAACAAAAGCCCACTGGTAAGTAATGCTCCCATCAAAGCCCCCAGGCACACGGAATCTCCAGAACCATGCTTATGCATGCTCCGCTTCACTGCCATGAGTACAATAAAATCCATCATAAAATTTTCCAGAAAAAACACGTCTATATACAATTCATATTGCATATAATTCCTTCTTCCTCTTCAGGCACTAAATCGATTTGGTACTTAAGCAAGACCTATTATACCCGTATGTCCTTTTTATTTTTTGTCAAAAACAGTTGTCGAATTTCCGGTTTCCTTCGACACAAAAAAAGACATGTCATAATGACATGTCTTTTTAACTTATGATACTATTTTGTTTTCACTATGATTCTCTAGTCTTACTTCTTAAAGAAGTCCGGAATCTTGATTGACTGTTCTTTCACATTACTTACAGGAGTTCTTGGTGTCTGAAGCTGTGGCATATCTGATGTCTGCTGTGTTCTTGCTCCATAAGCCGGTCTTTCTGTAGATGTATTAAATTCTGGTCTTGTCAGATTCTGTGTATTGTTAAGCTGTCCTGCACCCGCTAACATACTTGCTTTATGCTCCAGTCTTGACTGCAACTTAGACGCTGTTCCACCCACACTGTGAAGTCCCGTTGCAATAACAGTGATTGTAGCTTCATCAGCCTTAGAGTCATCATACATTGCACCGAAGATGATATTTGCATCCTCGCCTGCAAGATCCTGAACATACTCTGCCGCATCACTTGCATCCATAAGGGTAATATCACCGGAAATATTGATGATAACATGCGATGCTCCTGCAATTGTTGTCTCAAGAAGTGGACTGGCAACCGCCTGCTTAACAGCTTCAAGAGCTTTATCATCACCCTTGCCCTGTCCAATACCGATATGAGCGATTCCTTTATCTGTCATTACAGTCTGAACATCGGCAAAGTCAAGGTTGATTAATGATGGAACATTAATCAGGTCTGTGATACCCTGGATACCTTGCTGAAGAACTTCATCGGCTTTCTTAAGTGCCTCTGGCATTGTGGTTCTTCTGTCTACAATCTCTAACAGCTTATCATTTGGAATAACGATAAGTGTGTCTACATTCTCTTTTAACTTTTCAATTCCCTGAAGGGCATTGTTCATACGTGTCTTAGATTCAAAACGGAAAGGCTTTGTAACAACACCTACGGTAAGTGCTCCCTGTTCTTTCGCAATACGAGCCACAATCGGAGTTGCACCTGTACCGGTTCCACCGCCCATTCCACAAGTTACGAATACCATATCTGCGCCTTTCAGTGCTGCGGAAATCTCTTCTGCACTTTCTTCGGCTGCCTTTTCACCAATTTCCGGCTTGGCTCCCGCTCCAAGCCCTTTGGTAAGCTTGTCCCCAATCTGCATTAAAGTTGGAGCCTTACAGAGCTGAAGTGCCTGCTTATCTGTGTTGATTGCAATAAATTCAACCCCGGCAATCTGCTCATCAATCATACGGTTTACAGCGTTATTTCCACCACCGCCAACACCGATTACTATTATTTTTGCTGCTGCTTCTGATTCATTTGTTTTAATTTCTAACAAGAGTTTCTCCTCCTTCGTTGCTTCATTTATACTCCACTGATTATATATTAGGCTATATATAACCTTATAATATATTTTTTCTCTTCAAATTTCAATAGAATTTTATATATTTTCTCATTTTTTTCGGCATTTCAAACAGCTTATTCTGCATTTTCTGCAGCACCTTCTGCTTCGGACGGCAGAAAATCTTTTTCAAACCTTATTGTCGTGTTTTTTTCGTTATAATCTTCCAGATGAAGCGTACCCTTCTGGTCTCCGAGTTTTTCTAAAATAGGTGTAATCTGTTCAATCCGGTTTTCAATATTTTCATGTCCCAAAATCACACATTTGTTTCCAAAATACAGATATACTTCGGAATCTACCACGGAAAGACTGGCCGGCACCAGTTCATGTCTGGCAAGTGTAGTACTAATCTCCAGTAAACTTTTCAATGCCTTTTTATTCTCTTTGCTGACCGGAAGTTCTTCATAAAGTGTTACATCACTTAAGCTGATTCCATCTACTCTCGGGATATTATCCCACCACTCTGTAGTCTTGGCAAGTACCATCCCATCCTCATCAAAATACACACATTCTTCGTCTGGCATAACAATATAACCAACTGCTTTCTTCTCTGCAACATCAACCTGAATCGTCCACGGATTTACCATTTTGATCTTCGCATCTTCCATCGTAGGAAGTAATGGAAAATCTGTAAAATGTACTTTATACATCAGATACAATGAATTGCCAAATGCATCATCTTGTTCCACCCAGTCTTGTATCTCCCCGGAAGTAATATAAGTGTTTCCGGTTACTTTTATCTTACGTATCTGAAATACAAGAAGAAGTGTTATCATAAGTATACAGGCCAGCATCACAAAAAGAATCACTAAAACTGCAATTCCCCGTCGTATCGTTCTTTTGCTTGGTTTTTCTTTCTCCACCATTTACGGTTCCCCCTTGTTTTGTCCCCTGTCAGTACACACCTGTTTTACACTTTGGATTTACCTTGTGCCCGATGTGTCATCGTATTTATTGTACCAATTTGAAACGCTTAGTACAAGTCCCATTTCCACCAGCAGGAAAACCACCGATGTTCCTCCGTAACTGATAAATGGGAGTGTAATCCCTGTATTGGGAATGGTGTTTGTTACCACCGCAATATTTAAAATTACCTGAATCATCATATGTACCATGGCTCCTGCTGCAATCAGGCTTCCGAATAGTTCTTTACACCGCACGGAAACCAGAAAAAAACGCCAGATTAAAATAAAAAATAACAGAATAATTCCACATGCTCCGATTACACCCAGTTCTTCACAGACAATAGAAAAAATCATATCGTTCTGCGCTTCCGGTACAAAACCCAGTTTCTGTATACTGTTTCCAAGCCCTGTTCCGAACAGTCCACCTGTTCCAATGGCATAGAGTCCCTGCAGCGTCTGATATCCCTTCTCATACTGCTCCGGATTTCTCCAAATTGCAATACGCTCCAGACGATAACTTTCCAGTACCAGAAAGATTCCCATAAATCCCACTGCTGTTACACCTAGGCCAATGAACTGTGCATATTTTGGACTTGCCACAAAAATAAGCAGCGCACCAATTCCCAGAATAATGATTGATGTACTTAAGTTACTAGCCCCCACAAGTCCTACAATGGGTAAAATATAAATCATAATCTTAATCAGGGTTCTCATTTTCCCAATCTTTTTCCGGTTACGCGTTACCACCCATGCAATAAAAACAATCAGTGCCACCTTGGAAAATTCCGATGGTTGAAAAGAAAATGGGCCCAAAGACAACCATCTTTTGGACCCATTATATTCCTTTCCCCACAGCATAACCGCAACAGATAATCCGATTGCAGCCAGATAGCCGTGAACCGCTACTTTCTGCCAGACATGATAATCAATTCCGGCTACAATATACATACAAAAAATTCCGAGTATCGTAGCAAAAACCTGCTTTTTCAAGTAGTAAAAAGAATCAAGAAACTTCACTCTTCCATTGTAGGCACTGGCACTGTACAAAATAACCAGACCCACAATTACCAGAAGAAAAACTGTCACAACCAGCACATAATCCTTATGTTCGTTCCTTTTTTCTTCTGCCAACTATACTCACACCCTTTTTAATCATATATTCCCTTTTTGATCATAGATTATTTAAAGCTGTTGTACATATTTTTTAAATTCATTTCCTCGCACTTCATAGTTCGGGAACATGCCCCAACTTGCACATGCAGGCGAAAGCAGAACTGCATCTCCCGGTCTTGCCAATTCCACACAGGTATCCAGTGCTTCTTCAAAAGTATCTCTCAAGATACAGTTGGTAAATCCACACTCCGCAGCTTCCTTCTGAATCTGTTCTCTGGTGGCACCAATCAGTACAAGATAACGTACTTTTCCGTCAAAACTGCGAATCCAATCATGGAAATCTGACTGCTTATCATAGCCACCGCCAATCAGAATCGTCGGTCTTACCATAGCCTGAATTCCCTTGATTGCCGCATCCGGATTGGTTCCTTTCGAATCGTTATAATAAATAACTCCATCTTTCTCTGCCACAAATTCGATTCTGTGTTCTACCCCTTTAAAAGAAGTAACCGTATGACGAATAATATCCATATCTACACCATAAGCGGCTGCCATGGCAACTGCTGCCATCACATTTTCATAATTGTGCACACCCAGAATCTGTAAATCCGAGGTCTTGCACACAAAAATCCCTTCTTCGTCCTGCACCGGTTTATAGATGATAGAATCTCCATCTAAAAAGATTCCTTTTTCCAGTTTATGTGCACTGCTGAAATATATGACACTGGCAGAGATTTTTTCTGCCATATTTCTGGTAACCTTATCCTCATAATTCAGCACACAGACATCTTCTGCAGTCTGATTCTTTGCAATATCCATTTTTGCCTGAATATAAGCTTCCATGGTATGATGACGGTTCAAATGATCCGGTGTGATATTTAACACAGCACTTACCTTCGGCCGGAATGTGTGAATGCTCTCTAACTGAAAACTGGAAAGCTCAGCTACAATAACCGAATCTTCTTTTGTATCAGCCGCTACAGTGGTGTACGGATTTCCAATATTTCCCACAACAAACACACTTTCATAAGCATTCTTCATAATCTCACCCAGAAGTGAAGTAGTTGTAGTCTTTCCATTGGTTCCTGTAATACCAAGGATATCTCCCTTGCCGCACACATATGCCAGCTCAATCTCTCCCCACACCGGAATGTTCTTTTCTTTCATCTGAAGTACAACCGGAAGGTCTGTCGGAACTCCCGGACTGATTACAACCAAATCCAGTTTCTCAAGCAATTCCTCCGGAAATGTGCCTGCTATAATCTGAACGGCATCACTACTAAGCTGTCCTTTTACTTTTTCGATATCTAAGTCTGCCTTGCCATCATAAAGAATGACCTCTGCCCCTTCTCTCTCAAGCAGTCCACAGGAACCAATCCCACTGATTCCTGCACCAAATACCAGTACTTTTTTCCCTTTTAACTCCACGTATCTCGCCTCCTACATTGCCATAATTCCAATCAGGCAAAGAATCGCCGTGATAATTGAAAATACAGCAACTACTCTTGTTTCACTCCATCCACACAGTTCAAAATGATGATGAATCGGAGCCATCTTGAAGATTCTCTTTCCGCCTGTAGCTTTAAAGTAACTTACCTGAATCATAACAGAGAGTACTTCCATCAGATAAATTGCTCCAACAAGAATAATAAACAACGGCATCTGAAGCATATAAGCTGTTGAAGCTACAAAACCGCCTAATGCAAGAGAACCGGTGTCTCCCATAAATACACTTGCCGGATATACGTTAAACAATAAAAATCCAAGAAGCGCACCTACTACCGCACAGGTAATCGGTTCAATTCCGCTCTTTGTTCCAATCGCCACTACCGTAAAGAATGTTGCTACCAGTACCGTTACACTGGAAGCCAGTCCGTCAAGTCCATCCGTAAAGTTCACTCCGTTTACCGTACCGATCACGGCAAAGAATAAAACCGGAATTGCAAACCATCCGATATCCCAGTATTTTCCACCTGAAAACGGAACCAACATAGTTAGTGGAATCTTCGCAACTTTCACAATGTAGAACGCAAAAATTCCGGTAATCACAATCTGCAATGCCATCTTCTGCATAGGGAAAAGTCCATCGGAACGCTTCAGCACAACCTTCAGATAATCATCCAGAAATCCAACCATTCCAAATCCCAGTGTCACAAAAAGAATCGGGATAATCTTCGGGTATTCCCGCACATAAATCAGGGAAGTAATCGTAATTGCCGCAAGAATCATCACACCGCCCATGGTAGGTGTTCCGGTCTTCTTCAGATGTGACTGCACCCCCTCTACACGCTCGGTCTGTCCCATCTTCAGCCTTCTTAAAAACGGAATCACAAACGGACCCATCAGTACACTTAACCCGAATGCGATCAGCACGGGTATTACCATTTTATAATCCATATTCTGCACCTCTTATTTTCTTTCGTTCTAGGGATTAGTATAATGTATTCAACTTTGATTTTCAACCGATTCTTCTTTTTCAATTTCTAAATAAGGGAGAATATTTTCAAAAATATCTTTTACTACCGGGGCCGCTATGGTTCCACCGTAGTAAATCCCCTTTGGATTGTAAATAATTACCATGGCAGCTACTTCCGGATTTTCTGCCGGAGTAAATCCGATAAAGGCAGAAATATATTGATTGGCGCTTCTCGGAAGCGTCTGGCTGGTTGCCGTTTTTCCTCCAATATGATAGCCTTCCATGTAAGCGTTTTTCCCTCCCCCTTCACTTACCACACTCTCCAGAATTGTACGCATAGTCCGGGAAGTTTCTGCACTGACAATTTCTTTTTCCTTCTTATAAGAAAATTCCTCTATCAATTCCGCTTGCTCGTTATAAACCTGCATACCAAAATGAGGTGTAATCCGTTTTCCTCCATTCACTACGGAGCAGACCGTAGTTGCCATCTGCAGTGGGGTTACCTGAAAAGACTGACCGAAGGACATAGTTGCAAGTTCGACTGCCCCTACATTTTCTTCTTTGTGAATTACCGCAGAAGCTTCTCCTGGCAGGTCTATTCCTGTCTTATCCATTAACCCGAACTGTTTAAAATATTTATAAAAATTCGAAACCCCAAGCCGGGATCCGATTTCAATAAATGCCGGATTGCAGGAATTCTGCACGCTCTGCGTAAAGGTTTCCGAACCATGCCCTCCTGCTTTGGCACACCGGATTCTCCGATCCTCTACGATTTTATAACCCGGACAGTAGAACTGGTCTTTCAAAGAAACTACTCCCGCTTCCAGTGCAGCAGACGCGGTAAATACCTTAAAAATAGAACCCGGCTCATAGGTATCACTGATACACTTGTTACGCCACATCTGATTGAGCAGGTTCTGCCTCTCTTTCTCATTTACCGGCTCAGTCTCATCATTCAGTACAAAAGGAGTATTCAGGTTAAATTCCGGCACGTCCACACAGGCATAGATTTCCCCATTCTGGGGATTCAGAATCATTACTTCTACAGCATCCGCCTGTTTTTCCTCCATTACCTTTTCAGCCGCCTGTTGTGCATATTTCTGAATATTATAATCCAAACTGATTTGCAAGGTATTGCCTGCCACTGGCTCAATTCTTCCTTCTGCCATATTTTCAAGCTCAATTCCCCTTGCATCCGTAGTGGTAAGAATGACTCCATCAGTTCCTCTCAGCCATTCTTCGTATTTTACCTCCAGTCCGATAATCCCCTGATTGTCGCTTCCGGTAAATCCAAGTACCTTGGAAGCTAAATCATCATAAGGATAATATCGTTTAAAATCTTCATCCACCTTTACCCCATCAAGTCCATACTCCCGAATGGTATCTCCCACATTTTTTTCCACATTGGATTTAATCCGTTCTCTGGAAGACACCTTTTCTACTTTTTTCCGTACCTCCGCCTCATCCATCTCCAATGCCTGAGACAGTACGTTGATAACCTGCTCCGCATCCTTTACTTGACTGTGAATTACCGAAATAGTACATACGGTCTTATTTGTTGCAAGCGTCACTCCGTTTCTATCCCGGATTTCTCCTCTTGCAGCCTTAATACCTCTTTCTCTTTCATGAAGTTCTTCTGCCAGTTTCCGATAATAATCTGCCTCAGATATCATCAGATATACCAGTCTTCCCATCAGCCCTGCAAGGCAGAGTACTGCACACACAAATACCACCAATAATTTTCGTTTATTATATGTCTTGTTCCATGGAATCCGCTGTTTGTCGTCCAATAAAAAACCTCAGGAAAAGATAATGAATTATTACAATTTATTATCCCTTCACTGAGGTTATGAATCTATCCTTTATTCTTATTATCATTCTATGATGATTCTTATTGTGCTTTTGTAATTCCCAGATACGGGAATGCCTCTGTCATAATATCTGATGCAAGTTGGGTTACCAGTGCACTGCTCCTTCCCTGATTTTCCACATTTGGTTCATCCACAATGACATACACTACTACTTCCGGATTTTCCTGCGGTGCATAGCCGATGAAGGAAAGCAGATTCTTATTTTCTGTACGTGGAAGTTTTTCTGCCGTACCGGTCTTACCCCCCACGTCATATCCTTCTACCTGGGCACGCTTACCACTGCCATTTTGCACAACACTGTACATATAAGACTTCAATAAATCTGAAGTTTCCTTGGAAATGGTGCGCTTCTTCAGTACTGGCTGGATATTTTCCACTACATTCCCACTTTCGTCCAGTATTTCTTTTACAACATGCGGTTCGTAATAATCACCGCCATTTACCAGAGAGCAGAAGCCTGCTGCAAGCTGAATCATTGTCACGTTAAAGTTCTGTCCAAAAGAGTTCGTTGCCAGGTCTACTGTTCCCATATTTTCCGGTTTATACAAAATTCCAAGTGCATCCCCCGGCAAATCAATTCCTGTGTATTCTCCAAAGCCAAATAGCTGCTGATACTTGCAAAATTCTCCCGGTCCAATCTGCTGTGCAATTTCCATCAATGCCACATTACAGGAATTTTCCATAACCTGCGTCAATGTCTGATAGCCATGTCCACCCTTGTCATAGGAAATACATTTGATATTGTAATCTCCGACCTGAAGGGAACCACCACAATAATAAGTCTCATTTCCGGTCAGCTTTGCGATTTCCAATCCGGTTGCTACGGTAAATGGTTTAATAGTTGAACCCGGTTCAAAGGTATCACTGACGCAGAAGTTTCTCCAGAGTGCATTCAGCTTCTCCAGCTTCTCATCACTTTCCATGGCAGAAATTTCTTCTTCTGAATAATACTTGCTCAAATCCCTTGGATTGTTCAAATCGAAATCCGGATAAGATGCCATCGACAGCACTTCACCTGTGTTCGGATTCATAATAAGTACTGCAATGTTTTTCGCACCGGCTCCTTCCGAATAATTATTCGTATAAGAATCGTTAAAAGCTCTGATATGCTTCTCTACGATGGACTGTAAATTGGTATCCAGAGATAATTTTACCGTATTTCCATTTACAGGAAGTTTTACCGTCTTTTCCATGTCGGCTGTTCCGGTCTGATAGCCGTAGCTTCGTCCATCGGTTCCATTTAACACATCGTTGTAATATGCCTCCAGACCGATTGCACCTTCATTACCATCTACACTAAATCCAATCACATCGCAAGCCAGTGTATTATATGGATATTTCCGGATATAATCCTCTTCTAACCAGACTCCCTGTACATAGGTGTTTTCTTCCACACCTTTTTTATATGCTTGTGCATCATCATAGCTGACACTCTTTTTCAAAATCACATACCGGCTGTCTGACTTCTCACTGATTACCGTATCAATAGTATCTGCCGCAATTTCAAAATATGTACTGAGAGCTTCTTTAGTAGCTGAAACATAAGTGCCACTGTCCTTATCGGCACTTAGCAGCACCTTCACATCGAGAATCACATTATACACACGTTCACTGGTCGCCAGCTTCGTGCCATTTGTATCAACAATATCTCCCCGTTTAAACGGAATGGTTCTGCTGGTGTACTGTTGCTGGTCTAACACCGTTTTTGTGTAGCTTTCCCCTTCTGAAGCATTTATCTGAACAATTCTCCCTATAAGTACAACAAAAGCCAGTAAAATTGCTATAAAGAGCATTACCAGCTTTTCCTGCATTTTCTTTGTGAACTTCAGACGCAAAGGAGAAACACTTTTTTTCTTTCTTTTTGACATATCAATTCACCTTTTCTATTGTTATCTTCATATGACTATCTCTTAATCTAATGCCCCATTTTTCGGTATTTCCTGATACTGTTTTACCGTATCTCCTGCCGGATTCTGATATGTAATAATCTGTGAAGAATCTGCATATACCATACCAAGACTATTTATGGCATATTCTTTGACATCCTCCAGATTTACCGAATCAAGAATACTGTTTTCTCTGGTTGTATTTTCCTCTTTCAAATCAGCAAGCTCCTGCTCCATAGATGCAAGATTTGCTGTATGACTTGTCATTTCAAACCGGAGCTGTAAATACCATACGCATACAGAAAGTGTAGCGATTGCAGCCACCACCAGAAACACTGTATATGCAGGATTCATGTGAAGTGCCTGCTTTCTGTTTTTTCTGACCTGAGGGCTGACTTCCTTTTTCGGCTGTGGTTTTACTACTTCTTTCCTATCTGCCCGTTTCGGAACTGCCTGCATCTTTCTGACAGTATTTCCATATATATATGTCTCATCACTGCGCATAGCCGTGCGTCTTATCGTCTGTGTGTTTGAATTACGCCGATTTGCCATACGTTATCATCCTTTCAAAATTCTGACTGCTCTCTTATTTTCTCTCGAAAATGCGAAGCTTCGCGCTCTTTGAGCGACTGTTCCACTCCAACTCCTCCTCACTTGGAAGAATTGGCTTCTTAGTAACTACCCTGCCCTTCGATACTTTTCCGCACACGCATACCGGAAAAGAGCTTGGACAGGTACATGGGTTTTCATTTTTCTTAAAAATACCTTTTACAATTCTATCTTCTAAAGAATGAAAGGTAATAATACAGATTCTTCCATCCTCATTCAACATATCAATCATATCATCCAGTGAATCTCTGAGCACTTCCAGCTCCCGGTTACATTCAATGCGGATAGCCTGAAATGTACGTTTTGCCGGATGACCTGCATTTTTCTGAAATTTCATCGGAATTGATTGTCTGATGATTTCTGTCAACTGACCTGTCGTTTCGATGGGACCTTTTTCTCTTTCCATCACGATATGTTTGGCAATGTTCTTGGCGAACTTATCCTCTCCATAATCTCGGATGATCCGAAAAAGGTCCATCTCACTGTAGTCATTGACGATGTCTCTGGCCGTCAGTGTCTGACGGGTATCCATTCGCATATCCAGAGGTGCATCTTCCCGATAGGAGAATCCTCTCTCTGCCGTATCTAACTGATAAGATGATACGCCCAAATCGAGCACGATCCCATCCACCTTGTCAATTCCTATCTTTTGGAGCTCCGACTTCATATTGCAATAATTGCTCCGGATTATTGTAACCTTCTCCCCGAAGTCGCTTAAGCGGGCACCTGCTGCTTCAATTGCAGCCGCGTCCTGGTCTATTCCTATAAATCTCCCCTTGTCGTTTAAGCGGTGGCATACTTCATATGCATGTCCACCTCCACCAAGCGTACCATCGACGTAAATACCGTCCGGCTTGATGTTCAGACCTTCGATTGTTTCTTCAAGTAATACTGACTTATGTTCAAATACCATATTGTCCTCCAAACATTTCATTAGATGCTAAGTCCCAAATCTTCCATGTCGCTTGCAATATCTTCGATATTTTCCTCAATCTCAGCAGTACGAGCTTCCCATGCATCCTTACTCCAGATTTCCACTTTATCAAGCACACCCGCAAGGACTACTTCCTTATCTAGGTTTGCATAAGTACGCAGTGAAGTTGAAATCAAAATTCTCCCTTGTTTATCAATTTCTCCATCAACTGCACTTCCGAGAAAGAAACGCTTAAATTCTCTGGCCTTTTTGTTCGTGAGTGGTAAGGTTCTGAGCTTGTCTTCAAAGGCTTCCCATTCATTTTCCGGATACAGAAATAAGCAGCCGTCCATCCCTTTCGTAATTACAAAATGTTCGCCAAGACTATCTCGTAATTTCGAAGGAATAATCAACCTGCCTTTTGAATCAATACTGTGATTAAATTCTCCAGTCAACATGAGAATCACCTTCTTCCAAAGTGGTCTTTTTTACTCCATTTTGTCTCCACTTTACTCCACTTTCTACCACTTGCCTCCATTTTAACCCACTTTCACTCCCTTTTCAACCTTTTTTTCTCAGTTTTTATATGTTTTTATTCTGTCATTTCATATACATATTAAAAATTCACGCCTACAGCCTTCTTCCCAAAATTCAGACAACGAAAAAAGCAGTTGAACAAGTCAACTGCTTTTTCCGAATAAAATATTTACTTAAGGGTGGTGGTAAATTGAGGGAATCCACCTTGTGAAGTTTATGTTATCATGATAACGTATCTTCTTGTTATCAAGATAACATACTTTTCATCACTTGTAAATTGATTTTTTTTATTTTTTTACATTACATTTTTAACATTTTTAATATTGTTTCCCAGTGCAATTGTTTTTTCGGCAATTGTACCTTGTTCACAATACCATGTAAATAATGCGAAACTATACTTTCTCCTGCTTAAGTGCCTTAATAAATGCCGCACAGGTAGCAAACATAATAAAGATGAATGGGAATGCTGCCGCCAGCGAAATGGTCTGAAGTGGTTTTAATCCACCTGCCATCAAAAGTCCTACTGCCATAACGGACTGAATAACGCCCCAGAGAATTTTCTTGCTGTTCGGTGGGTTCTGATCTCCGTCTGTTGTCAGCATTGACAGAACGAATACACCTGAGTTCGCTGATGTAACGAAAAATGCACACAAGGACACAATCGCTACAATCGAAAGAATGGAGCCTAACGGATACTGTTCCAATACCGCAAAGAGTCCGACTTCCGGTGTTGCTGCAAATTCCTGTAGCTGTTCTAATGGAAGAATACCCTTCTGTCCAAGATTAATTCCAAGGTTTCCAAAAATAGCAAACCAGATGCAAGATGCAAGTGCAGGTACAAGAACTACACCCAGAATAAATTCTCGGATAGTACGTCCTTTGGAAATACGTGCAATGAATACACCAACAAATGGAGCCCACGCAATGAACCATGCCCAGTAAAACAATCTCCAACTGCCGAACCAGCTATTATCTCCATAAGCGAAGATATTCAGTGCATCAGGTATAAAGTTACCAATATACTGTCCAAGTCCATTTACAAAACTGTTCACTACTGCAATCTTAGGTCCTACAAGGAAGCATACAATCATAAGTCCGATTGCTACATATAAGTTCGTATCAGAAATAAATTTAATACCTTTATCAATTCCAGATACTGCTGACCAGATATAGATAACAGATACAACTGCAACAATAATAATTTCTACGGTAAGATTGATTGGAACGCCAAACAATCTGTTAAATCCTGCATTAATCTGTAATGTTCCAAGTCCTAACGAAGTTACCACACCGGCAACCGTCGCAAACACTGCTAAAATATCTACTAATTTTCCAAGCCATCCACTTGCAAGTTTTTCCCCAACAAGTGGTTCAATTAAAGTACTAATCAAACCTTTTTTATTCTTCCTGAACATAAAGTATGCCAGTGTAAGTCCGATGACTGCATAATTTGCCCAAGGGAGAATTCCCCAATGCATGAAAGATGTTTTCATTGCGAAATCTGCTGCCGCCTCTGTTCCGCCTTCCATACCAAGAGGATTTAAGTACTGGGTAAGTGGTTCTGCAACGCCCCAGAATACAAGTCCTACACCCATTCCAGCGCCAAACAGAAGTCCAAACCATGATAAGTTACTGTGTTCTGGTCTGGCATCATCACCGCCCAGCCGGATGTTTCCGTACTTGCTGAATGCGATAAATATAACAAATCCCAAAAATACCATCATAGCCAGCAGATACAGCCACCCAAAATCTGTAGTCAGGAAGTTGAATGCCGCATTCGACACCTTTGTAAAATTATCATTGAATGCAACCGCCCATACTGCCATGATTGCAACCAACGCCAGTGACACGTAAAAAACAATATTATTTTTCTTTCCTTTTTCCATACGTCAGTCCCCTTTATCCACAAAACTCTTTCCCTATCCTTCTTCACTGCAGACCAGGCTCCACTCCTGGTCTGCAGTAATAACAAGATAAATGTCGTTTTAGATACTGTCTTAAATTTCTACTTTAAACACTGTCTGTTCATCCACATCTGTAGCAAGTGCTTCTACTGCCACCTTTGTTCTGTGGTAACGCAGTTTCCACTGGTCTTCCTTAGATGTTCCAGGGTCTCCAAGTGGATACGGAATTGAGATAGTAGGAACGATTCTGTTTGCACCAACTGTCTTTGATACAGGAACAAGGTTACACATATGTACGATTGGGAAGCCTGCACGTTCAATTTCTTTTACCATCGTTGCAGCGCAACGCGTACAGGTACCTCAAGTGCTGACCATGATACATCCATCAACTCCATCTTCTTTTAAATATGGAATGATTTCTTTTGCCATACGGGTAGCTTCTGATTCGGTTGTACCTGTACCTACTGTAGTATAGAAGTAGTTGTGAAGTGTACCGAATACACCTTCTTTTTCCAGTGCACGAAGTGCATCAACCGGTGTGATTACATCCGGGTCAGCATCTGCCGCTGCAGGGTCAAATCCGGCATGTACTGTCTTGTATACTCCACCTTCCAGCCCATCTGCTCCTTCGATATTGTAACGACCCCAACGGGTTGCGGATGCAGACTGAATACGGTCCGGGTTATCGATTGGTACGATACCGCCTGTGTTAAGCAAGGCAATCTTTGCATGCTTCAGGTCTTTGATTGCAGGTGCGATTGGTACTCTGTCAATCTTCGGAATTGGTGTCTCTGTTTCGAAAGGCTGTCCATTTACTTTCTTCAGAAGCATTTCAATCATACGTTCACTTGCCGGTTTGTTATCTGGTCTGAAGTATTCTTTACGGATGCCACGTGGGAAGTATCCTTCCAATGCTGCCGGTCCGATTTCTTCTCCATCAAGAATCTTATTTGCCAGATTTACCATTGCTTTAACATCCTGTCTCATCTTAGAAGCAATGTTTCCACCTTTTAATATATACATATCTTTCTTAAACATCAATACACCAGGTGTTTCTACGTTCATGGATGTCACAACCGGTACACCGAATTTTTCTTTCACTGCTTTACAGATTGTACCGCAGGCTACTGTGTAACGTCCCGCCTGGAAAGCCGGTCCTGCAAGAAAAATATCAAACTCTAATCCTTCCAGCATTCCAAGAATCTGTTCTACTGCCCAGTCTGTTCTGCTGCCCATACAGTTATCACCACAGAGAATTGTGTGAGTTACATCTGCATGAAGTGCTGCATTGATTGCCATAGCCGGTCCAATCGTTCCTTCGTGAATTGTTGGTTCATAATCAGCGGTGTCTTCTCCACCAATCTGACCGAAGAACTGATTAATATATACAATTGCTTTCTTACTCATCTTCTTAACTCCTCCCAATCTTAGTAATCCATCATCTGTTTGGTTGACCATCCGCATACTCGGTCTGAGCAGAACAGTCCGTTATTTTCCATGATAACAGATCCATCTTCTCTGACTGATGGTCCAAGTACTTCATCATATGCCCATCCGCCTGAGTTTCCGTCTCTTCCAAGGGCTTCCAATTCTCCGAGAACCGTATCCATTGGTGGAAGTTCAATAAGTTCACCCACGTTACCGCATGACACAATTGCATCACATTTTTCATCTAATGTTACGAATGGCTGTCCGGCACCGTCACGTCCTACCGATTCATTTGTAACACCTATTACCTTAACGCCTGCATCTTCAAGAGCTACAATGGTTCCGATGAAGTCGGCATCCGGATTCCCGTATCCTTCTTCTGCCACAACTGCTGCATCTGCTCCAACCTGTACTGCAAGATTTGCTACAAACTGGGATGCACGTTCCTTCTGAAGAAGTGCTACGTTCAGATTTGACATAATAATTCCGAGGAAGTTGATCGTCTTTCCATGTTCTCTGTAAAGAGCCTTGATATTCGGCACATTCTGAAAATCATATGTAGACCATTTTGATGAGCATGGCATAAAACTTCCTGATACAATACATCCGTCAAAGATTTCATTTGGATGCATAAGTGTTGGAAGGAAGTGGTTCAAATCCCATCCATATAATAAATCGTTGTACCCCATTGCTTCCATCTGTGACTGTGGCTGCATTACATATACTACAGAAGGAAGCTTTTCTACTTCTTCGCCACGGTTTCTGATGCTGTCCATTTCATAAACTTCTTCCTCTTCCGGCTGAAGTTCTTTTACACATGTTGCGATAAATTCTGCAAGCTTGTGTCCGGCTCTTCTGAGTGCATCGTTCATCTTCTGCTGTTCATGTCTTTCAAACTCTTCGTTTGTGTCAGCAACAAGAACAATGTTCTGAAGTCCTCCGAATAATGTTAATTTCTGTCCAGGACCTGCCATATCAATCAGTCCATCTTGGAATCCACCTGCATGTCTTCCGACAACCAGCACACTTGTGTTCTTCAGTGCATATACGGTTCCTTCCCCGGCCTGTCTAAGTTCTGTCGTATATCCTGGGAAAATTCCTTTTCCATCAGGACGAACACGAGGTTCAATTGCCTCCTTTACCGGACAGAGACGAACGCTGTCGCCTGGTTTTACGATATAGAGCTCTGCTTCTGTGATTCTGTCATCCTGTTTTACAAAATCGAGAGCTTCTTCCTTATTAATTGTTAATACTCCGTCTTTGAAAGACAATTCGTTTCCAAATACGATGTCTTTTACATAGAAATTGCCAATAGTCAGTTTCATTGCAAATCTCCTTTCCTTTCCCTTATGTCTACATTTTAACATAGTGTGCTTATTTTGTAAACTTGTTTATTTATTAATCGCAGTTTATTTTTAAACAAACTTATATATATAAACTTGTTTATTTTTCACAAAATCTATAAATATGACGGTTCTATTGACTATATCTATGAATCTTCTGTTTTGTTATACACATTAGCATAGTGCATACAAATATTCACACTATTCATTCCTACATAATTTCCAGCTACAGGATTTGTGGCATTTATAACTTGCTTTTTATTCCTGCCATGTTATAATATATATGTTTACTATTTAAACATATTTAATATTTAAAATATATTTATCGCAAGGAGGTAGATAGACAAATGGAAAAGACTAATCGAGAAATTCAAAACGAACGCAAGATTCGTTATTTTGTCGAAGCCGCCTGGAAAATTGAAGACACGGAAGGTGTTGAAGCTGTTACAGCCAGAAAGGTTGCCGATTTGGCCGGATATAATGTAGCTACGTTATATAATTACTTTGATAATTTAGACCATTTAATTGCTTTTGCTTCTCTTCGTCATCTTGGCAAGTACGCAAAAGCGCTTCCAGAATACACGAAAGATATAACCAATCCACTGACTTTATATATGCGCACCTGGGTTTGTTTCAGTTATCACGCATTTCAGGAACCTGCTATATACAAGAATCTGTTTTTCGGCAAATTTGTTTCTTCCTATAATGATTCTTTAAAAATGTTTTATGAAATCTTCCCGGATCAGCTTCCGGAAGATGGGCTTCGTTTCTATCCTATGCTTCAGGAGCGGGAACTTCACAAGCGTGATTATACACTGTTAATGGAATCTGCGAAATGTGGCTATATCCCGGAAGATAAAGTAATGGATATTTCCAATATGAATGTTCTGATATGGCGCGGTGCCTTAGACCGTTTATCCGAACCAGGTATTGAATATTCGGTAGACGAGATGACAAAGACCATTACCAACTATCATGCACACACACTGATTAGTTTCGGTGTTCCAAGAGAAGAGCTGGAAGAATTTCTGGTAAATTAATAGCATTCAAATTCATTTTATATAAGAAAACAGGTGTTACTGCTCAAATCCATGTGCAGTAACACCCGTTTTTATTTTTCTATACGTAACAAACACTTATATGTTCAAAACACGTTCTTCTAGTTCAATGACTGTAAGTAATTACTTACTGCCGTATAGTCTACTTCAACCTGTTCTCTTGGCTGACTGCTCTGATATGAATCAACGGCCGAATACCCAACCCATCCGACAATTACAACTGCAAGCAATATGCCAACCACTTTATTAAGGGTTCTTTTTCTTTTTCCCTTAACAATGTTCTGTTTGCGGTTTGCTTTTTCTTCTTTATAACGATTTACCTTTTCCTGACTCATAATCTTAAACTCCTTATCTGTCAAAACTGTTTTTATTTTAGCATAGTATTTTTTCAAGTGCAAGCACGGACTTTGGCTCGTTGCTTCGCGCAAACTATATTACCGCAATCACTCCGCCATCATTGGCATACATGCTGCTGATTCCTCTTGTGTCAACCAGAATACAGTCTTTAACCGGAATCAGTTCCATAATTGTCTGCTTAAGCTGCCCTGCACGTTCCGGACAATTGCAATGGGAAATTGCCAATATCTTCTTCGCAGGATTCACAGCCTCCTGTGCCAGAATTTCAGCCATCTTATTTGTTGCCTTTCTCATTCCACGCGTCTGCGCAAGCTGCTGAATTTCTCCCTTAGGAGTAGAACCCATAACCGGCTTGATATTTAATACAGAAGCCGCCACTGCCTTAAGTCCTGACAACCGTCCATTCTTACGCAGTGTTTCCAGATTCTCCAGCACAAAATAAGTATGCTGTTCATTAATATATGCCTCAACTGTATCAATCACTTCCTGAAAACTCATTCCTGCTTCTTCACACTCTGCAATCTTAAGTCCAATCAACGTCTCTCCAATAGAAGCAGAACGGGAGTTAAATACATAGATATCTTTTTCTCCGTATTCTTCCTGATATAAATTCTTTCCTAATACTGCACTGTTATAAGAACCACTCAATTCAGAAGACAAGGTTACTGCATACACCCGTTTGGCAGCACAATGATAACTTTCCATATAACGTTCTGGTGACGGGCAGTTTGATTTCGGGCAATTCGGGCTTTCCGCAACCTTTCTGAGAAATTCTGCCTGATCAAAACTTTCATCATCCATAATATGATAATCGTCTACCTGTATACCAAGTGCTGCTGTCTCAAATATTCCAGATAATTTCATTTCTTCCGTCAGCTCTCCACAGCTGTCTATAATCACTTTATAACTCATATCTTTATCACTCATATCTGCCTCCTGAAAATGCAAGATTTTTCTAGCTTTATTTTATTCTTCCAACCGGATTCGATTTGACACACCTAACGCAATTCCCATCTCAGCCATCAAAAATACGATGGAAGTACCTCCGTAACTGACAAACGGAAGCGTAATACCTGTATTAGGAATCAGGTTCGTAACTACCGCTATATTCAGCACAACCTGCAATGCAATATGTGCAAAGATACCTGTCACAATCAATGCTCCATATCTGTCTGGTGCATTCTGTGCGATAAACATCAGACGGTAAAGTAAAAGTCCGAATAAGGTAAGCACCATAAGTGCACCGAAAACACCAAGTTCTTCACATATGACTGTAAGAATCATATCATTCTGCACTTCCGGAATAATCATTTTCTGTGCACTGTTTCCAAGCCCTTTTCCAAAAAAGCCGCCTGAACCTATCGCATATAATCCCTGAACCGTTTGAAATGCCAGACCACTGGCATACTTTTCCGGGTGAAGCCATGCAATAATACGTCTTAAACGGAAATTTGTACTGTCCTCCAAGAGTCTTCCAAGCACAACAGCCATTCCAGCAAATGCTGCAACTCCACCGATTCCAAGTCCTATATATAACTTTGTTCTCTTATCAATTACAAATAACATCACACAGACAATTCCAAGCACAATCACTGCCGTACTTAAGTTGTCTGTCCATCTGAATACTCCATAAAATGCTGCAAATCCCCATGCCAAAATAGCAAAGATTCCCTTTCTGGTATGTATCTTATCCCCTACCTTGCATATCAGATACGGAATAAAAACCACAATTGCTATCTTCATAATCTCTGAAGGCTGAAACTGTCCGATTACCGGTGCCCAGAGCCATCGTCTGGAATTATTTCGCGTGATTCCAAGCGGAGAATATTTTACCATCCCCATCAGTATCATAGCAATCAGAAACAAAGTAGTAGACCACTTTGCATACTTATGATAGTCAATACGGGATACAACCAACATCCCCCCAATACCAATCGCACTGAAAATTGCCTGGCGTTTGAAAAAGTACATAGAATCTCCCCACTCAGTCAATCCTTCATAAGAGCTGCTACTGTACAGCATAACCAGTCCGAAACACATCAGAAATACAACAATCGCAACCAGACTGTAATCGAAATATCGAATTGTATTCTTACCCTTTTTCCCTTTCTTTGCCATTCTATACTCTCCCTTATTTCGTACTTTACAGTATAGCACAGTTCGTACCTTTTACACAAGGATTGATTTCAGACAGCATAAATATCACAATATGCTTGGAAATATCATTGACTATTGTTCTCTTTTCCCTCTATACTAATCTAAACAATACAAATATCATAGATTAGATTGGAGGAATGAATATGCCTGCTCTTTATGCACATGACCGCTTTGGTCGTAAGGTATTCGAAAAAATGGATGGTGAACTATATGATATCATTTCCAAATACTATACCCAATTTCAAATCGGATTACAAGGACCTGATATCTTCTTCTTTTATAAAGCCTACAGCAGTAACCGTGTAACGAAATATGGTTATCAGCTTCATTTTCTCTCAGCCGCTCCTTTTTTCCAACACGCAATTGATATCGTCCATGAAAAGGGACGCGATTCCCGTGAATATGCCTATCTATTAGGCTTTCTCTGCCACTTCGTTCTGGACAGTGAATGCCACCCTTATGTGGAACAAATGATGAAGGAAACCGGAGTAGGGCATCTGGAAATCGAAGAAGAATTTGAAAAAATGCTTTTGAGAAAAGATGGAAAACATCCACTTTCTTACCCTCTTTGCGAACTTGTACCGACGGATAACATTACTGCAAAAACTATTTATCCATTTTATGAACACATGGACCCGCCTACTATAAAAACAGCATTACAACACTTGAAATTTATAAAATGGTTTTTTACTGCTCCCGGCTTTTTACATCAGGCTTTGATCAACCTTGCCATGAAACTTTTAAAGAAAGAAGATTCTTATAAAGGACTCATGCATTTACGCAAAGATAATCCAAAATGCAAACAAAGCAATATCGGGCTCTACAAACATTTCCAGACTGCTGTACCATTAGCTGTAGAACTGATATACGACTATGACAATACCATCAATACCGGCAAGACACTAAATCCACGTTTTGACCGGAATTTCGAATAGGAGATACTACATATGAACGACACAAAACTTACCAGACTGGAAAAGCAATGGATTCTTTACGATGTGGGAAATTCCGCATTTATTATGCTGGTTTCCACAATCATCCCTATCTATTTCAATTATCTGGCAGAAAATGCCGGAATTTCAAAAGTAAACTATCTGGCATACTGGGGTTACGCAGCTTCTGTTGCCACAATCATTGTTGCATGTATCGGTCCCGTTCTCGGTACTTTAGCCGATACAAAAGATTTCCGCAAAAAACTCTTTTCTATCAGCGTGATATTTGGAGTAGTTACCTGCGCATTACTTTCGCTTCCAAACTCATGGTTTCTTTTTCTTGTTGTATTTGTACTTTCTAAAGTAGGATACAATGCCAGCTTAATCTTCTATGATGCAATGCTGGTCGATGTTACCACGGAAGACCGAATGGATGCAGTCTCTTCTCACGGATATGCCTGGGGATATATCGGAAGTTGTATTCCATTTGTCATATCACTCATTTTTGTGTTGATGTACGACCACCTTGGTCTTACACTGCGCACTGCCATGTCCATTGCATTCCTTATTAATGCTGCCTGGTGGTTGCTTATGACAATTCCGCTCATAAAGAATTATAAACAGCAATATTACGTGGATACTCCTACCCACCCGGTCAATGACAGTTTTAAACGTTTATTCTTAACCTTGAAAGATATTAAAAATCAGAAACCTGTTTTCCTGTATCTGCTGTCTTTCTTCTTTTTCATTGATGGTGTTTATACCATCATCGAAATGGCAACTGCATACGGAAGTTCACTTGGTCTTGACAGCAGCGGTCTTTTGCTTGCTCTGTTAGTTACCCAGCTTGTAGCTTTTCCATGTGCTTTGATTTTTGCAAAATTATCAAAAAAATATAAAACAGAACTACTCATTAAAATTTGCATACTTGCATACCTTGGAATTGCTCTATTTGCCATACAATTAGACAAGCAGTGGGAGTTCTGGATGCTGGCTATTTTTGTAGGAATGTTCCAGGGTGCCATCCAGGCTTTGTCACGTTCCTATTTTGCTAAAATTATTCCGTCTGAAAAATCTGGTGAATATTTTGGGATTTATGATATATGCGGAAAGGGGGCTTCCTTCCTTGGCACGTTGATGATTGGCATTGTTGCACAAGTTACCCATATTGCAAATGCAGGCGTTGCCGTTCTTGCCGTCATGTTTGTAATCGGGTATTTCTTATTCTGCAAAGCTGCCAAAGCAAAGTAGTTTCGGGGATTAATTGACTCTTTCTTCTGTAAATGCTATAATAAAAAGCACTGGTTTACTTAGAATATAAAAGAAATGAGGAAATTGAAATGCCAATCAGAGTTCAGAATGATTTACCTGTAAAAGAGATTCTGGAACATGAAAATATATTTGTCATGGATGAACACAGAGCCGTTCACCAGGACATCCGTCCCATCCGAATCGGGATTCTTAACTTAATGCCACTCAAAGAAGACACAGAGCTTCAGCTTCTACGTCTTCTTTCCAATTCACCCCTTCAGGTGGATGTGGATTTTGTAATGACTACCAGCCATCATTCCAAAAATACACCGGCAAGCCATTTGAACAAATTTTACAAGAAGTTTGATGAAATCTCTTCTGAGTGTTTCGATGGTTTCATCATCACAGGCGCACCCGTAGAACAAATGCCATTTGAAGAAGTGGATTACTGGGAAGAGCTGACCCACATCATGGACTGGACAAAGACAAATGTTACTTCTACCATGCATCTATGCTGGGGCGCACAGGCCGGACTGTATTATCACTACGGCATTAACAAAGTTATGCTCGATAAAAAGTTATTTGGTGTATTCGAACACGAAGTTCTGGACCGCAAGGTTCCGTTAGTCCGCGGATTTGATGATAAATTTTTTGCTCCACACTCCCGCCATACCGATATCCCTCTGGAAAACATCATGTCGGACAAACGCCTAAAGGTACTTGCCACTTCCCCTGAAGCAGGCATGCTGCTCACAATGGCGCAGGACGGAAGACAAATCTTCGTCATGGGGCATCCTGAATACGACAGACTTACACTGGACCAGGAATACAAGCGCGACCTCAGAAAAGGACTTCCAATTGATATTCCGAAAAATTACTATGAAAATGATGACCCGGCTACAAAACCTGTTTTACGTTGGCGTTCCGTTTCCAATAATCTGTACACCAACTGGCTGAACTATTATGTCTATCAAGCAACCGCCTATGATATGGCAGATATTCCGAAATTATATAAATAGGCTAAAAAAAGAAACCTCACATTGAGGTTTCTTTTTTATTTACTCCGTTTTACCATATGCGCTTTTATTAAAATAGATAACTTGATTCCTATCGTCACAATTCCTATACCTACAATAGCTCCCGTAGTATCAATTCCTACATCCATCCATCTTCCTGCTCTGCCTTCTACAAACAATTGATGAAATTCATCACTCACGGCATAAATGGCGCTTGCACATACACTGATTCCTATTTTCTTTCCAAAAGAGCTGCTTTCGCCTGGTCTGTTATAAATACACAAAAGCCATAATCCTCCTAAAATCATATACTCCGTGAAATGTGCAGTTTTTCTTACAAAGAAATCAATACCTTCTACATACTGATTCTGCTTTGCGTCATCCCAGTTCTGAAAATTCGGAACAAAGATACTTGCCACCCTTCTTCCTACTCCTTCACTCAGATTCGTTGACTTCTTTGCAGGCTGAGCCGAAAAACAAAAAATAACAATCATCCAAATTATCAGTAAACTAACTAACCAATAAAATAATGTTTTCTTCTTCAATCTTTTATTCCCCTTATTTTTATTCGAAACATAGTTCTACAATGACATAATAACTTTTCCTCATCTAAGCTTATATCATTTCAAAATTATATCATAACCGCAATATATAACAAAAAACTACAAACCCTATTTCTAAAGTCTGTAGCTTATCTCTTTCTCTTTTCCATTTTCTCATATATACCTTCAAAATCACATACAGCTAAAT
>CAKRCD010000023.1 GCA_934307065.1 uncultured Bariatricus sp. | reverse complement strand
GAAACAGGAAGCTTAGAAAGAGGCAACGTATGAATAAAGTAGTTTTAATGGGACGTCTGACAAGAGATCCTGAAGTAAGATATTCACAAGGTGAGAATGCTCTCGCTATTGCAAGATATACATTGGCTGTAGACCGTAGATTTAAGCGTGATGGAGAACAGAGTGCAGATTTTATTAACTGTGTTGTGTTCGGAAAGAGTGCTGAATTTACAGAACGTTATTTCCGTCAGGGAATGCGTATTACAGTATGCGGCCGTATCCAGACCGGAAGCTACACCAACAAGGATGGCGTGAAGGTATATACAACGGAAGTTGTTGTTGAGGAACAGGAGTTTGCAGAAAGCAAGAATGCGAGTGGCGCACAATCTTATCAGACAAGCCCGGCACCGGCACCGAGCGTTGACGCAGGTGACGGCTTCATGAACATTCCGGATGGAATTGATGAAGAATTACCATTTAATTAATGCAGAGTTTTGTCGAAAGGAGATGTGCAGACATGGCATTCGAAAAAGGAAATAGACCAGATTCTCCAATGAAGAGAAGAGGCGGACGCAGAAGAAAAAAAGTTTGTGTATTCTGTGGAAAAGAAAATAACGAAATCGATTACAAAGATGTAGCAAAATTAAAGAAATATGTTTCTGAAAGAGGAAAAATTCTTCCAAGAAGAATTACAGGAAACTGTGCAAAGCATCAGAGAGCTCTTACAGTAGCAATCAAGAGAGCAAGACATATCGCTTTAATGCCATACGTTCAGGACTAATTAGATTAATAGGAAAGACTGGATTCAGGTTGCCTGAAGTCCAGTCTTTTTGTTTGCCTAATATATTCGGAAGAACTGCGTATGGCAGATTCTTCCAGTTATTCATTTGCATGTTTTTCAATAAATGCTTTCATTGCCTGAAAACTTTCCGGACTGATATGGTGTTCCATTTCACAGGCATCTGCAGTTGCCACTTCCGGATCAACTCCAAGAGAAATAAGCCATTTGGAAAGAACGGTGTGCCGCTCATAGATGGTGGAAGCAATTTCCATTCCCTTAGGCGTTAAGGTGATAAAGCCGGAAGGATTCATTTCAATACAGCCATCTTCGCGCAGATGCTTCATGGCGATACTGACGCTTGGCTTGGAAAAATTCAGTTCTGAAGCGATATCAATGGAGCGGACTACAGGTAGCTGTTTGCTGAGCATCAATATAGTTTCTAAATAATTTTCAGATGATTTGCCGATTTGCATGTTAACCCCCTTATATAAATCTATTTTTGTAGTATTGGGGGTAAAAAATATTTGCCCCGATGATGATACGAGTCCTTATTTGTTTTATAATTTTGACTTTACTATCTTAGAAGTATTATAGCATTTGCAATTATAAAAAACAAGATTGAAACATGGATGGAAAGATGTTACCATACAAATAAAAAACAAAAGAAGGAAAAAAGATGAAGATTACAACAGGTTTTATCAATATACAAGGAGCACCGCTCGAAGGTGAAAATCCACTTCCGATGTTCCGGGCACGCAGCCATGACTCCCATCCCGTCGGAAATGGTACATTAAAGCCGGAAGAACTGGAAGGCTTTGGAATTGATACAGGGTTCCGTGTACTCCCATATCGGATACAGGACAGATACAGTCGTGACAAACGCTCTATGGAAATGGCATGTGTTACCATGGAGAATGAATTTTTGAAAGCAGAGTTTCTGCCGGAATATGGTGGAAGACTCTGGTCACTTTATGATAAGAAAAATAGCAGAGAACTGCTTTTCCGTAATCCGGTTATGCAGCCGGCGAATCTGGCAGTGCGAAATGCATGGTTTTCCGGTGGAATAGAGTGGAATGTGGCTCAGTACGGACATACTTTTACAACTTGCGATAAAGTCTTTTTTGCAAAAGTGGTTGCTGAAGAAGGATATGAGTTCCTCAGAATGTATGAGTATGAGCGGACGAAGGGACTGTTATGGCAGATAGATTTTCATCTTCCGGATGAGAGCCGCCAATTATTTGCTCATGTGACGATCATGAACGATTCGGCTAAGGATGTGTCTATGTATTGGTGGACCAATATTGCGGTACGGGAAGAAGAAGGATGCAGAGTTTTTTCTTCTACAAAAGAAGTAATGTATTTGGAGCCAAAGTCAGTTTACCCTGGCTCAGAACATAGCTTTGGCCATGGGACGATGCCGGAACTTCCGATACTTCCTGGTAAAGATGCATCGTATCCAAAAAATTTCACTTATTCCAGTGAGTACTTTTTCCAAAATGGAAAGGAATTGGTTTCGCCATGGGAAAGCATTACTTACCGGGATGGAAGTGCCTTTTTTGAACGTTCTACGCAGCCACTCAGAATCCGCAAAATGTTCTGCTGGGGCACCCATAGAGGTGGACAGCAGTGGAAGGATTATCTTGCGGTTCCCGGAAAGGGAGACTATGTGGAAATCCAGGCTGGACTGGCACCAACACAGCTTCATACGACCGTATTTCCGGCGGGAGAAGTAATTTCATTTACACAGGCATTTGGAGGGCTTGTGCTGGATGCAGAAGATACGGGGGATATTGCGTATGATTTAGCAGAAATGTGTGTAAAGACAGCAGTCAACAGTGCTCTTTCAGCGGATAAAATTGTAGAGTACGATAAGCATTTCCATGAAATGCACCACCTGCCGTGCACAAAGATTCTATACACGGGAAGCGGATGGGGAGCATTGGAGCAGGTTCGTCGCATGAATGAGAATCAGCTGCTGTTCCCAAGACAGTTTTTATTCCCGGCAGAAACAATTGGCGCAGAACAAATGATGTATATGGAGTTAATCTGCAAAAAAACATTGCCTGAATTGAAAGGAACAGAACTTCCTGCTGCTTTTATGACGGACAAGGCATATCAGCCATATCTGGAGCAGTGCCTGATGCATGATCCGAAGAATGCCATGGCACATTTACTGCTTGGTTCTCTTCTATATGAAGATGGACAGGAAGAAGCGGCAATTGCGCATTGGAAAGAAGGACTGAATATTGTAAATGTACCGATTTTCTGGAGAAATCTTGCGTTTGCGGCAGCACAGGCAGGGGATAATGAGCAGGCACTTGCTTATATGGAAGAGGCACATTTGGAGGCGTGGCCGGATATAGACCAAGCATTTTATAAAGAATATTTTGCTTATATGTTAAAGGCTGGAAAGTTTGCAGAAGTATTTGCGTGTTACCAGAGTTTGCCTGAGAACTTGAAAGCAGAAGAAAGTTTGTATGCAAAAGCGTGTGAAGCTGCAATAGAGCTAGATGAATTTGAGTTTCTGGAGGAGGCATTCAGGCGGGACTATGCTTTGGTCCGCGAGGGAGAGACACTCATTGGAGATATCTGGTTTGCCTATGCGAAGAAGAAAGGAATTCCTGAGTCAGAAATTCCGACACATTTAGATATGCGTGTGAACTAAAATACTACGTGGAGATTTATAAAGCGAAAGGGCATCATGAACCGGTGTAAATGGTTCGATGATGTCCTTTTTGTGTTTTATTAATTAATCTGTTTTCCGCGCAGAAAAATATATTTTACATTCAAATCTTTATCCAACAATACAAGGTCTGCGGATTTTCCGACAGATATACTTCCACATTGATTGTAAATTCCAATTGCTTTTGCCGGATTCATAGTGGCACATGCGATGGCACTTTCCAGGGGGATGTCCATTTCTCTGACAGCGGTAATCATGCAGTCCATGAGATTTGTGACAGAGCCGGCAAGGACTCCGTTTTCTGTTAAGGTTGCATGTTTGCCGTGAACTGTGACATTTTGCCCACCTAAGGTGTATTCGCCGTCTTTTAGACCGGTTGCACGCATACTGTCACTAATCAGAACAATCCGTTCATCAGTAAATAACTGAAAAGTGGCACGGACCGTGGAAGGATGTAAATGAATTCCGTCGCAGATTAATTCAACATTTACCTGTTTGTTATCAAAAGCTGCGCCGATAATTCCTGGATTACGGTGCGAAAATGGCATCATGGCATTGTATAAATGAGTTACATGGCATGCGCCATGATGAAAGGCAGCATTTGCTGTGTCATAATCGGCAGCAGAATGTGCGATGGAAATGGTAACATGCTCTTTTTGCCGGTCGATAAATGGGAGGGCGCCCTCTTCTTCGGGTGCGATATCTATCAGTTTGACCAGACCGCCAGAGACATTTTGCAGTTTTTCAAAGAACACAGAATCGCAACAACGGATGTATGCACTGGCTTGCGCGCCTTTTTTTGATTCACTGATAAAGGGACCCTCCATATTGATTCCAACAAATGTGGCCTCGTCAGAAGCAGTCTCTGTCGCTTTATAACTTTGAGCACTTTGCATAATCTGCATAAGATTTTCTTCAGAAACAGTCATAGTGGCAGGACAAATACTGGTCACACCTATGGAAGCTTCATATTTTGCAAGCTGATGAATGGCTTCGGGTGTTCCGTCGCAGAAGTCATATCCCATGCAGCCGTGAAAGTGAATATCAATTAAGCCGGGAATGGCATACAGACCGGAAGCATCGAATGGCTGCTCCCGGCTGCAGCAATCAGTATCAGAAAAAAGACTGCCGGAAAATGCAATATCCCGTTTTGTAAAAGTCTTGTCTTCTCCAAACACAAAAGCATTTTTTATAAGCATGCGAGCTCTCCTTCCGTGACAAGGGAAAGTGCAGCGTCATCCGCAACAAGTGTCACATTAGGATGAAATTGCAGAATAGAAGCCGGAATCTGAGGAGTTACAGGTCCGAGAAATGCCTTTTTTATAATTTCTGCTTTATCTTCTCCACTTGCGATAAGTATGATTTTCTTTGCTTTCATAATGGTACCGATTCCCATGGTGTAAGCTTGTTTTGGAACCTCGTCAACAGAGTCAAAGAAGCGTTTATTAGCTTTGATGGTACGCTCCTGGAGGTCAACACAATGTGTGTGAGATGCGAATACAGAATCAGGTTCGTTAAATCCAATGTGACCGTTATGACCGATTCCAAGAAGTTGCAAATCGATTCCACCCAGACTGCGAATCAGATTTTCATAGTTCTGACATTCCTTCTGATTGTCCGGGTTGGTTCCATCCGGGAGATAAGATTCTTTTATATTTACAAAATCAAAAAGATTAGTGCGCATAAAGTAGTAATAACTTTGCGCATTATCACGGGAAAGTCCCTTGTATTCATCCAAATTGACGGTACGAATCTGAGAAAAGTCAAGCCCCTCCTCCTCATGACGTTCGACCAGCTTCCGATAAGTGCCGACCGGGGAAGAACCGGTAGCAAGTCCTAAGACGCTGTCTGGTTTCTGGATGATTTGCGCGGAAATCAGATTTGCAGCAATCAGACTGAGTTCGGCATAATCCTTTGCGTGGTAAATATTCATGGTAAACTCCTTTCAAAACGAAAAATTACATAAAAGTACCCTCGGAGATGGCCTTAACTGAAGAAGCATACTCAGAAGGGGACATGCCAGTCATTTTTTTGAACTGGCGTGAAAAATAGTGAACAGAGGTGTATCCAAGCTGTTCAGAGATTTGTGTAATATTTAACTGATTCGTTCGTAGTAATTCCTTTGCTGTATCAATTTTCTGAATATAGAAAAATTCCATTACACTGTAGCCACTTTTCTGGCGAAAAAGCTTCTGTAAATGAGAACGCCCTACAGAATGTTCATGGCATATCTGGTTTAAAGAAAGTTTTTCACCTAAATGTGTTTCTAAATATTCTACCACATTTTGATACAATTCGTCAGCATTTTGATTGGATATTATACTTTTTGTATGAGGAAAGTGCGTGCTTTTTAAAGCAGAAAGACGGGATTGGCGGCGTATAATATGAATCAGAAACTGCTCCAACAGGAGACGAATCATCTGTTCACTGCCAAATACGTCGGATGATTTCTTTTCCATATGAGCAAGATATGGGTCATCCAACCTGCAGGAAAAACAGCTGCGCGCCTCTTTGATAATTTCTGCAAGCAGCTTCTGTTCAACGTCATCGAGCTGGAGAAGCCGTTTTACAAAAAAACGCATGGCAGGGCTTGGGGAAGAAAAGGAGACCACGATTAAATTAGGGGCAGAACGGCCGGTGGCATTAACCGCATGAAATTCATCCGGCTGATGAAAAAGAATCTCTCCTTTCTTTAGGAGTATTTCTTTCGTGTCTGCCGTGGCAAATACTTCGCCCTTATCCACGTATAAAAACTCCCAGAAATCGTGTCGTTCTCCTTCGAAAGTGAAGTCAGACATATATTCAAAATAATGAATGGTATATAATTTGTCGATACGAATAGAATCGTGCAGTAAGGTTGGGGTATAATTCATAAGATATTTGGACACTCCCTTCATAATAGTAATGCTAAAAAGGATGGATTTGTACAACATTGATAATATTTTAACCTAATTTAAAGGGAAAATCAAGGGACTATAACTGAAAATGCAAATCATGGAACTTATTATACAAATACTTTTGTGCATTTTTGTAGTAACATAATGGTAGGATTTTTTATAGAGGAAATATCAAGGAGGAAAATGTGATATGAAAAAGAAAATCTTAAGCGCGCTTCTTTGCACAGCTATGGTTGCATCGTTAGCAGTTGGATGCGGTGGCAACAAAAACTCAGACAGTGGCAGCGGAAGCTCAGACAAGCTGGTATACTGGTCAATGTGGGAAGCAACAGAACCACAGGGACAGGCTATCCAGGAAGCAATTGATGCTTACACAAAAGAGACCGGAGTAGAAGTGGACGTTCAGTTTAAAGGACGTACAGGTATTCGTGAGGGTCTTGAATCTGCACTTAAAAGCGGAACAAATATTGATATGTTTGACGAGGACATCGACCGTGTAAATGGTACTTGGGGAAGTTACCTTATGGATCTCGAACAGCTCGCTAAAGACAATGATTATGAAAAAACAGCAAATGCAGGTTTGATTCAGGCTTGCCGTGACGTTGCAGGTGGAACATTAAAATCCATTCCTTATCAGCCAAATGTATTTGCATTCTTCTATAATCAGGATTTATTTGACCAGGCAGGAATCAAAGAAGTTCCTAAGACATGGGATGAATTCCTTGCTGTGTGCCAGAAATTAAAAGATGCCGGTATTACACCAATGACAATGGATGATGCTTATGCTACATGTGTAATCGGATATCACCTTGGAAGATACGTTGGAGAAGAAGGCGTTAAGAAAATCGTAACAGAAGGTCTCTGGGATGACCCGGCAGTTCTTCAGATGGCGAAAGACATCGAAGAATTAGCTTCTAAGGGATATTTTTCAGAAAACGTTGGAAAGAACGTATGGCCAAACGGACAGAATGTGGAACTTGCAGGTGGACAGGTTGCTATGTACTTAAATGGTTCTTGGCTTCCAAACGAAGTAAAAGCTACAGCAGGTCCTGATTTCAAATGGGGATGTTTTGCATATCCTTCATTAGGTGAATGTGAGACAAATATTGAAGGTGCTCATGCAACAGGAATCGAAAGCAATAACTTCGGTGCTCAGGTATTTGGAATTAATAAAGATTCTCAGAAATCAAAAGAAGCTTTTGACTTAATCACTTACATCACAAAGGGTGAATATGATCAGAAGCTCGCAGAAGCATCTATCGGTATTCCGGCAGATACAACAAACACAGAATGGCCGGAACTTGTGAAATGTGCAAAACCAGTTATTGAAACTTCTACAAACCGTTTCTCATGGGCTGTAGGAGTAGAGTCTAATGCAGATATGACTCCTGCAATCAAGGAAAACTTCATCAAATTAATGGCAGGAACACTTGATGCAGAAGGATTTGTAAGTGCAATGCAGAACGCAGCGAAATAAGTTGACAATTGATTTTTATTTGTGGTGGCATCCCCTTTGGCGGCTGCCACCACATTTTAGGTTATATTCAAAGCCTTAAAACGTGTCGATGATGCGTTTTCTCAGGTTAAGGGGGTAGTTGATTCAAATGAAAAAAAACAAGACAATGATAATTACATTTTTAGCCCCGGCAGTGATTTTCTTTGTGGCCATCTTCGTATATCCTATCTGTCGTACACTTTTGATGAGTTTCTTTAACATTGAAGGTGTTACAGACAGTATGAGTGAATGGTCTTTTGCCGGATTTACAAATTATCAGAGATTAATGAGCACTTCACTGTTCCGGACATCCATGGCTAATCTGGCAAAAATCTGGCTGTTCGGTGGTATGATTGTAATGTCTATCTCATTGCTCTTTGCAGCAATTATTACGAGTGGAATCCGTTTTAAGAAATTTTTCCGTGCAGTGATTTATCTGCCAAATATTGTAAGTGCAGTTGCACTTGCGACCATGTGGCTTCAGTATGTATATAATCCGCAGTTTGGTCTGCTGAAGAATTTCTTTACAGCCCTTCATATGGATTCGCTGGCAGCAATTCCGTGGACAGATGGAGATCACAAATTTACCGCCCTGCTTCTGGCATACTGTTTTGGTATGATTGGGTATCATATGTTAATCTGGACAAGCGGAATCGAGCGTATCAGCCCAGACTTGTATGAAGCAGCTACCATTGATGGAGCGAATAAGATTCAGCAGTTCCGGCATATTACACTGCCATTGTTAAGGGGTGTGTTTAAGACCAATATTACCATGTGGAGTGTAACCTGTGTAGGCTTCTTCGTATGGTCCCAGTTGTTCTCAACTGTAACGGCTGAGACATCAACCATTACACCTATGGTTTACATGTATGCGCAGATGTTCGGTGCCGGAAATGCGGTAACAGAACGTAATGCAGGTCTTGCAGCTGCGATCGGTGTTGTACTTAGTATCTGTGTAGTAATTGTTTTTACGGTATGTAACAAAGTACTGAAAGACGATGATTTGGAATTTTAGAAAGGAGAGCAAAAATGGCAAAAGAAAAAGAAATACGAAAACCGTTTAACTGGAAAAAAGAAGCAAAATTGCTCCCTGGATATGTGGTAATTATTTTATGGGTAATTTTTACTTTCGTTTTATTAGGTTGGGTGTTTGCAGCAAGTTTTTCTACTACGCAGGATATCTTTGCGGGAAATGCGGTCAGTTCATTTTTTAAAAACTTCCCTGGCGGGCTGCATATTGAAAACTATGTGAAGGCATGGACAACATCCAATGTATCAGAGTTTTTTATGAACTCATTAGAGTATTCCATTATTTCATGTGTTGCACTGATTTTAATCTGTGCACCAGCAGCTTATGTGCTGGCAAGATTTACTTTTATTGGAAATAAGCTGATTCAGACCAGTTTTGTATCAGCCATGGGACTTCCTGTTATTATGATTATCCTTCCGTTATTTGGACTGATTTCAGCGTCGGGAATGCTAAATGATATTATTTCGAATAAAATAATTTTAGTTTTACTGTATATCGGAATTAATGTTCCGTATACCACAATTTTCCTCCTTACATTTTTTGCAAATATATCCAGAACCTATGAAGAGGCGGCAGCCATTGACGGATGCCCTCCGATGAAGACATTCTGGAAGATTATGTTCCCGATGGCTCAGTCAGGACTTGTTACAGTAAGTATTTTTAATTTCATCAATATTTGGAATGAATATTTCATTTCTTTGCTGATTGCCAGCCGAAATGAAACAAAACCAGTTGCAGTAGGTCTTTATGGTATGATAAACTCTATGAAGTACACAGGTGACTGGGCAGGAATGTTTGCAGCAGTAGTTATTGTTTTCCTGCCGACATTTCTTTTATATATCTTCTTGTCAGAGAAGATTATCGGTGGTGTTACCGGTGGCATTAAAGGTTAGGAAAGAAAGCAGGAGGCAATAGATAATGAAAAAGCCAGTATTAGTAATTATGGCAGCAGGTATGGGAAGCCGTTACGGGGGCTTGAAACAGATTGACCCGGTGGATGAACATGGACATATGATTATCGATTTTTCTCTTTATGATGCGAAGCAGGCAGGATTTGAAAAAGTTGTTTTCATTATAAAGAAGGAAAATGAAGAAATTTTCAAAGAGGTAATCGGAAGCAGAATAGCAGAATATATGGAAGTTGCTTATGTATTCCAGGATTTGCAGAATATTCCGGAAGGATTTACTGTTCCGGAAGGACGTGTAAAGCCTTGGGGAACAGGTCATGCCGTACTGAGCTGTATTGATATTGTAGATGGACCGTTTGCGGTTATCAATGCAGATGATTACTATGGCCGTAAGGCATTTCAGGTGATTTATGATTATCTGGCATCTCACGAAGATGATGACAAGTATCGTTATACAATGGTTGGATACCGTCTGGAAAATACAGTGACAGATAACGGACATGTAGCACGTGGAATCTGCACGACCAATGAAGCAGGAGAACTGATTGCGATTCATGAGCGCACCCGTATTGAAAAACATGCCGATGGTATTGCATACACGGAAGATGAGGGAGTAACCTGGACGACTGTTCCGGGAAATACCCTTGTATCTATGAATATGTGGGGATTTACAGAGAGCATATTGAAAGAGCTTCAGAAGCATTTCCCGGCATTTCTGGAAAAGGGAATTAAGGAAAATCCACTAAAATGCGAGTATTTTCTTCCTGAGGTTGTAAGTGGACTGCTTGCAGATGGAAAAGCAACGGTTGCGGTACTTTCTTCTGCTGATAAATGGTATGGTGTAACCTATAAAGAGGATAAGCCGGTAGTAGTGGCAGCTATCCGCAGCATGAAAGATAATGGAATTTATCCGGAAAAACTTTGGGAGGAAGCCTAGATGAAGCAGCAGTTATTGGAAGAAGTCATTTCGGACTTTCAGTTTCCGGACAAACTGTTAACAGCAGAAAACTATGGAAATGGTCATATCAATGATACTTATCTGCTTCATTTTGAAGGAGAAAAGATGATTCTTCAGCACATGAACATGACTGTGTTTAACCGCCCGGTTGAGCTGATGGAAAATATCATGAATGTGACCATGTATTTACAGAAGATCATCAAAGAAAACGGTGGGGATCCAAAGCGGGAAACCTTAAATGTGATTCTGACTAAGGATGGAAAGCCTTATTATTGTGATTCCAATGGAGAATACTGGCGGGCATATCGTTTTATCGAGGATGCAGTCTGCTATGAGCGTGTGGAACATACAGAGGATTTTTATCAGAGCGGCCTGGCTTTTGGAAATTTCCAGAAACTTCTGGCAGAATTTCCGGCAGAGACTTTGCATGAGACGATTGTAGGATTCCACGATACAAGAGCCAGATTCCAGGTATTTAAGCAGGCAGTTGCGGAAGATATCTGCGGCAGGGCTGCAGAAGTTCAGGACGAAATCGCATTTGTATTGGAACATGAATATCTGGCAAATGTATTTGCAGAACTTGTGGATAAAGGAGAGCTTCCGATTCGTGTGACACATAATGATACGAAGCTCAACAATATCATGATGGATGAAAAGACAGGAAAAGGTCTTTGCGTTATTGATTTGGACACGGTTATGCCGGGACTTGCCATGAATGATTTTGGAGATTCCATTCGGTTTGGAGCAAGTACAGCAGCAGAAGATGAACAGGATTTGAGTAAGGTGTCATGCAGCATGGAATTATATGAGGCATTTGCGAAGGGCTTCATTGAAGGCTGCGGAGGCAGACTTACGGATATAGAGATTGATTTGATGCCAAGAGGCGCACAGGTTATGACTTACGAGTGTGGAATGCGTTTCCTGACAGATTATCTTCAGGGAGACGTGTACTTTAAAACACATCGTGCAGGACAGAATCTGGACCGGTGCAGGACGCAGTTCAAACTGGTTCAGGATATGGAAAACAAGTGGGATACTATGTGTGAAATTATACAGAAGTATAAATAAGAAAAGCTTTGGCTAAGGAGGAATGAATCATGGCTATCTTAGTGACTGGTGGAGCTGGATTTATCGGCAGTCATACCTGCGTGGAACTTTTGAATGCAGGATATGAAGTAATTGTAGTTGACAATTTATGTAATTCTTCGCAGGAATCACTTAGAAGAGTGGAGAAGATTACAGGAAAAAATGTGAAATTTTATGAGGCAGATATCCGTGATACGGACGTGCTGAATCAGATTTTTGACAAAGAGTCTGTGGAATGTGTTATTCATTTTGCCGGATTGAAGGCAGTAGGAGAATCCGTGGCAAAACCTTTGGAATATTATGATAATAATATTTCAGGTACGCTTCGTCTTTGCGATGTGATGCGTAATCACGGTGTAAAGAATATTATTTTCAGTTCTTCTGCAACGATTTACGGAGAACCTGCGTTTATTCCGATTACGGAAGAATGCCCGAAGGGAATATGCACCAATCCTTATGGATGGACAAAATGGATGCTGGAACAGATTCTGACAGATTTACATACTGCTGACCCGGAATGGAATGTAGTATTGTTACGTTACTTTAACCCAATTGGAGCACATAAGAGCGGATTGATTGGAGAGGACCCAAAAGGAATTCCGAACAACTTGATGCCGTATGTGGCACAGGTTGCTATTGGAAAACTGGAGTGTCTGGGTGTATTCGGTAATGATTATGATACACCGGACGGAACCGGGGTGCGTGACTATATTCATGTAGTAGATTTGGCAATCGGTCATGTCAAAGCTTTGAAGAAGATTCAGGAAAAAGCCGGAGTAAGTATCTATAATCTGGGAACCGGAACAGGTTATTCTGTACTTGATATGGTTCATGCTTTTGAAGAAGCATCAGGACGCAAAGTGCCTTACCAGATTAAGGCAAGAAGAGCAGGGGATATTGCATCTTGCTATTCAGATGCAGCAAAAGCGAAAGAAGAGCTTGGATGGACAGCTGAAAGAGGTTTAAAAGAAATGTGCGAAGATGCATGGAGATGGCAGAGCCAGAATCCGGACGGCTATCAGACGAAATAAAAAATCAGGAAAGACTCATTGGAAATATGTTCCGATGAGTTTTTTCGATTTTTTAAGATTCGATGAATATGCAAGGGTGTATTCTTTATTCTTTCCAAATCGGTAAAACAGTGCTATAATGGTAGGACAATGATGGATAAAAGAGGATGGCATATGGATCAAGATATAAAATTAAAAGGACAGTTAAGGTTATATATGCAGTGGCCGATCATCATGACCGTGGTACTGGCAGCAATTGATGTATGGCTTTTCAGACAGAATCGAAAAGCAGGTACAGTTATGATGATTTTCGTAGCAGCTTACCTGGTGGGTGCAATACTGATATATTTTCATGGAAGAAATACCCTTTTGTCAGATATGATAGAATTTGCATCGCGGTATGGCAGTATGCAGAATGCTCTTTTGTCTGAACTGCCGGCGCCTTATGTGCTGCTCATGGATGATGGCAGAATTCTGTGGGCGAATGAAGAATTTTATCATATGATGGGTGAGGGCATAAGGAAGGATGCATGTATAGAAAAGTATATACCGGAACTTCACAGTGGTGTGTTTCCAAAGAATACAGATGAGGTTATCACGCTGGAAGTTGGATATGAAGACCGGGATTATCAGGCAGAAGTACGTTATGTATCTGCCAATGGGTTTAATGAGACGGAACAACTGGTTCAGCTTCCAAATGGAAAAGAGAATTTTATCGCAGTACATTTTCAGGATGTAACAGAACTGAATCATTATATTACAGAAAATGAAAGACAGCGTATGGTAGCCGGTCTGATTTATATTGATAATTATGATGAGGTTATGGAAAGTGTGGAAGAAGTAAGGCAGTCTCTTTTAGTCGCACTCATTGACCGTAAGATTAATCAGTATGTAGCCGGACTCAGCGGTATAGTAAAGAAGCTGGAGAAGGATAAATATTTTATCGTAATTAAGAAAATCAGTTTTCAGAAGATGGTGGAAGATAAGTTCTCTTTGTTGGAAGAGGTAAAGAGTGTTAATATCGGTAATGAAGTGCCGGTAACACTTAGTATCGGACTTGGAATCGGTTCGGATTCCTATGTAACAGGATACAATTATGCGCGCGTGGCAATCGATCTTGCGCTTGCAAGAGGCGGGGATCAGGCAGTCGTAAAAACATGCAGAGGAATATCTTACCATGGAGGTAAGCGTGAGCAGACTTCCAAGAATACAAGAGTAAAAGCCAGAGTAAAGGCAGAGGCACTCCGTGAGTTTATGATGACCAAAGAACGAGTTATGGTTATGGGACACAAGATGACAGATGCCGATTCCTTTGGCGCGGCAATTGGTATTTATAAAGCGGCAGATTCTCTGAAGAAAAAAGTGAATATTGTCATCAACGATATAAACAGTACAGTACGTCCGTTCTATGAAGAATTTAAGAATAATCCTGCGTATCCGGAGCAGTTGTTCATCAATTCACATGAGGCGGAAGAACTTGCAGATGAAAATACTATGGTAATTGTGGTAGATACAAACAAACCGGAAATGACAGAATGCGAGCAATTACTGAAGATGAGCAAAACCATTGCAGTACTCGACCACCACAGACAGAGTGATAATATGATTGAGAATGCGGTGCTTTCTTATATTGAACCATATGCATCTTCTGCGTGTGAAATGGTTGCTGAGGTACTTCAATATATTAATGATGATTTGAAATTAAAGCCGATTGAGGCAAACAGTATGTATGCCGGTATTATGATTGATACCAATAACTTTATGACAAGAGCCGGGGTACGTACCTTTGAGGCAGCTGCTTACTTAAGAAGATGCGGAGCTGATATTACCCATGTGCGTAAATTACTCCGTGATGACATTGCTTCTTACAGGGCAAAGGCAGCGGTAATTACACAGGCAGAAGTTTACCGGGATGTGTTTGCAATTGCAAGGGCCGAGGATCTGGACATTGCAAGTCCGACGATTGTAGGTGCACAGGCAGCGAATGAGCTGCTTAATATTGATGAGATTAAGGCATCTTTTGTACTCACAACTTATAATGGAAAGATTTATGTGAGTGCCCGTTCTATTGATGAAGTGAATGTCCAGAGAATTATGGAAGCACTCGGCGGAGGAGGACATATTACAGCAGCAGGAGTCCAGTTTGACCACACAGATATGGATGAAGCGGTAGCTGCACTTAAGAATGTGATTGATACAATGCTGGAAAAAGGAGAAGTATAGACAATGAAAGTTATATTATTAGAAGATGTGAAATCACTTGGAAAAAAGGGAGAAATCGTAAATGTCAATGACGGATATGCGAGAAATTTTATTCTTCCGAAGAAATTGGGACTTGAGGCAACGGGAAAGAATCTGAATGATTTGAAGCTTCACAAGCAGAATGAAGAAAAAGTTGCACAGGAAGTATTGGATGCGGCAAAAGAACTTGCAAAGAAAATTGAAGCAGGGAAAGTAGAAGTTACAATTAAAACAGGAGAAGGAGGAAGAACCTTTGGTTCTGTGTCTTCTAAAGAAATTGCTACCGCAGTAAAAGAGCAGATGGGTTATGATATTGATAAAAAGAAAATCCAGATGAAGGATGCCATTAAAAGTCTTGGAACCTATATTGTTCCGGTAAAACTGCATGCGAAAGTAACTGCAGAACTGAAAGTTCATGTAGGAGAAGCTTAGGAGGAAATAAGATGGATGAAGCGCTCATTAAGCGGGTGCCGCCGCACAGTATAGAAGCAGAACAGTCTGTAGTGGGGGCGATGCTGATGGACAAAGATGCCATAACTACAGCTTCTGAGATAATCAGTGGAGAAGATTTCTATCAGACTGCATATGGGGTAGTATTTGATTCCGTGGTGGAACTCTTTAACGAGGGGAAACCGGTAGACTTAATTACTCTTCAAAATCGTTTGAAAGAGAAGGATGTGCCGGAAGAAATCAGCAGCCTGGAGTTTGTAAGAGATTTGGTTGCTGCAGTTCCTACATCAGCGAATATTAAATACTATGCTGAGATTGTAGCAGAGAAGTCTCTTCTTCGTAAAATGATTAAGATGAATGATGAGATTACCAATGCCTGTTATCTTGCAAAAGAACCGGTAGAGGCAATTATGGAACGCACAGAGAAACAGGTATTTGAGTTGGTTCAGAATCGTGGAGCCAGTGATTATGTGCCAATCAGACAGGTTGTTTTAAATGCACTGGAGAAGATTGAGAAGGCTTCCAAGAGCAAAGGTACAGTGACCGGGATTCCGACGGGATTCATTGATTTGGATTATAAGACATCCGGATTTCAGCCGTCAGACTTTATTCTGGTGGCAGCCCGTCCGTCAATGGGAAAAACAGCGTTTGTCCTTAATATTGCCCAGCACGTTGCTTTCCGTCAGAATAAGACTGTCGCTATTTTCAGTCTGGAAATGTCAAAGGAACAGCTGGTAAACCGATTGTTTTCTTTAGAGTCCTATGTAGATGCCCAGCTTCTCAGAACCGGTAATTTGAAAGACTCTGACTGGGAGAAACTGATAGAGGGGGCAGGTACCATTGGAAAGTCAAATCTGATTATTGATGATACGCCCGGTATTTCCATTTCAGAATTACGATCGAAATGTAGAAAATATAAGCTGGAACATGGACTGGATATGATTATTATCGACTATTTGCAGTTGATGAGCGGAAGCGTGGGTAAGCGAAGTGATTCTCGGCAGCAGGAAATCTCAGATATTTCCCGGTCTTTAAAGGCAGTTGCCAGAGAACTGAATGTTCCGGTTATCTCACTGTCACAGCTCAGCCGTGCGGTAGAACAGAGACCGGATCACAGACCAATGCTTTCGGATTTGCGTGAGTCCGGTGCCATTGAGCAGGATGCCGACGTGGTAATGTTTATCTATCGAGATGATTATTACCATAAAGATACAGAGCATGTCAATGAAGCCGAGATTATCATAGCAAAGCAGAGAAATGGTCCGATTGGGACAGTGACACTTACCTGGCTGCCACAGTACACCAAGTTTGCAAATTCGCAGAGGCAGCCACAGGAATAAAATAAACAAATACAGAATGAAAATCTCACAAGTATTTCTTGAAAATAAGAAAATGCCTGTGAGATTTTGTACGTATACATTGGATAAATGTCCTATTGGTTAAGAAAACTAGGATTCTCCGAGAAACCGACGCAGATAGCGCGATACGGTGGAACGGGAGGTTTCCTTGCGTATGGTTTGCTGCTGACGAATCAGATGATCCAGTTTGCGGAAACGGTCTTCCTCCAGACGTTCTTTGGCGCTTAACATTAGATCCATTTCTTTGGCAATTTGCTCTGAAACATTTCGGGAAATGTTCTCTTCCAGTATTTTGTTGTTTTCAGTAATTACATTTTGCAGAGTCGTTCCTAAAAATGCCTGAAAATCAGCGAGTCCGGGTTGTGAAGTGAGGACTTCGGCAGAAGAGACTGTATTTGCAACAGAAACAGTATCTGCGGAAGTCGGAATCTCTTTTTTCGATTTGAGAAGTGCTTTGGTATGTAAGATATCGGGGAGTAATTCTTTGATTTCTTTTAAGAGAATGCCTTGTTCTTTAAGTTCTTTGATACAACTGAAAAGCTGTATATCTTCTTCCGTATAGTAACGATGTCCCATTTCTGTGCGCCCGATTGGAAGGGAAAGCTCCTCCTCCCAGTGGCGAAGTGCATGAGATTCAACCCCCACACGTTTGGCGGTCTCTGAAATCAGATAGTGAACCTCGCCCATACGATTAACCTCCTTATTCATACCTCAAAAAGTAGTTCTGAGGTAATTGCTTATCAAATATATTTTAACATAAGAAGCAGAAAATGGGACGAGAATCGTTCGACAAATTGTACAAAAAAAACCAGCTTCTGTAAAGTACAAAAGCTGGTAACTTACATGTACATGTTATGTACAAATTATGCTTCGCTGATAGCGCTCATTGGACATGCATTTTCACATGCACCGCAATCGATACATGCATCTGCATTAATTTCCATATGATCACTGCCCATAGCGATTGCGCCAACTGGACATTCTGATTCGCAAGCTCCGCAAGATACGCAATCATCTGAAATAGTACGTGCCATAATAGAACCCTCCTTGGTCAAATTGAGTATTTGTAGAATTAGCAAATAAAGTGAGAAATTATTCTTCTGTGATTGCACCAACCGGACAGACGGTCTGGCAGATACCACAGCCTGCACACATAGCTGGATTAATTTCCATATGTGCATTACCCATGGCAATTGCGCTTACCGGACATTCTGATTCACAAGCTCCACAAGATACGCAATCATCCGAAATAACACGCAGACTTGTCATAATACATCCTCCTTTATATTCATAATTCTGAGTTGTTGTTTGCAACAAGATTATTTTAATACATATATATCAAAGATACAAGTGGAAACTAAAGTAAAAATCTCAATTATGAAGAAACATTTGATAAAATTTAAGAAAACTTAAGAAATTATTTTTCCTTTTTTGGGAGATTTGGTGTATAGTGGGTAATGTGTAAACTGAAGACGAAAGGAAATATGGTTATATGAGGAAAACGAAAAAATTATTAGCCGGCATTCTTTGTATGATGATGGCTGTTACGGGCTGCCAGGGTACGTCGTCAAAAAAGGATACAACATCAGGAAAGAAGCATACGAACAATACGACGGAGGAAAGTCAGGAAGATAGCAGGCTGGACGTGTTACAGCCGCGTGCATATGGAAATATACAAGGACTTACGCTGGAGGCGGGAAGCACGATTTCCCTGATAGGACGAGGAAAGAAGTCTGCATACTGGAGTGCAGTGCAGGAAGGTGCACAGAAAGCAGTTGATGAATTGAATGCAGCACTTGGTTATAAGGGAAACGATAAAATTGTTCTCAGTTATTCAGCACCATCATCAGAAACAGGGGTAGACGAGCAGGTAAATATTCTGGATGAAGAACTTGATCGTTATCCGGCTGCGGTGGGCATTGCCCTTGCCGATGCTTCGGCCAGTGAGGTACAGTTTGACCTTGCTACAGAGAATGGAGTGCCGATTGTAGCCTTTGATTCGGGTACAAATTATAAAGATGTGGTGTGCATGGTAGATACAGATAACGAAGAAGCAGGCAAGACAGCAGCAGATAAGCTTTGCGACATGATTAATGATGAAGGAGAGGTATTGGCCTTTATTCAGGATTCTACGTCCACTTCTTCGACAGAAAGAGAAAAGGGATTTGCGGATGCTATTGAAGCAGATCATGCAGGTGTATCGGTAAATAATGTTTACTACATGGATGATTTAGAAGCTGTTAAGAGGCAGATTGCGGAAGAACGCACAGGAGCTGAAGCAGAATCAGAGGAAGTAACGTCTATGGCAGAAGCAATTACCGATAAAGAAGTGATTACGTATTTGTTAGAGAAACACAGCAATATAAGAGGAATTTACACAACCTCTGAAACCGTTGCGGAAACAGTGCTTGAAGGAATTGATGGAACAGATCATGCGGATGAATATAAGGTTGTAAGTTTTGACGGTGGAAAAGCACAGCTGGAAAGACTGGCATCTGGTAAGATTTCAGGTCTTATTGTCCAGAATCCATATGGAATTGGTTATGCTACAGTTGTAGCATGTGTACGCGCAGTTATGGGAGATGGAAACGAAGCAGTGGTAGATACCGGATTTACATGGGTAACTGAGAAAAATATGGATGAAACTGCAATTCAGAATATGATGTACTAAATATCATACATAAATAATAGCACACAGTATAAAAAAGATAGAATCACACCTTGAAAGTGGATTCTATCTTTTTATTTTTGGCAGAGAAAAAACAAATTCCGTGCCGACACCTTCGGTACTGATAACATTGATATTTTCATTATGTGCCTGAATGATTTCTTTGACAATGGAAAGCCCAAGTCCGGTTCCTTTTTTATCTTTGCCGCGGGAAAGGTCTGTTTTGTAAAAACGTTCCCAAATCTTATTCAGACTCTGACGTGGAATTCCGATTCCATTATCCTTTACAGAGATAAATGCCTTCTCGCCGCGTTCTGTGGTTTCGATTGTGATAGAAGAGTCAAACTCGCTGAATTTGATGGCATTATCTAACAGGTTATATAGTACCTGTTGGATTTTTCTTTTGTCAGCAAATACGATGAGTGTGCGTGAGGCAAACAGTAAATCAATGGTGATTCGCTTGCCCGTACAAGTGCCTTCGAAACTGGCAGCGGTATCTTTAATAAGCTGTTGAATGTCAAATTCTGTTTTATCGAGTAATAAATGTTTGGTGTCAAATTCGTTTAATGTCAGTAAGTCTTTTGTTAAATCGGTCAGACGCTCTGTTTCAAATAAAATGATGTTTAAATATTTATCCTGCATTTCTACGGGTATAGTTCCATCGGCCATGGCTTCCACATAGCCCTTTATCGAGGTAAGTGGAGAGCGAAAATCATGGGATACATTTGCGACAAATTTTTTTTGATAATCTTCCATGTCCTTTAATTGGGCAGACATATAGTTGAGGGAGGCAGATAAATATCCCATTTCGTCCTGTGAATTTACCGGAATTACAACATCCAGATTGCCGGAGGCATATTGGGTGGCTGCTTCGGTAATTTTGCGTAGTGGCCGGTAAATGAAAAAATGAATCCCGAACAAAATAATAAACGAAAACAGATACACGCACAGTACCATAATAAGCAGACGCTGTATGAAGAAATTTTTCAGTTCATTTACCGCACGATAGGGCTTGTGGATTAACAGATATCCCTTGGTAACAAACTGTTGTGTAACCGGAGTGATTACGGTAATCACTTCTTCATTAAAGTAGTTGTGGTAAGTACCTGTCATATACTGACTTCCACCGGCTTCTACAGGATTAAAATCTTTGATTGAGGACGGAACCGAGGTTACATCCTTTGTGTGGGCAGAGGCAATCATGCTTCCATCCTTTTCTACAAACCAGACAGTAGCCTGAAGGTAAGAGCTCATTCCTTTTAACTGAGTATAGACATCGGTAATAGAAGTCTCCTCTGAAAAATACTTGGACAAATAATCGGTGGACGTAAGGCTGGCACTTTGATAGAGGGTTCCGGCAGCATCTTTTTCCAGATAACCTGTTACCAGAGGGGAGGATAGTGCACTTACTGTGAAAAAGCTTAAAAATCCCAATATAATATAAAGCAGAATAAATTTCAGATAAAGAGTACTGCGCATTATTTCACCTCGAATTTATAGCCGATTCCCCATACGGTGCTTAACTTCCATGTAGGATGGTCCTTCACTTTTTCACGGAGCCGCTTAATATGTACATCTACTGTGCGGGTATCTCCAATGTATTCATATCCCCAAAGCTGGTCCAGAAGCTGTTCACGGGTAAATACCTGGTTCGGAGAAGCTGCCAGGAAATATAGCAGCTCCAGTTCCTTTGGAGGCATTTCTACATTTTTCCCATCCACCATAACAGAGTAGTTGGTAAGATTAATGATAATTCCCGGATATTCCACACATTTTCCTTGAGGCTTAGGTGCAGACTCGGCAGCGGCAGGCTGAGGCTGGTAGCGGCGCAGGACTGCTTTTACACGTGCAACCAGTTCTTTTGAGTCAAAAGGCTTGATAATATAGTCATCGGCACCCAGTTCAAGTCCGAGCACTTTGTCAAATACTTCCCCTTTGGCAGAGAGCATGATAATCGGTACATTGGATTTACCACGGATTTCCCTGCATACTTGATAGCCGTCAATGCCGGGAAGCATCAAATCCAATAGAATCAGATTTGGCTGATAAGTATCAAAGGCAGAAATAGCATCCATTCCATTATGAACCATCATCGTATCAAAACATTCCTTTGCGAGATACAGAGAAATCAGTTCTGCAATATTTTCATCGTCATCAACGATTAAGATTTTCTGTTTGGTTGTCATAATAACTCCTTTCTGGCACTATTTAAATTCTACGATTGTAACTCCGGCATCTCCTTCACCAAAAGCGCCAAGGCGGAAGGACGCGATATTTTTCTGACGGCGCAGATACTGGTGGATTCCATTTCTGAGAGCACCCGTACCTTTTCCGTGTACAATTCGCACCGGGCTTACATGGGCAATATAGGCATCGTCCAGATATTTATCCAGAACGGCAATGGCTTCATCTACTGTTTTTCCCAATAAATTGATTTCCGGGCTGACAGACATGGATTTGCCCATTTTCATTTTGCCGGTGGAAGTACGACGCATTTGTTTTGCTGTTACGGTAAGCGGTTCTTCCATAATTTCAAGGTCTGAAATATTTACCTGGGAACGGAGAATACCCATCTGTACAAACAGATTTCCCTTTGCATCCGGAAGAGAAGTAACAGAGCCGGTCAGGTTCATGCTCAGTACTTTTACAGAGTCACCTAAGTGGAAATCACTGGCTTTGTGCTGTTTTTTCGGCTTTTTCACTTCTAATTTTGTTGTATTTTGTGTTTTGGCAAGCTGTTTACGAATCCGCTCCCGCTCTTTTTCCATTTCAGAAGCAGAAATACTTTCTTTGCCAAATTTGCGGAAGCTTTTCATGGTTTCATCTGCAAAATCTTTGGCTTCACGGACAATCGCGGTTGCCTTTTCATTTGCCTCACGGATAATGCGGTCACGCTGTGCGTCCAGTTTCTCCTGCTTGGCATCCATTTCTGATTTCAGACGTTCCATTTCTCTGCGGTAGTTGGCAATTTCAGAGTGCTCTTTCTCTATGGTGCGTCGTTTTTCTTCCAAGTCTGTCAGCACATCTTCGAAGGATTCATCTTGCTCACTTAACCGGGATTTGGCATCATCGATAATATAGGAAGGAAGTCCTAATTTTTCTGAAATGGCAAAGGCATTACTTTTGCCCGGAATACCAATCAGCAGGTGGTAGGTTGGACTTAAGGTTTCTACATTAAATTCGCAACAGGCATTTTCTACACCCGGAGTAGAGAGTGCATAGATCTTTAACTCGCTGTAATGGGTGGTCGCCATGGTGCGGATTCCCTGATTGTGCAGATAAGACAAGATAGAGGTTGCCAGTGCAGCACCCTCTGTAGGGTCAGTTCCGGCACCAAGTTCATCAAAAAGTACCAGAGAATCTTTATCCACATGTTTCAGGAACGAAACAATATTTGTCATATGAGAGGAGAAGGTACTTAAGGATTGTTCAATACTCTGTTCATCTCCGATATCGGCAAATACTTTCTTAAATACGGCCAGTTCCGAACGTTCCAGAGCCGGAATGTGTAGTCCTGCCTGTCCCATAAGGGTAAAAAGTCCGACTGTTTTTAAGGATACGGTTTTCCCGCCTGTATTTGGACCGGTTACAATTAACAGGTCGAAGGTGTCTCCCAGAGTCAGTGAAATCGGAACTACACGCTTCTTATCCAAAAGCGGATGGCGTCCTTCCCGGATGCGGATTCGTCCTTCCTGATTGAAAACCGGGCGGCTGGCATTCATATCCAAAGCCAGACAGCCCCTTGCAAAGATAAAATCCAGTTCCGTTAATGTCTTATAGTTTATGCGGATTTCATTTACATACGCAGCAACATCTTCACTGATGCGTGCGAGAATTACCTGAATTTCCTCCTGCTCCTGACGATATAGTTCTTTTAAATCATTGTTTAATTTCACAATCGCCATGGGCTCGATGAATAAAGTGGAACCGGTGGAGGACTGGTCGTGAATCATTCCATTTACCTGATTACGATATTCTGCTTTAACCGGAAGGCAGTAGCGGTCACCACGCATGGTAATGATAGCATCCTGTAAATAGCTTCGCATGGAGCCATTTAATAATCCGGTCAAAGTAGAGTGGATCTTGTCATTCATGCCACCAATACGGCGGCGGATTTGCTTTAAATTTGCACTTGCATCGTCGCTGATTTCATCCTCGCTGATAATACAGCGGTCAATTTCCGAACAGACCTGTGTGAGCGGAGTCAGTGACTCGAAAAAAATGTCCAGACAGTCGTTCCTTTCATCTATCTTATCGTGATGCCCGTAGGTTTTCGCATGTGCGGTCACTTTGAGCAACTTTCCGATACGAAGCAGTTCCGGCGCTGTGAGAGCGCTGCCTACTTCCAGACGTTTTAAGGAGTCAGATACCGCATAACAGCCACTGAAGGATAAATGCCCTTTTTTGATAATCCGTGTAAATGCGGCAGCAGTCTGTTCCTGGGCAGTATTAATTGCAGACAAGTCTGTCATGACTTTGATGTGTTTGCATGCGTGCTTGCCACCCATAGAGGAGGCATGTTCTATAAGAAGATCTATGATTTTGTTAAATTCTAATTTAGTCAGTGTTTTCTGATTCATAAAATAAGTCACCTCATAATGTGTATACTAATTTTATTTTACCGTATTTGATATAGAAAGAAAAGTGCAAAGCAGAAAATTTGATTAGCATTGAACAATTCTGCGGAATCATGTATACTAAAAAAAGATTCACTGGATTTTTTTGTTGCCCAGGCAGCAGCAAAATGAGAGTTACTTGCTGAGAAGCTTTGAAATATAGGAGAGCTTGTATATGGATAATGACTGGAAAGAGGAGCAAGAACCAGAGAAAGAGGAGCATAAAGAAGCACCGTATTCTTTTCTGAAGGAAACATTTAAGGATGAACAGAATAAACCAAGAAGAATTGTAGGAGGCCTTTTCCGGACTGCCGTAAAAGGGCTTGTTTTTGGTGTGGTTGCGTGCGTGGCATTTGCAGTATGTAAGCCTTTGGCGGAGTCTGTTTTTCTGAAGAAGCAGGAGAAAGTTACCATTCCCGAAGACGAAAATGCGGAAGAGGATGAAACGGTAACCGGGGAAGAAGATCCAGGTCAAGGGCAGGAGAAACAGAAAGTATTTACCGTAGAAAACTACCGGGAAATGCAGAAGTCTCTGACAGATGTTGCAACAGAAGCAGGAAAATGCGTTGTGACAGTAGAAACATTGGAAGATAACATCTCGTTGGAATCAAAGGAAGAGAACCCAGACAGTGTATCGGGCGTCATCATTTGGAAGAACTGGTTGGAGGTTTTAATTGCAGCCCCTGCACGCATTCTGGAAAATGAAGGTAATTTGACGATTACTTTCTGCGACCACAGAGCCTATACGGCAACTTTGAAAAAAGAAGATAAAAATTCCCAAATTGCAATTCTCTCTGTGAGTACCAGTGCGTTAAAAGATTCCACAAAGAATCAGATTACGGAAGCCATACTTGGTAATTCCAATCTGATGAGTAAAGGAATGCCGGTTATTACGCTTGGAAATCAGTTCGGATATGCGGAAGGATCCGGTTATGGTATTATCAGCTCTACCGGAAACTATATTAGTTTAGCGGACCGGCAGTACCGTCTGCTGACAACAGATATCACTGCAGCAGAAAATGGCAGCAGTATTTTATTTAATGTAGATGGAGAAGTAATTGGAATTGCGGACCAGATGCTGACGGGAAAAGACAGTAAGAATCTGGTTACAGGATATGCGATTTCCGGAATTAAAGAGATTATCGAATTGCTGTCTAATGGGAATGGTGTGCCGTATCTGGGGATCTGGGGAATTGAAGTGACGGAAGAAATCTCAGAGAATCAGGGGATTCCACAAGGAATTTATATCAAAGAGATTGAAGCTGATTCACCGGCTATGGATGCAGGGATTCAAAGCGGAGATGTGATTGTAAAAATGGGTAACAAGGATATTCAGACACTTTATGAATATCAAAACCAGCTATCGAAATACAAAAACGGTGAAGAAATAAAGCTGACTGTACAGCGGATGGGTGCAGAAGAATATGTAGAAGTTCCGTTTATAGTTACGGTTGGAAATAAGGAATAAAGAAATAGAGGAAGGTAAGATGAAATATATCAATACGTTGCACGAAGGGGACACCATTCGGGAAATTTATTTATGCAAAGGGAAACGAAGCGCAGAGACCAGAAACGGGAAGCCGTATGACAACTTGATTTTACAAGATAAGACGGGCACATTGGACGGAAAAGTATGGGATCCGAATTCACATGGAATTTCAGATTACGATGAGAAAGATTTTATCGATGTATATGGCGAAGTGATTTCTTATAATGGAAATTTGCAGTTAAATATCAAGCAGATCCGTGTGGCGAGTGAAGAAGAATATAATGCGGCAGACTATATGCCGACAAGCGAGAAAAGTGTAGATGGCATGTATGAAGAGCTGCTGGGATATATTAAGCAGGTCGAAAATCCATATTTACAGCAGGTTTTGCAGTATTATTTTGTAAATGATACCGAGTTTATTAAGAGCTTTAAGGCTCATTCCGCGGCTAAGAGTGTACATCACGGATTTGCGGGTGGTCTTCTGGAGCATACCTTGAGTGTAGTGAAGCTTTGTGAATATTATGTGGGCGCATACCCGATTTTGAATAAGGATTTGCTGTTTACGGCAGCCATTTGCCATGATATTGGAAAGACAAAAGAATTGTCTACTTTCCCGGAAAATGATTATACAGATGACGGACAGCTTCTTGGTCATATTGTAATCGGAACCGAAATGATGTCAGATGCCATCCGCAAAATCCCGGATTTTCCACCAAAGCTTGCAAGCGAGCTGAAACATTGCATTCTTGCACATCATGGGGAACTGGAATTCGGCTCCCCGAAAAAACCGGCACTTGCAGAGGCACTTGCTCTTAATTTTGCAGACAATACAGATGCAAAAATGCAGACCTTAATCGAGGTATTTAAAGAGAAGGATACAAAAGACTGGCTTGGATTTAACCGTCTGTTTGACTCGAATTTAAGAAAGACAAGCATTTAGCAAAATTAGCATATAAGGAAGCAGGTATTTTGGCGAAGCGAGTATTTAGGAAGCGGGGATTTAAGGAAGATATTTATGTTTAAAAAGAATGATATATTAACTGTTGAAATTACGGATATGGGTGTAGACGGAGAGGGAATCGGCAAGGTAGATGGATTTACCCTCTTTGTGAAAGACACATTAATCGGAGATGTGGCGGAAGTAAAGATTATGAAAGCAAAAAGACAGTATGGCTATGCGCGGCTTATGAAGCTTCTCACACCATCACCGGACAGAGTAGAGCCTGTCTGCTCCGTTGCACGAACCTGCGGCGGATGCCAGATTCAGGCCCTTTCTTATTCAAAACAGTTGGAATTTAAAAAAAATAAAGTGCGTGGGAATCTGATTCGGATTGGAGGATTCGCAGAAGAATTTATAGATGAAATCATGGAACCAATCGGTGGAATGGAAGAACCGTTTCATTATCGGAATAAGGCACAATATCCGATGGGCACTGATAAAGAGGGAAACCTGATTGCAGGATTCTATGCAGGAAGAACCCATCAGATTATTCCGAACTTAGATTGCGCACTTGGCTCAGAAATGAATCAGGTCATTCTAGAGAAGATCCTTGCATTTATGAATCAGTATAAGCTGACTGCCTATGACGAAGAAACCCGCAAAGGTCTGGTTCGTCATGTTCTGATTCGTGAGGGATTTGCAACCAGGGAAATTATGGTCTGTCTTATAATTAATGGAACGAAGCTGCCGCACAGCGAAAAACTGGCAGAAGTTCTGGCGGAAATTCCGGGCATGACAAGTATTACCCTCAGTATCAATGAAGAAAATACGAATGTCATTATGGGAAAACAGATTCATGTCATCTGGGGACAGAGCTATATTACGGACTATATTGGAAATGTGAAATACCAGATTTCACCGCTGTCCTTCTATCAGGTCAATCCGGCTCAGACAGAAGTCCTTTATGGACAGGCGCTGAAATATGCCGGTCTTACCGGAAATGAAACTGTGTGGGATGTGTATTGTGGAATTGGAACGATTTCCCTTTTCCTTGCACAAAAAGCGAAGAAAGTATACGGTGTAGAAATAGTTCCGCAGGCAATTGAAGATGCCAGAAGAAATGCAGAGATTAATGGAATCCAGAATGCAGAATTCTTTGTGGGAGAAGCAGAAGAAGTGCTGCCGTCTTACTATGATCAGTATGCCAAAGACCACCCGGGCGAATCGGCACACGCAGATGTGATAGTTGTAGATCCGCCAAGAAAAGGCTGTGAAGAAAGCGTACTGCAAACTATGGTAAACATGCAGCCGGAACGGATCGTGTATGTAAGCTGTGACTCCGCAACACTGGCTAGAGATTTGAAATATTTAAGTGGAAACGGATATGAGCTGGAGAAAGTACGTGCAGTGGATATGTTTCCGCATACGGTTCATGTGGAGACGGTAGTACTGCTTTCCCACAAAAAGCCAGACGGACATATCAACGTAAAAGTTGAGTTTGGCGAGGGTGAGGG
>CAKRCD010000022.1 GCA_934307065.1 uncultured Bariatricus sp. | reverse complement strand
GAGCAATTATATAGAGAAAATCAGAAAAAAGGAAGCTGCCGCTTCACGATTTAGAAATCGTTAAAGCGACAGCCCCTGTAAAGTTTTTAATCACTTGTTCGATTCTTTCTTTTACTTCCTGTGCTATTTCATTTGTCTTCATATCTTTATATTCTTCATATAAGAGTGGTTTTAGAAAATGCACCTGCACAGTCACCGGACTGATTGTATTGGTATCAAACGGTTTAAATGAATCAATTAATGCAACCGGAACTATCGGGCATTTTGCTTTGGTTGCTGCCTTAAAGCTTCCACCTTTGAATTCTAACAGATTGTTTCCATCCTTTGAGCGGGTTCCTTCTGCAAATATGATATAGTTTCTTCCATTTTTTACTTCTTCCGTAACTTTATTAATAACTCCCATGGACTGTCTTACATCATTTCTGTCCATATAAAGTGCTTCCATGCATGAAAGTACCTTATTAAGAACTGGAACTTTCTTCACTTCTATCTTTGCTACGGCTGAAACTGGTTTGCCGCAGGAATGAATAATTGCAAGTACATCATACATTCCCTGATGATTTGGATAAAGCATAAAACCATTTTCTTCCGGCAGATTTTCCTCTCCATATGTTTTCACACATACATTTCCACCTTTATTGGCATGAGCTACAATCTTCCTCAATAATAGATATCTGTCTGTCTCTGGAATCTTATCCACATGAGAAGCATAATAACACAATTTTATGAGAAAATAAGGCATGATAAATAGATTTCTAATTACCATGTAAATAATTCGTTTCATATATTATTCCTCACAATATTCTTTAATTGCAGTTTCATATAAATTATTTCCCTGACAATCAATTACAACAATTGCAGGCAGATTTTCTACTTCCAGTCTGCGGATTGCTTCTGTCCCTAAATCATCATAGGCAATCACTTCTGCTTTTTTGATGCATTTTGATAATAAGGCACCTGCTCCGCCCACTGCTGCAAAATAAACTGCATCATTTTTCACAATTGCATCTTTTACCGCCTGAGAACGTTTTCCTTTTCCAATCATTCCGCCAAGCCCCAAATCCAGCAGCGTCGGTGCATATTTATCCATACGGCTGGCAGTTGTAGGACCTGCTGAACCGATTGGCCTGCCCTCTCTTGCCGGAGATGGTCCCATATAATAAATAAGTTGATTTTCAATATCAAATGGTAAATTTTCTCCTTTTGCAAGGATTTCACTCATCCGTTTATGGGCTGCATCTCTTGCTGTGTAAATGATTCCGCTAATATAAACATAATCTCCAGAATGTAATTCTTTTGCTGTTTCCTTTGTTATCGGAGCTGTAATATGTTTTTCCATATTTTTATCCTCGTATTCTTATATTTTCAAAATAATTAAATCGTTCTGATTGCATGTCGGTTCACATGACAACATATATTGACTCCTACAGGAAGTCCTGCAATATGAGTCGGATATGTATTTACATTTACCGCAAGAGCGGTAGTAGTTCCGCCAAGTCCGCCCGGTCCGATTCCTGATTTATTGATACGTTCCAGAAGTTCTTTTTCCATTTCTGCCACATATGGAATCTCGGAATGTACCCCTACTTCCCGTGTCAGAGCTTCTTTTGCCATAATTGCACATTTTTCAAATGTTCCACCTATGCCAACTCCCACAACCATTGGAGGACAGGCATTTGGTCCGGCATCACGAACGGCTGTAAGAACGGCTTCTTTCACACCTTCTATGCCGTCTGCAGGCTTGAGCATAAATACACGGCTCATGTTCTCACTGCCAAATCCTTTTGGTGCTACTTTCATTTTAACTTTATCGCCCTCTACTATTTTATAATGAATAACTGCCGGTGTATTATCCTTTGTATTTTCTCTGATAATAGGGTCATTTACAACGGATTTTCTTAAATATCCTTCTACATAGCCTTGACGGATTCCTTCATTTACAGCGTCCTCTAACAGACCGCCTTCAAAATGTACATCCTGTCCAATCTCCAGAAAAACGACTGCCATTCCTGTATCCTGACAAATGGGAATCATATCTTCCCCTGCTATTTTCAGATTTTCCTGAAGCTGATTCAGAATCTGTTTTCCCAAAGGTGATTTTTCTGTTTCTGTGGCATTTTTCAGTGCTTTATCCATATCATCTGATAAAAAATGATTTGCTTCTATACACATTTCTTTGATATTCTTTGTGATTTCTTCCACACTTATTGTACGCATGAGACAATCCTCCTGTATTTTGTCATCTTACTATCTTTTTATTCTACTCTATTTTCGTTGACATTTCATCTGTTTTCAATAAAAAATAGACAACATCCTCATGTATCATGCGATTGCTGTCTACTCTTTGTAAACTACCTGTTTCTATTTTTCCTGTAAATGTATAAACCTGCTGCCACGGTTGCTCCCCAAACGAGCAGTATGAAACCACCTGCAGCAAATAGTTCTTTTTTATAAATACTCCATATCTGAAGTTTTTTCCATTCATTGACATAAAACGGAATATCAAATATATATTCCGGTGGCAGATATTGTCTTGGAATTTGAAGTTTTCCGGTTAACCAGAAAATACTACAAAGCCAAATCACAACAATAATCATACCCTCTATTCCGGCCTTCCAGTTTCTTTCCTGTATAAGACCAAGTTTCTTCACACTTCTTGTCAGAAGTAAAATTCCCGGAAGCAAAATGGCTGCAAGACATGCTAGGATTCGTATTTGACTGACAGGATTTACCATATCTTCTTCATCTATTATCAGTAAATCACCCTCACGAATATCTCTGGAGCATGACACATCACTGATTATTTTTAAAGATTTTCCATCTTCATCTAAAGCATCTTCTGCCCTTACAACTGCTTTATTATCCCTTTCTTCAAATACATATACAGATTTTTTTGCTGCAACATATTCTTCCCCAAAAAGTCCTTTTCTTTTCTCAGCATAATAAATCTTATATTCTGAATCTTCATCCCACTGATAGCAAGAAAGAGGCAATAACCCAACCTGCTCCTTCATACTGTTTTGAAATTCAAGCGTCAACTTTTCATCTTTTATAACAAAACAAGTATACGCACGAAGTTTCATTAAGTTTTCTATACGAAGAGACAATACCGTACATGTCATCAGTATAATCATAACTGTACAGAATCCCATCCAAACTCTCTTTTTTTCCATAGACATCAACTACTCCACAACGTATCTTGTAATCCATCCGTAAGTTCTTTCCGATAGTACAAAAACAAAAAGGTAACCGGAATCAGACATAAGATTCCACATACGGACTGTACCCCAATACTGTTTCCTGTAATTCCTGCCAGAAATACTGACAATGGATAATCCTGAGGACCTTCCAAAAATATAATTGGCTGCTCTACCATATTCCAGCTTTCTACAAAAGTCAGAACAAATAAAGTTACAACTGCAGGCTTAATCTCCGGGACAATGATATATCGCACAATCTGGAGTTGATTTGCCCTGTCCAGTCTTGCGGCTTCTATCCATTCATTTGGCAAAGACTGGATAATAAAGGTAAGCCATATTACACCAAACGGTGAAAAAATTGCCGGTATGATCAATGCCTTCCAACTATTTAAAAATCCAAGCTTCTCAAGCAACAGATAATTTGGAAGTAAGGTAACCTGAACGGGAAGAATCATAAAAAGTGCCATCATTACCAGAAAAAATTTCTTCCCGATAAAATGATATTTTGCAAATGCTGTTCCTGCCATGCAGGAAATAATCGTCTGCCCTGCTGCAATCGCAATACACATAAGAAGACTTCGCCAAAATTTCACCAGATATCCCGGACTTTCAAAGAAAACAGTATAATAACTCATAAGAGAAAGTCCCGCCTTTGCTCCTGCATATACCGAACTGATTACCATATAAATAACAGGAAATAAGAAGAAAAATGTTAATATCACAAAGAAAATGATTCGTTTCTGTTTTTTTGATTTTCGCAAATTACTTTTCCCTCCTTACCAGCATGTACCCAACATAGCATAACGCAATTACAATAAGTAAACCAACTACAATACTGACTGCCGCGGCAGATATTTTCTGGTAATTCATGTTTTGAAAATTATTATTCATAAAATGTTGTAAGAGGTAAATACTTTCATGCGGATAATTTCCTCCCAGCAAAAAAGCTTCTCTATAACATTTGAATGCATTCATTACCGCAAGCACAATCGTAAAGAGAAATGTCGGACGCAGAAGTGGCCATGTAATATAACGAAATTTTTCACCTTCGCTCGCACCAAACAAAGCTGCATACTCATAATAATCTTTCGGTATCATCTGTATTCTTGCAAGATAAATTAAGATATAATATCCTGTAAATCTCCACACATATAAAATACATAAAATCCAGAATGCTGAAGAAGAATCTAACCATTCCACTCCATTTTTTCCAAGCATATGTAACATCTGATTCCATACTCCATGGTTTTCCCAAAGGAACTGGATTCCGAGAACCACGGAAGCAATTGGAAGGATTAAAGGATATAGAAAAGAAAGTTGAAAAAATTTCACTCCCTTTGTTGCCTTTTGCAGTAATACAGCTAAAAATACCGCAAATCCAAGCGTAACCGGAATTGTCACAAGCATATATTTACAGGTATTCCATATAGCCAGCCGGAACATTTCATTCTGAAATAATTCTCTAAAATTGTCCAATCCAACAAATTCTCTGTGTCCGATTCCAAAAGAAAGAGAATACCATACGGTTATCAAAAAGGGAACAAAGTAGAAGCCCAGAAAGCCTGCTAAAGCAGGAAGTGCTAAAAGCAGACCATTATTTTTTCTTTTCACATTCTGCACCTCCTCGCCCCTCGATTATTCTTTCATCATTGTCTCATATTTTTTATATGTTTTTTCGGCCAAATCATCACATTTTGAATCAATACTATCGGCATCATTTGATGGTGAATATAACCATTCTTCCATTTCTTTTCCTATGCTTCTGTCAATCAAGGTTGGAAAATAGGCTCCCTCAATTTCCTGATAGCTGGCTAATATTTTTGGATACTGCTGATAATACTTATTATTTTCCATAACAGGAATACCAACGCTGGCAACACGGTTCTCAATATCATATCCTTCAGTTCCTTTTTCTTCAGAGACAGCACCATTTAAAAACAGCATTAGAAACTCATAAGCTTCTTCTTTATATTCACTCGACATTCCTACTGCTCCGTAAAATTCAACCGCAGCAACTTTCTTTCCATCTAAGTTCATAAGCGGTGTGGATGATTCGTAGTCTTCTATTTCCAAATCTTTCACACTATGAACATATGATACATTTTCCTCTTCTGTTTGAGTCATACCGTTTTCAAAACATTGTTTGATAATATTTCCCCATTTTTCCTTTTCAAACAATACCTGATTTTCTTCATAATCAACTGCCGGCTGTGCCAATCGTGATGCAAAAAATAGAACATTCGATGCTTCTGATGCAGTCAAATCCTCTAAAGATTTTATATTAGAAACTTTCTCTGCCTCACCTGCTATCACATAATAATGACAGGTAAACGGCAGAACGTATTGTTTTCCGTGGTATTTTCCTGCTTCTAATATTTCTTTTTTATAAGAAGACTGTTCCCAGAAAGAATCGTTCTCCATATAGGAGTCCAAAGATGCAAACACACCATTTTGCATTGCTTTATTTACATTTTTAATCAGCAGTTTTTCTTCGTCGTTCTCACTGACTGCATTATCTAATAATGTAGACAAAACATAAATATCCGGTCCTTTTCCAACTGTAATATCCGTATTCCATTTCTGCAGATTCGCACTTCTTTCCTCTGTGCTCCCAGAAAATGGATTTTCTACCCGAATACTAACCCCTTGATGTTTGTCCATATAATACTTTGCAAACCCCTTCACTGCTTCCTCTTGCTCTGAGTTTGTAACGACAACGATTTCTTTTTGCGAATTGCCAGATGCTCCATTTGGTTTACATCCGGTAAATGAAAATACCGCCATCGTAAGCATTAGAATTATTGAACAATATTTTTTCATACGCACCCCTCCGTTTGATAGTTTTGAATTTCATCTTTGATGCTCATATCTACCTTTTATCATAAAGAAAAACAAAAGAAAACAAAGTAACTGCTGATTTACAACAGGAAACAATACAATTACATACCAAATATCTTTAAAGATTTCTAAAATATAATTCATTTACAGAAGCAACCTTTTCAATAGTCGCTACTCCCAAATCTAAAAATTCAAGTTGAACAAATTTAACACTATTATATATACTTATTAAAACAAAACATAATATAATTACCTTATAAACTGCACCGATTTTATATTTCTTAAAAACACAATAACCTAACAACAATATAATACCAACAAGACCCAGACAAGGAATAGTACTTAAACATACAATCGCTATCAAGATTCCTACTTCTTCCGGTAATAATCCAAACACTTTCTTTTTATCCGGTTCTACGCTCTCCTGTAAATTCTCATCTTTTTTCTTTTCATCATTCTTAATCAATTCATCTAAAGAAACATCATATAAATCACTTAAAATAACCAGATTATCAATATCCGGGCTTGTCCATCCATTCTCCCATTTTGAAATAGCCTGCCTTGATATATTTAATTTTTCTGCCACTTCTGCTTGCGACAATCCCACATTTTCTCTTGCTTTCTTTAAATTTTTCGATAATTCCATTGTACACATTCCCCTTATTTTAAAATATACAATTGTATTTTAAATTTACTATCATTGTAACATATAATCATGAATAAACAAAACTATTTTACCGGTTGCACTACAAACAATTTCTATGTACACTGTTTATAAAGATATCGCAACTATTTGCGGAAAGGAGCCTTATGAACAAGCAGGAAATCCATGTATTGGTAAATGAAAAAAGACAGTTTTTTTACTCTGATGTGACGCTCAATGTGGACTATCGAATCCGCAGTTTACAGCGTCTTAAGATAACGATTTTGAAATACGAAAAGAAAATTTGCGAGGCATTACAGCAAGACCTTGGAAAAAGTAATTTTGAAAGTTATATGTGTGAGGTCGGACTGGTGCTTGATGAGTTAAGTTATATGATAAAGCATACGAGACATTTTGCATCAGAAAAAATCGTAAAAACTCCACTTGCCCAGTTTTGTTCCAGAAGTTTTCAGAAGCCTTCTCCTTATGGAGTTGTGCTGATTGTCAGTCCTTGGAATTATCCATTTCTTCTGACAATGGGGCCTTTGATTGACGCAATTGCTGCGGGAAATACTGTTCTTATTAAACCAAGTGCCTATTCTCCGCACACCAGTCAGGTAATAAAAGATTTGATAGAAGAATGTTTTCCACAAAAATATGTTTCTGCCATTCTCGGTGGACGAGAGGAAAATAATTGCCTGTTAAAGCAAAAATTTGATTATATTTTCTTTACCGGAAGTAAAACAGTGGGAAAAGAAGTCCTGCGCATGGCAGCTCCCCATTTGACCCCGGTTACTTTGGAGCTTGGCGGTAAAAGTCCTTGTATCGTAGAGAAAAGTGCCAACATCAAACTGGCTGCCAAAAGAATTGTATTTGGAAAATTTTTGAACTGTGGACAGACCTGTGTAGCACCTGATTATATTTATTGTGATGAATCCGTAAAAACAAGATTGATATTAGAAATCAAGAAAGAAATTATCCGTCAGTATGGTGCAAATCCTTTGGCTAATAAAGATTACGGAAAAATTGTAAATCAAAAACATTTTGACCGTATCCGTGGTCTGATTGATTCTTCCAAGGTGGTACATGGTGGACATACTGATTCCACCACTTTAAAAATTGAACCTACGATTATGAATCACGTAACCTTTGAAGATGCTGTGATGCAGGAAGAAATCTTCGGACCGGTTCTTCCTGTTGTAACTTACGCTTCTCTGGAAGAAGCAATCACAAAGATAAATGCAATGGAACATCCACTTGCTCTTTATCTTTTCACTTCTGACAGAAAAATTTCAAAAGATGTGATTTCACGCTGTCAATTCGGCGGTGGATGTATCAACGATACCATTATTCATCTTGCTACCCATGAAATGGGATTTGGAGGATTTGGCGAAAGTGGGATGGGTTCTTACCACGGATGGGAAGGATTTAAGACCTTCTCACATTTTAAAAGTATCGTAGATAAAAAGACATGGATAGATTTGCCGATGAGGTATCAGCCATATAAGAAACTCAATGAGAAAATTCTTCGGATGTTTCTTAAATAATATTTTGAATATATGAAAACAGGAATAGCTTCACAAACATGTGGTTCTATTCCTGTTTTCCATTTTTTACAAGCAAAAATCCTTTCCAGCTTCTTCCAACTCTTTCAAAAATTCTTTTGACTCCTTGTCCATAAGTTCATAGGAATATACTTCATGTTTTAAATATGCATTATAGTAGTCATTTAGATTATCATAGACAACACCGCCTACTTTATCATTACCTGCTGCATATTCATCGAACTTTAAACGATATAACTTGCAATTATATAATTCGTTTGTTATATCAAAATAATAAAAAATCTTTTTGTTCTTTAATATGATTTCTTTCCAATCCGTGTTATATTTTTTCAGCAAAGCTTCATAGTCTTTTGCATTATCAGCTTCTGATACCCATGAAATCCATTTATGTAGAAAAGCATCCAATTCTTCATCTGAAGGAGTAAGTCCTAACCTTTCAGCTTCTTTGTATATCTGCCATTCTTGTATAAATTGCTCTTTCTTTTCAGCTATTGCTTCTTCTTTGGTATTTCCCTGACTTTCAGAATATTCTACGGAATTCAGAAAATAATCTTTAATATCTATCTGCTCCAAATCTTTAGTTCTGTCCAAATATTTTTCTAAATATTCCAATGAAATACTTATGGTAAAATCTGAATTTGAAGCCGAATCTGAATTATTGTTATAGAGTGCATCATAACTTTCTTCATCAAAATATTCCTTTACAAAATCTACATTGGAATATATATTTCCACCATGCTCTAAATACCACTTTCCATTATCCTTGAAAAATGCAAATATATCTTTTGTATCATTTTTATAAATAAAGGAGATATACATCTTCTTATCATTTACCGCAACACTTTTTGTTTCTGCCTTATCCAATGGAGTAGCACTCTCTAAGTCTTTTATGAGATTATCAAGCTTACCAGATGGATAATCCTTTGTATCTATTCTGATTGTATTTAATTGGATTTTACTAATAGTATCAGATTTTCCAATTTCTATTGGCTGTGTATCTTTTTGACATCCAGCAAATAAAGTTACTGTCATAATCACTACCATAAAAATTAACTTACATTTTTTCATATGCTACCTCCTTCTGTTTTCTTGCTTTATATATTTCCGTTAATCCTGATGATATAACCATACCTTAATTATGTATATCTGCAAAGAAATCATTAGTTTCAAAGACGCAACCATAAGTTTCTCTCACAAAATTTATGCAAATATAGCAAAAAGCAGCAAATCTGATACCACTTGTAACATGATTTGCTGCCTTTTAATCTGTGTCTGTACTATTATCTTTTGTTATTGTATCTCATATTCTTTATACAATTTTTTTCGATATTCAATATTCTTCGTTGCTTTTAAAATATCATCTGGTCTGCCGGCTTCAATTAAAGCAGAAGCTAAGGTTGCAAAACGATTTTCACCTTGTGACAGCCCCTTTGCCAATCCAATTTCTTCGCCCTCTTCTTTATCCCAACGTCTTTGTTTTTCTTCATCATATTCATATATACTCATTTTCTTCGCCTCTGCTCTATAACGTGTCAGGAAATCTGCCAATATACCTTCTGCAATACATTCCGTGATTGCTCTCTCTACTGCATCTTCTATCTTCATTTGTTCCGCATACTCTCTGACTCTTGAAGTGTAGATAACATAATCACTTAGGGTCTTGCATGCATTTACAATGTCGTTATTATATCCCGGATTGATATTTAATAAAACTGCTTTCAGATTCAGCCATGGTTCTTCTTCCTGAATCTCAAAAGCCTCCGCCAATTCCAATACTTCCCTTTCTGGTCGTTCTTCTTTTCCATTATAGAAAATCAGAAATCTCGGTGACGGTATCATAATCCTTCTACTTCCATATAAGTTACTGTCTTTCGTCATTTTCGAATACAAATCCGATACGTAAAACAAATAGCGTAACGGAAGATTCGGACTGTAAGTGGACTGGTGTTCATACAATGACAATCGTGAATCAATGATAAAAGAAACATCATTATGCATGGAAAGGTAAATCGCATTTTCCAATGTATTAATTTCTAACTCATTTGGGTCTGAATAGTGTGTCCCATTTACTGCATTATAAAGTCCTAATAAATTTTCTTTTTCTCGGAAAATCATTTCAAATAATCGTGCCTTATAATCCCGTCTTACATTTGCTTTCTTTTTTCTTCTTTTTGCCATAATCATTCTCCTTTTGTTGTATGTGCAGGAGATAAAAATATAAATTTAAATACACTTATAGCCAAAAAATTTCAAAAATACAAATGTACTTCCTTTATTCAAATCTCACTGCTCTATTGATTGGTAACAAAGCATTGAGATTTCATGATAAGACTTTTGAAATGTAGTCCGATTGCGTTTCCGCCAGAATGTTAGAAAAATAATGCTTTTTATTAGCATAACATATTTTCTAAAAGAAACAAGTATTATTCAATAAATATAAGTATTGTTATTTTCTATAATTGCATATTATACAATTTAATTTTGCATAATTCAAAAATCCAGACTATCTGAAATAGTCTGGATTTTTGATTTTTCCTAATTTTCACAAATTTTGAATCTATTTATAATTCTGTTTCTTCTTCGCCCCACTGTTCATTCAGTGTTTTTCTGACTTTTGCAATACTTGCGACTTCTTCATTTTCTTTCAGGTTAATGAGTTTCACACCTGAAGTGATTCTTCCGTATACGGAAATGTCTTTGCATTCCATGCGGATGATGATTCCATCGGTATTGATGATCATGATTTCATCATCTTCTGTAACTGCTTTGGCACCTACTACATTACCGGTCTTTTCTGTAATCTTGTAGCATTTTACACCTTTACCGCCACGGTTCTGTGCTGTAAATTCTGTAAGGTCTGTACGTTTACCCATACCTTTTTCAGATACGATAAGCATTTCTTTACCTTGAATATCAAGCTGCATTGCAACTACTTCGTCATTATCACTTAAGTTCATACCACGTACACCCATAGAGGTTCTTCCTGTAGCACGCACATCTTTTTCATTGAAGCGGATGCAAAGCCCCTGTTTAGTAATCATAAATACATCAAAGTCATTATTTGTAATCTTTACTTCAATCAGTTCATCATCTTCACGAAGTGTGATTGCTGCAAGTCCGGTCTTTCTTACATTTGAATATTCTTCAATCGGAGTTTTCTTTACAAGACCTTTCTTGGTAGCCATTACAAGGTAATCACCATGGTTGTATTCTTTGATTGGAATCATGGCTGTAATCTTCTCATCCGGCTGAAGCTGGAGAAGATTGATGATTGCCACACCACGGGAAGTTCTGCTTGCTTCTGGAATCTGATAACCTTTCATACGATATACACGACCTTTATTTGTAAAGAACATAATGTAGTAGTGTGTATTTGTCATAAATAATTCTTCTACATAATCTTCTTCCAGAGTCTGCATTCCTTTGATACCTTTACCACCACGGTTCTGGCTCTTAAAGGTATCATGGCTCATTCTCTTAATATAGCCAAGCTTTGTCATAGCGATTACAACGTCTTCTTTTGGAATCAAATCTTCATCTGACATATCAAATTCATCGAATCCAATGGAAGTTCTTCTGTCATCACCATACTTGTCGGCGATAATCTGAATTTCTTCTTTGATGACTCCGAGAAGTAATTTTCTGTCTGCAAGAATGGCCTTTAATTCACCGATTTTCTTCATCAGTTCTGCGTATTCTGCTTCCAGCTTTTCCCTTTCCAAACCGGTCAGAGCACGCAGACGCATATCTACGATTGCCTGAGACTGTGCATCGGAAAGGTCGAATCTCTTCATCAATTCTGCCTTTGCTATCTGCACATTCTCTGAACTACGGATAATCTGAATGACTTCATCAATATTATCAAGTGCAATCAATAATCCCTGTAAAATATGAGCACGTTCTTCTGCTTTATTTAATTCATATCTGGTTCTTCTTGTCACTACTTCTTCCTGATGTTTCAAATAGTATGACAGCATTTCCATGATATTCATAATCTTTGGCTGATTATCTACTAATGCAAGCATGATAACACCAAAGGTATCCTGAAGCTGTGTATGCTTATATAATTGATTTAAAATAATATTCGGATTTACATCTCTTCGAAGTTCGATACAGATTCTCATTCCTTCACGGCTTGACTGGTCACTCAAATCCGTAATTCCATCGATTTTCTTATCTCTTACAAGCTCTGCGATTTTTTCAATCAGTCTTGCTTTATTTACCATGTAAGGAAGTTCCGTTACAACGATACGGTTCTTTCCATTTGCCATTGGCTCAATATTGGAAATGGCACGCACACGGATTTTTCCTCGGCCTGTACGGTAAGCTTCTTCGATGCCTCTTGTTCCAAGAATGCTTGCACCCGTTGGAAAATCAGGTCCTTTTATGATATCCATGATTTCTTCAATGGTTGTCTCTTCTTTGTCTGCAATCTGGTCATCGATGATTCTTACAACTGCACCAATGACTTCACGCAGATTGTGAGGTGGAATATTGGTTGCCATACCAACTGCAATACCGGAAGTACCATTTACCAGAAGATTTGGAAATCTGGAAGGAAGTACAACCGGCTCTTTTTCTGTCTCATCAAAGTTTGGCGTAAAATCAACCGTATCTTTATTGATATCTGCAGTCATTTCCATAGAAATTTTGCTGAGACGTGCTTCGGTATATCGCATAGCTGCGGCACCGTCACCATCTACCGAACCAAAGTTACCGTGTCCATCTACAAGAACATAACGGGTAGACCATTCCTGTGCCATATTTACCAATGCACCATAAATAGAACTGTCTCCGTGTGGATGATATTTACCCATTGTATCACCCACAATACGCGCACATTTACGATGCGGTTTGTCAGGACCATTGTTCAGCTCTATCATTGAATACAGGATTCTTCTCTGTACTGGTTTCAGACCATCTCTTACATCAGGAAGTGCTCGTGAAGCAATAACACTCATGGCATAGTCTATATAAGATGTTTCCATGGTCTTTTTCAAATCCACGTCATGGACTTTATCAAAAATATTATCTTCCATTTTTTGCTCCTCTTTTTTGTTTCACTGTCAATGCAAAATATTAAATATCCAGATTCTTAACAAATTTTGCATTTGCCTCTATAAAGTCACGTCTTGGTTCTACCTTATCTCCCATCAGGGTTGTAAAGGTAAGATCCAGTTCGGAGGATGTCTCATCATCCATTGTCACACGGAGAAGTACTCGATGTTCCGGGTCCATTGTAGTATCCCAGAGCTGTTCTGCGTCCATCTCTCCAAGACCTTTATATCGCTGGATTTTATTATTGTTGTCACGACCTACTTCCTTCAGAATTGCATCCAGTTCTTCATCACTGTATGCATACCAGGTCTTTTTGTTTTTCTCCAGCTTATAAAGAGGCGGCTGTGCCAGATAAACGTATCCTTCTTTGATAAGATCTGGCATAAAACGATATAAGAATGTCAATAATAAGGTACTGATATGAGCACCGTCTACATCGGCATCGGTCATGATGATAATTTTATGATATCTCAGTTTGGAAATATCAAAATCTTCATGAATTCCTGTTCCGAATGCAGTAATCATAGCTTTGATTTCTGCATTACCATAAATTTTATCAAGTCTTGCCTTTTCTACGTTAAGGATTTTACCACGTAAAGGCAGGATTGCCTGTGTTGCTCTGTCACGGGCGGTCTTTGCAGAACCACCGGCAGAATCTCCCTCAACAATGTATATTTCACATTTGGAAGGATCTTTGTCAGAACAATCAGCAAGCTTTCCGGGAAGTGCAAGTCCTTCCAGTGCAGATTTTCTTCTGGTTAAATCTCTGGCTTTTCTTGCTGCTTCTCTTGCTCTCTGTGCAAGAACAGATTTATCTACGATGGTTTTTCCTACAGATGGATTCTGCTCTAAGAAAACCTGAAGATAACTGCTTACGATACTGTCTACCGCACCTCTTGCCTCGCTGTTTCCAAGCTTCTGCTTTGTCTGACCTTCAAACTGAGGGTCTTCAATTTTAACACTGATGATGGCAGTAAGACCTTCTCTGATGTCTTCTCCTGTCAGATTTGGTTCACTGTCTTTCAGCAATTTATTTTTTCTTGCATAGTCGTTAAATGTCTTTGTGATAGCATTTCTAAAACCAACTACATGCGTTCCACCTTCCGGTGTTGTAATATTATTTACAAATCCATAAGTATTGTCGGTAAAGGAATCGTTGTGCTGCATTGCAACCTCAACCATAACATTGTCCTTTACCCCTTCACAATAAATGATATTGTCATAGAGTGGTGTCTTACTCTTATTCAGATATTCTACAAATTCTTTAATACCACCTTCATAGTGGAAGGTTTCTTCCTGTTCCTCTTCTCCACGTAAATCTGTCAAACTGATTTTCAGACCTTTGGTAAGGAATGCCATTTCACGAAATCTTTGTTTTAAAATGTCATATTCAAACACGGTTTCTTCAAAAATGGTGTCATCTGGAAGAAATGTAACCTTTGTTCCAGTCTTTTCCGGCTCGCAGTCTCCTACTATTTTCAGTGGATACATTACTTTACCTTTTTCGTAGCGCTGCTTATATACTTTGCCTTCTTTACAGATTTCGACTTCCAGCCAGTTAGAAAGTGCATTTACAACAGATGCACCTACTCCGTGAAGTCCACCGGATACCTTGTATCCTCCACCGCCGAATTTACCGCCCGCATGCAGGATGGTAAATACAACTTCTACTGCAGGAAGGCCGGCTTTATGATTGATTCCAACCGGGATTCCTCGTCCATTATCGATAACAGTAATAGAATTATCAGGATTGATAAACACCTGTATATGATCACAATATCCTGCTAATGCTTCATCGACAGAATTGTCTACTATCTCATACACAAGATGATGAAGTCCTCTCGATGAAGTACTTCCAATGTACATACCGGGTCTTTTTCTAACTGCTTCTAATCCTTCCAAAATCTGGATTTGATCTGCACCATATTCTGTACTCATTTCTCTCCTCCTAATTCTCATTTATCACATGCCCTGACTGGACATGAAAAATTTTATTGATTGCAAAACGATGGTTTACAAACTCATCTACTCCTGTACAAGTAATGAGTGTCTGTATATCATGAATACTGTCTAATAGATAGTTTTGCCTGTTTTTGTCAAGCTCAGACAATACGTCATCCAAAAGAAGTACCGGTGTATCTTTGATAATTTTTTTTACCAGCTCAATTTCTGACAATTTCAGAGAAAGAGCTGCTGTCCTTTGCTGTCCCTGAGAACCGAATCTGCGGATATCAATATCTCCTATACGAAAACAAATATCATCTCTGTGTGGTCCTGCAGAAGTACTTTTCATTTTGATGTCTCTTTCACGATTTCTTAAAACCGCTTCTTCCAGTGAAAGTGTGCCACATCCTGACTCATAGGAAAGTATGATTTTTTCCTTTCCTCCGGTCAGTTTTGAGTGAACTTCCTCTATGATTTCATTTACCTCCTGAATAAACTGTTTTCTCCGGGAAATGATTTTCTTACCGTAAGAAATGAGCTGCATATCCCAAATATCCAGTGTATCCAGCAGACTTGGCTGAAAAGAGGCATCTTTTAATAATTTATTTCTTTGATTTATAATGCGGTTATAGCTCGTTAAATCTTTTAAATATAATTTATCAAGCTGTGAAAGTTCCAAATCCATGAATCTTCTTCTCTCAGAAGGACCATTTTTAATAATATTCAAATCCTCCGGTGAGAAAAAGACAAAATTCATCAATCCAAAAAGCTCTGTTGCCTTCTTAATCGGGATCCGGTTAATGGCAATTCCTTTTGGACTGTTCTTCTTTAAATGCATATCAATCTGGTAAGGCACTCCATTTTTCACAACTACGGTCTCTATATGAGATTCTTCACACTGAAACCGTATCAAATCTCTGTCTTTGCTGCTTCTATGGGACTTTGTTGTGCCTGATAAATAGACAGCCTCCAAAATATTTGTCTTTCCTTGTGCATTGTCTCCGTAAAAAATATTGGTTGCCTTATCAAATTCAAGATTCAGTAAATCATAATTTCTATAATCTTTTAATTTTAATGATTTGATAAACATACTACACCAATTTATTTTTCAATTTTGATTTCTTCTCCGTTAAAAGAAATAACATCTCCGTCATAGAGCTTTTTGCCTCTTCTTGTATCAATTTCTCCATTGACTTTCACAAGACCTTCAATAATTACTTCTTTTGCTTCAGCACCGTTTTCAACGACTCCTGCCGCTTTCAGTGCCTGTCCGAGTTTGATAAACTCTTCTCTAAGTTTGATTGTATACATTTTTATCCTTTCTGCGATTCTTACATCGCACTGTTAAAGTTGACCGGAAGAATCAGATAAACATAGCTTTCCTGTGCATCTTTGATAAAGCAAGGTGCTTTTGCATTCAGGTAATAAATCTGTACTTCTTCTTCGTCAATGACACGAAGTGCATCAATGAGGAACTTCGGATTAAATCCAATCATCAAATCCTTTCCTTCTTTTTCGATGTAAATTTCTTCATCCATGGTTCCTAGCTGGGATTTGATTTTCAGTTCCATCATTTCATCCTGAATATTGATGATGATCGGTTTCTTGTCACCTTCTTTTACCAGAAGTGTGGCACGGTCAATACAATTCAAAAGTTCTTTTTTATTGATTTTTACTTTGGTTTCGTAGTCATTTGAAAGCATCTGATTTACACGGAAGTACTCTCCTTCGATTAATCTGGATACGACTACGGTATTGTCAAATTCAAATACTACATGGTTATTTGTAAAGTAAATGTGTACTTCACTGTCGACATCGCCGGAAAGAATCTTGCTGATTTCAATTAATGTCTTTCCGGGAACTACAACCTTGATTGGTTCATAGCTGTTTGAAAGTTCAATCTTACGGATAGAAATACGATGTCCATCCAGAGAAACAACTTTCATGGTATCTTCGTTGATTTCGAAAAGTTCACCGGTCATTAATTTATTACTGTCATTATCTGCGATTGAAAAGATGGTCTGTCTGATGACTTCCTTCAGTGTGAACTGAGAGATTACAACAGGCACATCTCTTTCGATGTAAGGAAGATAAGAAAAATCATCTCCTGATTTACCGGAAATATTGAATTTTGCTTTCTCACATAAAATAAGTGTCTGGTAGTTGGAATCTGTTTCAATTGTAATTTCGTTATCAGGAAGTTTTCTTACAATGTCAGAAAAGATTTTGGCATCTAATGCTATCATACCTTTCTCTTCAACGATGCCTTCTATAATGGTTTCAATTCCAAGTTCCATATCGTTAGCGGTAAGTTTAATTGTATTGGTTGTAGCATCAATTAAGATACATTCTAAAATTGGCATTGTAGTTTTTGTAGGTACTGCTTTTGATACAATGCTGACACCTTTTACAAGTTCTGCTTTTTGACATTTGATTTTCATTATGTGTAAAACTCCTTTCAACGCGCGATAGATAAATATATTTATAAAAGATATCCGCCTCATTCGCATTAGGGGCTGTGGATATGTGTAAAACCCTCTTAAGCCCTTGAGAATTAAGGCTTTTTCATTTTGATAATTCCGTTGATAGTGACTGGAAACAGTGTGAAGTCAGTTGGGAAAACTTTATACCGGATTAATCTTCTTTTGAATGATATCCAAAGTATTCCTCAAAGTTTCGTTGTTTTCCACATCATTTGCCACTTTATCCACACCATGATTAACAGTTGAATGGTCTCTTCCCCCAAGTAAAAGTCCAATGGTCTTAAGTGGGGTATCTGTCATCTTACGGCATAAATACATGGCAATCTGTCTTGCATTCGCAATTTCAGCGTTACGTTTGCTGCTCTTTAAGTCGGAAACAGGTACATTGAAGTGTTCAGAAACAACATCAATGATGAGCTCCGGAGTTACTTCTCTGTTCTGGCTAGGTGAAATCATATCTTTCAGAGCTTCTGCAGCCAGTTTAATATCCATTTCTCTTTCATTATTATTAATGCGGTAAAGAGCAATCAATTTATTGAGTGAACCTTCCAGTTCACGAATGTTTGTTTTAATATTAGTAGCGATATATTGAATGACTTCATTAGGAATGTTATATCTTTCTAATTGGTCAGTCTCTATCTTCTTATATAATATGGCCATTCTGGTTTCATAATCAGGAGCAGAAATGTCTGCAATCAGTCCCCATTCAAAACGGGTGCGGAGACGGGCTTCCAGTGTTTCCATATCCTTTGGTGGTTTATCACTGGAGATAATGATTTGTTTTCCTGCATTATGTAAATGGTTAAATGTATGGAAGAATTCTTCCTGTGTACTTTCTTTACCTATAATAAACTGAACATCATCAATAAGAAGAACGTCATTATTTCTATATTTGTCACGGAATGCAGTCATGGCAAGTTCATTTCCTGTTTTACCAATACGGATTGCGTCGATCAGTTCATTGGTAAATGTCTCACTGGTAACATAAAGTACTTTCTTTGTAGGGTCTTTGTCCAAAATATAATGTGCAACGGAGTGCATAAGATGGGTTTTACCAAGTCCAACACCTCCATATAAGAAAAGAGGATTGTACACTTCTCCGGGCTGTTCTGCTACTGCAAGAGAAGCGGCATGTGCGAAATTGTTATTTCCTCCGACTACAAAGGTGTCGAATGTATATTTTGGATTCAGATTAGCCTTTTCTGAAATATTATTCATTTTTCTCTGCTTTGGTTTTGGTTCTTCTTTCGGCTGAGTATGATGATTGGAATGATAATATTCAATTTCTGATTCAGGCACGTCCTTTGGGATAAACTTAATGTCATATTCTATACCGGTAACCTCAGCAATACATACTTTCAAAGGAAGCATATATTTATTTTGAATATGCTCGATACTTGCCTTGAAATTAATGGAAAGATATAAAGTATCTCCTACGATATCATATACCTCCAATGGACGAATCCATGTCTCAAAGGATATATTTGATAAAAAGTATTCTACTCTTAATTTTTGAATAATTTCTTCCCATTGTTCTTTCACTGCAAACATTCTATTAAACTCCATTCTAATTTGTAAATAAACATAGTCATACAGATATATTTTACATTAAAATGTGTTGAGAATCAATGAAAAATAAGTTGGGATAACTTTTCCACATAATAAAATGGCTTAAATATGGGATATTTTGTCGAATAAAAAACTTAATTCACGTGTTATCAACACTTTTCCACATAGTTATCAACAAAATGTGGAAAAATAGCAACATAAAAAAGTGTTGTTTTGCTTGACGTACAGGCATTTTTTTAATATAATGTTGATTGATGTCTTAAGAAATTAATGATACTTATTTTAAATAGGAAATGATTGATAGGAGGTGGATATCAATGAAAATGACATTCCAGCCAAAGAAACGTTCTAGATCTAAAGTTCATGGATTCAGAGCAAGAATGAGCACAGCAGGTGGAAGAAAAGTACTTGCTGCAAGAAGAGCAAAAGGAAGAAAAGTATTATCAGCATAGGTCACTAATGAGTGGCCTTTTCTTCTACAAAAATTTAGGAGAAGATGAAGTATGAAATTTTCCGAATCACTCAAAAAAAACAGAGATTTTCAAAGCGTTTACCGTAAGGGAAAATCATATGGAAACAAGTATCTTGTAATGTATCTGTTGCCAAACCAGACAGAAAGCAACCGAATCGGAATTTCTGTCAGCAAAAAAGTAGGAAATAGTATTGTAAGACATCATTTAACACGGCTTATCAGAGAGAGTTACAGGCTGCATGAAGAATATTTCCAATGTGGATATGATATGGTAGTTGTGGCAAGAACGGCTGCAAAGGACAGAACTTATCATGAGATTGAGAGTGCGCTTATCCATTTGGGAAGACTTCATAATATTTATGAAGTAGACAAGATTTCGGACTAACAACCAGATTAGTCCAGCATATCGGAAAGACGGATATGCAAAAGGCATCGAAGATGAAAAGAGTATTCATTTATTTAATTCGTTTTTACAGAAAGTATTTATCTCCTTTAAAGGTAAGAACACATTGTATTTATATACCGACCTGCTCAGAATATGCATTGGAAGCCATTGAAAAATACGGTGCATTAAAGGGAGGTCTTTTGGCGTTATGGAGAATAATCAGATGTAATCCTTTTTCAAAAGGTGGATACGATCCGGTGCCGTAAGTAAACAAGAATACCCAAATTCCGGGGTAGGACAGTAGTAGTCTATAACAATTATGGAGGAAAACGAAAAAATGACAGGTATTTTAATGACGCAGGTCAGCACGCCTATTATTGGTCAGGCGGCATGGTTACTTGGTAAAATCATGAATGGAATTTACTGGGTAATGAGCCATGTATTTGGAATACAGAATATCGGTGTATGTATTATTATCTTAACAGTTATTATTTACACCTTATTGCTTCCATTTACGATCAAACAGCAGAAGTTCTCGAAAATGTCTGCTGCTATGGCTCCTGAAATCAAGAAAATTCAGAAGAAGTATGAGGGTAAAAAAGACCAGGATTCGATGATGAAACTGCAGGAAGAAACACAGCTTGTATATGCAAAATACGGTGTTTCGCCAACCGGAGGATGTCTTACATTATTTATCCAGCTTCCTATTATGTACGCAATGTGGTATGTAATCCGTGGTATACCTGCTTATATCAGTGAAGTAAAAGGTATTTATCTGCCACTGATCACACAGATACAGGCAACAAATGGATGGCAGAAGATTATGGAAGGAATTGGACAGGCAAAACCAATTCTTATGAGTCCTGATAAATATGATTATACGAAAACAAATATCCTTGTAGATGTATTATATAAATTTGAATCTTCAACCTGGAGTACTTTGAAAGAAAGTTTTCCGGCTTTGACAGATGTAATTAATTCTACAACAAGCCAGCTTCAGCATATTAACAATTTCCTTGGACTTAATATTGCAGAATCTCCTGCTACATTGATGAAGAGTGCACTTGCAGCCGGAAGCTATGGAATCTTAATTGCAGCAGTTTTAATTCCTATTTTGTCAGGTGTTACACAGTTTATCAGTGTAAAAGCTATGCCACAGAACACCAGTGGAGACCAGATGGAAGGTCAGATGGCAGCAACTATGAAGAGTATGAATTATACACTTCCATTGGTTTCTGTATTTATGTGTTTTACACTTCCGACAGGTCTTGGTATTTACTGGATTGCAAGTGCTGTAATCCGAACAATTTATCAGATTCTTGTAAATAAGAAGCTTGATAAAATGCCGATTGACGAATTGATTGAAAAGAATCTGGAGAAGGTAGAAGCTAAGAGAGAAAAGAAGAATAAAGTGCAGTCCAGTGAAGTTGCTTCTATGGCAACTGTAAAAACAAAAAACATGAGTAAAGCAAAATCTGCCGATGAGCAAAAAGAACTGGAAGAAAAGATTGAAAATATCAGAAAACAGAACGAACATGCTCCGGAAGGAAGCCTTGCTTCGAAAGCAGATATGGTAAGAAAATTCAACGAAATGAATAAATAGAGGGGAGTGCAGACAGAATGAATGAAATTACAGTTTCAGCAAAAACAGTGAATGATGCGATTACAGAAGCAAGCATTCAACTTGGTGTAACAAGTGACCAGATGGAATATGATGTCATTGAAAAAGGCAGTGCAGGATTCTTTGGAATTGGTAGTAAACAGGCTGTCATCCGTGCTCGTCTGAAAAAGGCTGAAGAACCAAAAGCAGAAGAAGTAGTTGAAAAGAAGCCGGAAGAGAAGAAATTCGAAAACAAAAAGAATTTTGAAAAGAAAGAATTTAAGAAAGAGCATAAAGAGCACAAGGAACATAAGGAATACAAAGAGCATAAAGAACACAAAGAATATAAGGAGCATAAAGAAGTTAAGAAACAGCCACAGAAAAAAGAAGCTGTTGCTGAAGCTCCAGAAGAAAAGAAGGAAATTGAGATTGCTGTTGTTACAGAAGAAACAATGAAAATCTGTGAAGAATTTCTGATTGATGTGTTAAAAGCTATGGGAATGGAAGGTGTGGAAATTCTTTCAAAGGTAGATGAAGACGGTGCACTCAGCATTGAAATGAAGGGTGACAATATGGGTATCCTGATTGGAAAACGAGGACAGACACTGGATTCACTTCAGTATTTAACTAATCGTGTAGCAAATAAATCACAGGATGGTTATGTAAGAGTAAAGCTTGATACAGAGGATTATAGAAGAAGAAGAAAACAGACACTGGAAAATCTTGCAAAGAACATTGCTTATAAAGTAAAACGTACAAGAAAGCCTGTTTCTCTTGAACCTATGAATCCATATGAAAGAAGAATTATTCATTCTGCGCTTCAGGGCGATGACAGAGTATCCACACACAGTGAAGGGGAAGAACCATACAGACGTGTAGTAGTTACTCCAAACAGACGATAATAAGAGAATAGAAAAGAATTGGAAGTAGTGAAAACTACTTCCTTTTTTTTATATTTTAGTATAAACTATAAATTGATTTATTATGCCAATCGGGGTGAAAAATATGGGATTTAAGACAGATACAATTGCGGCAGTTTCTACTGCAATGACCGATGCAGGAATCAGCATTGTGAGAGTCAGCGGAGAAGATGCAATCGCTGTTGTAGATAAGATATATAAGGGAAAAAAAGAAAAAAAGATATCTGAGCAGAAGACACACACCATTCATTATGGTTATATTGTAGATGGCGAAGAAACCATAGACGAAGTTCTTGTTATGCTGATGAGAGGTCCTCATAGTTATACAGGCGAGGATACAGTAGAAATTAACTGTCACGGTGGTGTATACGTCACAAAACGAATTTTGGAGACGGTATTAAAATATGGAGCGCGACCTGCAGAACCGGGCGAATTTACAAAGAGAGCCTTTTTAAATGGAAAAATGGATTTGTCTCAGGCAGAGGCGGTAATTGATGTGATCCATTCGCAAAATGAGTATGCTCTGCAAAGCTCCGTAAATCAATTACGTGGTTCTGTCCAGAAAGTTATCCGTGAAATCCGTGAGAAAATTCTATACCATACGGCATTTATTGAGACGGCTTTAGATGACCCGGAGCATATCAGTGTAGACGGATATGGAGAAACCCTTGAAAAGGTAGTAGACGAGCTTCTGATAAAGATGGAACGACTCATAGATACTGCAGATGATGGAAGAATTATGAGAGAAGGAATTAATACGGTTATTGTAGGAAAGCCAAATGCCGGAAAATCTTCTCTGTTAAATGTTCTTTTGGGTGAGGACAGGGCAATCGTGACTAATATTGCGGGAACAACCAGAGATGTTCTGGAGGAACATATACAGCTCCGTGGGATTTCGCTGAATATTATGGATACGGCAGGAATTCGAAATACAGAAGATGTAGTGGAGAAGATTGGTGTGGATAAAGCACGTTCTTATGCGGAAGAAGCAGACTTGATTATCTATGTTGTGGACGCTTCTGTTCCGTTGGATGACAATGATATTGAGATTATCCACATGATTCAGAACAAAAAAGCGGTAATTTTACTCAATAAAAGCGACTTATCCACAGTTATCAACAAAAAAGAGTTGAAAGTGTGGATAAATAAGCCAATGATTGAGATATCCACAAAAGAGGAAACAGGAATCCACGAACTGGAAGAAACACTGGAACATATGTTCTATAAGGGAGAAATCTCATTTAATAACGAAGTATATATTACAAATGTAAGACATAAGGCGGCATTGCAGGACGCATATGCAAGCCTTGAAAAAGTAAAAGAAAGTATAGAAAATCAGATGCCGGAGGATTTCTTTACCATTGACTTGATGGATGCATATGAGTCTTTGGGAAGTATTACCGGTGAGACAGTAGGAGAGGATTTGGTAAATGAAATATTCAGCAAATTCTGTATGGGTAAATAAGGATAAATATGATGTGGTTGTAATCGGTGCAGGCCACGCAGGGTGTGAAGCGGCACTTGCGACAGCGAGACTTGGATTAAAAACCATTGTATTTACAGTCAGTATAGAGAGTATTGCTTTGATGCCATGTAATCCAAATATCGGAGGAAGTTCTAAAGGACATCTTGTACGGGAACTGGATGCATTAGGCGGAGAGATGGGAAAGGTCATTGACCGCACCTTTATTCAGTCAAAAATGCTGAATAAATCAAAAGGACCGGCAGTACATTCTCTGCGTGCTCAGGCAGATAAAAATAAATATAGTAACGCAATGAGACAGGTATTGGAGTCTCAGGAAAATTTGGAAATCAAGCAGGCAGAAATCGTAAATATTCTTGTAGAAGATGGAAAAGTTACAGGAGTGCAGACATATTCTGGTGCAATTTATCACTGCAATGCGGTAGTGTTATGCACTGGGACTTATCTGAAAGCGAGATGCGTTTATGGTGATGTAAGTAATGAAACTGGTCCAAACGGTCTGCAGGCAGCAAATTACTTAACAGATTCTTTGAAAGAGCTTGGAATTAAGATGTATCGTTTTAAAACAGGTACACCGGCACGAATCGACAAGAGAAGTATTGATTTCAACAAAATGGAAGAACAATTTGGAGATGAAAGAGTAGTACCATTTTCATTTACCACGAATCCGGATGATGTACAGATAGAACAGGCTTCCTGTTGGTTGACTTATACGAATGAGAAAACTCATGAAATTATTCGAAATAATCTAGACCGATCCCCATTGTTTTCAGGAATGATAGAGGGTACAGGACCAAGATATTGTCCTTCAATTGAAGACAAAGTTGTAAAATTCGCAGATAAGGACAGACATCAGGTATTTATTGAGCCGGAAGGTCTTGAAACCAACGAAATGTATGTAGGTGGAATGTCAAGTTCACTTCCGGAGGATGTACAGTATGAGATGTATCGAAGTGTTCCGGGACTTGAAAATGCGAGAATTGTTCGAAATGCATATGCGATAGAGTATGATTGTATTGATGCCAGACAGCTTCATCCAACATTGGAATTTAAGAACATACACGGACTTTTCAGTGGTGGTCAGTTTAATGGCAGTTCCGGTTATGAGGAAGCAGCAGCACAGGGCTTAATTGCGGGAATTAACGCAGCAATGGAAGTATTAGGAAAAGAACAGCTTATTTTAGACCGTTCACAGGCATATATAGGTGTATTGATTGATGACCTTGTTACAAAAGAAAGCACTGAACCATATCGAATGATGACATCAAGAGCAGAATATCGATTATTGCTTCGTCAGGATAATGCTGATCAGCGTCTTACAAAGATAGGATATGAAATTGGGTTGATAAGTGAAGAAAGATATCAGAAACTTGTGGATAAAGAGACTGTAATTCAAAAAGAAATCCATCGTCTTGAACATACAAATGTCGGTACCTCTGAAGAAGTGCAGAATTTACTGAAATCTTGTGAAAGTACACCACTTACATCAGGTTCTACTTTGGCTGATTTGATTAAACGACCTGAAATTACTTATGAAATCTTAAAACCGATTGATACTGAAAGAACAGAAGTATTAAGCAGGGAGATTATGGAACAGATTGATATTAATATTAAATATGACGGTTATATTAAACGTCAGATGAAACAGGTGGAACAATTTAAAAAACTGGAAAATAAGAGAATACCTGAAGATATTGATTATGATAAAGTTCCAAGCCTTCGAATTGAGGCAGTACAGAAGTTAAAACAGCACCGTCCGCTTTCTATGGGACAGGCTTCTAGAATTTCCGGCGTATCACCGGCGGATATTTCTGTATTATTGGTTTATTTGGGACATTAAATGCAAGGAGTTTATAGAATGAGCAGACAATTTGATGAAAAATTGAAGGAATTAGATATTACTCTTTCTGAAAAACAGCAGGAACAGTTTTACCGGTATTATGAACTTCTTGTTGAATGGAATAAAGTAATGAATCTTACTGGTATTACAGAATACGAAGAAGTCAATGAAAAACATTTCATAGACAGCCTGTCACTGGTAAAAGTATTGGATATCAGCAAAATAAATACGGTAATTGATGTTGGAACAGGAGCAGGGTTTCCGGGAATACCGTTGAAAATTGCATTTCCACATCTGAAAGTAACATTGTTGGATTCATTAAATAAAAGAATCAAATACTTAGATACAGTAATTGATGAACTTGAATTGAAAGATATCCACACAATTCACGGAAGAGCAGAAGAATATGCACGGAAAGAAGAATATCGGGAAAAATATGATTTGGCGGTTTCAAGAGCAGTAGCAAATCTGTCCACACTTTCCGAATACTGTGTACCTTATGTGAAAGTTGGAGGCATGTTTGTACCGTACAAATCAGGTGAAATTGATGAAGAAGTAAAAGCAGCGCAGATGGCAATCAAAGTTCTGGGTGGAAAACAGACAGAAGTAGTCAAATTCACACTTCCCGGAAGTGATATTAACCGTTCTTTTGTGAAAATCCAGAAAGTAAAATCAACAGGAAAGAAATTTCCAAGAAGGGCAGGATTGCCTGCAAAAGAACCAATCTCCTAAAATGTTTCACGTGAAACATTTTTATAGAATAGGTAAATAGGTACATATGAACTTCGACTCATGTGTTTGTTGATGTGAGAAAGTTATACTTAAAAGGCTTCTATCTAAACAATTAGCTTAGATAAAAGCCTTTTTAAATAGTGAAATTGGAACGAACCAGCTATCAATAATTTCTGGCACAAGATACCTTTATATTTACTATCAGTACAACTTTCAACTTCTGATACAAAAGCATGAAGATAAAAAGCTGGTTCATCGTCAGTCCAACGCTCATCAGATTCTTTTAAAATTCCCACACAAACTATATTTTTAGATGAATTATACACTAAAACATATAATAAACCATTTAATTGAATATCTTTATAATACTCGGACAGATATATTTCATTATTCGGAAATATATTTCACTGCCTAATACCATTATCATCCATCCAAAAACATAATAAATGTTTCACGTGAAACATTTATTATGAAATAATGATTTTTTTGAACTACAGTGGCTTTAAAAGTACTGTTCTGGAAGAATGTTGATAGTTATCCTGCCATGATTGCAAAGAGGACATTCGCAGCCTCGGTACTTCCTGAGAACAAGCAGAATGCGCAGTTCGAAGGTTAGTACCGCTAGGCGAGAACAAAGCGAGAGCGGTCCTCGTGCAATCATGGCAGGATGACGAATTTACAATATTCGTATACAAAACAGCACTTTACTTCCTGAGAACAAGCAGAATGCGTAGTTTGAGGGTTAGTACCGCTAGGCGAGAACAAAGCGAGAGCGGTCCTCGTGGAATCATGGCGGGATAATAGAATGATATCATATGGAACAACACTTTTATTCATTTTTTTACAAAAAAATATGTTTCACGTGAAACATTGGGTAGAAATACGAATGAAAAAATGGTACAATATTTCATAGGAGTACGGAGTAATCTGTTGCTATTAAGAAAGGGGCATTAACATGGGAAGAATTATTGCGGTTGCAAATCAGAAGGGCGGTGTAGGTAAAACTACTACAGCAATCAATTTATCATCTTGTCTAGCTGCAAAGGGACAAAAGGTTCTTGCAATAGATATGGACCCTCAGGGAAATATGACGAGTGGTTTAAGTGTGGAAAAGGATGATGTTGAATATACAGTTTATGATTTGCTTATTGGTGAGGCGAGTATAGAACAGATTATTTGTAAGAATGTTTTTGAAAATTTGGATGTATTACCTACAAATATAGACCTTTCGGGTGCAGAAATTGAACTGTTGGATGTGGATAACAAGCAGTTTATCTTGAAGGAAAAGGTAGAAAAGATAAGGGATGATTATGATTTTATTATTATAGATTGTCCGCCTTCTTTGAGTATGCTGACTATTAATGCAATGACGACAGCCGATACGGTTTTAGTGCCGATTCAGTGTGAATATTATGCATTGGAAGGTTTAAGTCAGTTGATGAATACAATTGATTTGGTAAAGAGCCGTCTGAATGAGAATCTGGAGATGGAGGGTGTTGTATTTACAATGTATGATGCCAGAACGAATCTTTCACTTCAGGTTGTAGAAAATGTAAAGGATAATTTGAATCAGACAATATATAAGACAATTATTCCTAGAAATATCAGATTAGCGGAGGCACCGAGCCATGGCCTTCCTATTAACCATTATGATCCGAAATCAACCGGTTCAGAAAGTTATATGATGTTGGCAGATGAAGTTATCAGCAGGGATAAATAGGAGAGAATAAAATGACAGTAAAACGTGGTGGACTTGGAAAGGGCTTGGATAGTCTGATTCCTGATAAAAAATTTGATAAATCGGGAAGTATTCCACATAATAAAGAAAATAAACAAGTAGAAAGTGCTACAAAAGAAAAAGATGGACAAGTTATGATGAAAATCAATGACGTAGATCCAAATCGTGAGCAGCCTCGTAAACATTTTGAAGAAGACGCATTATTAGAGCTTGCAGATTCAATTAAGCAGTTTGGGGTTTTACAGCCTCTGATCGTACAGAAAAGAAAAGATTACTATGAAATTATAGCAGGAGAGCGAAGATGGAGAGCTGCCAAGCTTGCCGGAATAAAAGAAGTTCCTGTTATAGTAAAAAATTATACAGACCAGGAAATTCTTGAAATTTCTTTGATTGAAAATATTCAGAGAGAGAATTTAAATCCAATTGAAGAAGCTATGGCTTATAAAAAACTGTTAAATGAATTTAACCTGAAGCAGGATGAAGTGGCTGAGCGGGTTTCAAAGAGTAGAACAGCAGTTACAAACTCCATGAGACTTTTGAAATTAAGTGAGAAAGTACAGCAGATGATTATTGATGATATGATTTCTACTGGTCATGCTCGTGCTTTGTTAGCAATTGATGACGAAGAACAGCAATATTTACTCGCTACAAAGATTTTTGATGAAAAACTAAGTGTACGTGAGACAGAGAAGCTGGTAAAGGATGTAAAAAATCCAAAGAAAGAGATTCCGAAAAAAATAATTCAAAATGCATTTGTATATGAAGACATTGAAGAGAGAATGAAAAACATTATGGGTACAAAGGTTCATGTGAACCATAAACCAAATGGAAAAGGAAAAATCGAAATTGAATATTATTCAGATAGTGAACTCGAACGTATATTCGAACTTTTAATGTCTATACGTGGAGGAGAATAAGATGGAAAGTCAAATCTTGAAAACTATCGGTATTGACCCTGCATACATCTTTATTGTATTAATTGTATTGATTATTGTATTATTTGCTTTGTATGTGAAAGTCAATATGAAATATAATAGACTGAAAAGCAGTTATCATTCATTTATGAGAGGAAAAGATGGCAAAACCTTAGAAAAAAGTATTCTTGATAAGTTTGATGAATTAGATGATATGAATTCAATTGTAAAGAAGAACAGTAACGATATCAAAAAGCTATTTTCTGATGTGAAGAGAAATTATCAGAAAGTTGGTATTGTCAGATATGATGCATTTAATGAAATGGGTGGAAATCTCAGCTTTGCACTTACTTTGTTAGATGGAAACAACAGTGGATTTATCTTAAATGCAATGCATAGCAGAGAAGGTTGTTATACATATATTAAAGAGATTGTCCGTGGTGAAAGTTATATTGAGCTTGCGGAAGAAGAGGCGCAGTCATTGGAAAAAGCTATTTACCAGGAAGTATATGACCCGGAAGTGCAGTCAATAATGAAATAGAAAATAAGTACTGCTATCATTATTTAATTTTAGTCAGTATTAAAAAGTTTTATAAAAATGTATTATGAAGAAAATGTTTTATAAGAAAGGGAGAGATGAGATATGTTAGATATTAAATTTGTCAGAACAAATCCAGACGCAGTAAAAGAAAATATTAAGAAAAAATTCCAGGATGAGAAGCTTCCGTTAGTTGATGAAGTTCTTACCCTTGATGTAAGAAATCGTGAAATCAAGGGAGAAGTAGAAGTACTTCGTGCAGAAAAGAATAAAATTTCAAAGCAGATTGGTGCATGTATGGCACAGGGCAAGAAAGAAGAAGCTGAAGAATATAAGAAACAGGTTCAGTTAAATGCAGACCGTGTAGAAGCTTTATCAGCAGAAGAAAAAGAAGTAGAAGAAAAAATCAAGAAGATTATGATGGTAATTCCAAATATCATTGACCCATCTGTACCGATTGGTAAGGATGACAATGAAAATGTAGAATTAGAGAGATTTGGGGAACCGGTTGTTCCTGATTTTGAAATTCCATATCATACAGAAATTATGGAAAAATTTAATGGTATTGATTTAGAAGCTGCAGGAAAAGTTGCAGGAAATGGTTTCTATTATCTGATGGGAGATATTGCAAGACTTCATTCAGCAGTTATTTCTTATGCAAGAGATTTTATGATCGACAGAGGATTTACTTACTGTATTCCACCTTTCATGATTCGAAGTAACGTAGTAACCGGTGTTATGAGTTTTGCTGAAATGGATTCTATGATGTACAAAATCGAAGGTGAAGATTTGTACTTAATCGGAACCAGTGAGCATTCTATGATTGGTAAATTTATTGACACTATGACGGATGAAGCAGAACTTCCAAAGACACTGACTTCTTATTCACCATGCTTCCGTAAAGAAAAAGGGGCACATGGAATTGAAGAAAGAGGTGTGTACCGAATCCATCAGTTTGAAAAACAGGAAATGATTGTTGTATGTAAACCGGAAGAAAGCAAGATTTGGTATGATAAATTGTGGAAAAATACAGTAGATTTGTTCCGTTCTATGGATATCCCTGTTCGTACACTGGAATGCTGTTCAGGTGATTTGGCTGATTTGAAGGTAAAATCATGTGACGTAGAAGCATGGTCTCCAAGACAGAAGAAATATTTTGAAGTAGGAAGCTGCTCAAATCTTGGTGATGCGCAGGCAAGACGTTTGAATATTCGTGTAAAAGGTGCGGATGGAAACAAGTATTTCGCGCATACACTTAATAATACAGTTGTTGCTCCGCCTAGAATGTTGATTGCTTTCCTTGAAAATAATCTTCAGGAAGATGGTTCTGTAAGAATCCCAGAGGCACTTCGTCCATATATGGGTGGAAAGACAGAAATCAGATAGTGTTCCCGGACAGGATATTTCCTGTCTGAGATACGACCCTGAAAGAAATATGAATGAGGATTTGTTGTGCATAAATTTTTAAAATCAATAGGATTTCATAAGATAGCTTCAGAAGCAGCATGGAATAAAATTCTGAAGTTTGTCGAAGATGAATTTACAGATTATGAGCGTATTTCCTTAGAAGAGGGACTTGACTTCTGTGAATTAAGAAGAAAATGCGGGCATGGAATCGGCATTTGCTCTTATGGACAGGTGGATGAATCAGAGAGATATGGACGAGAGTACTATCTACCTTATTTTAGAGGAAATGGTATTACAACCCATGCGGATGTAATCGTAGAGAGAAAAAGCGATGTAGAAGCATATATTGGAATTTGTGAAGATGAGAGAATCGGATGTAGTCTGATTTTCCATCTTCAGAATGGAATCGAATATATGATAGAAACAGACAGGGGATTTTTATGTAAAAATTCTACTTGTGTGACTTTGTCCGGACTCGCCAATTATGGAACGGTACTTTTACCTGTAATGAAGAATCAGAAACAGGTGGAGAAACATCGGGAAGAGGCGGATTACAGAAGTAATCTGTTAAAAGCAGCGAGAGAAGGAGATACAGACGCAATAGAGAGTCTTACAATGGAAGACATTGATACTTACACAGAGGTTTCTGCCAGATTACGGACCGAAGATATTTACACGATTGTAGATACATATCTCATGCCCTACGGTGCAGAATGTGATAAGTATTCGATTCTTGGCGAAATCGTGGAAATGAGTATCATAGAAAATACAATGACGAATGAAGCTGTTTACGTATTCACTTTGAATGTCAATGATATGCAATTCGATGTATGTGTTCCGATGGATGCTGTGATAGGAGAGCCGGAAATCGGTAGAAGATTTAAAGCAGATATATGGCTGCAAGGCTATATTCATTTTTAAAGAAAAAACCAGTCTGAAAGCAGGTTTCGGACTGGTTTTATGAGTCAAATAACGAAAAAAAGGATAGGTTATTCTATGCAGTATTTTGTATCATTTTTAGAGGGAATTATCACGTTTATATCACCTTGCCTGCTCCCTATGCTGCCAATTTATATTTCCTATTTTGCAGGAAACAGTGAGCAGAGTACGGGTAAAACCGTGAGAAATGCATTGGGGTTTGTACTTGGATTTACTATGGTATTTGTTGCAATGGGAGCACTTGCAGGAACTGTAGGAAGTGTTCTTAGAACCTATCAGAATGTGGTAAATATAGTTTCCGGTGTGATTGTTATTCTGTTTGGATTAAGTATTTTAGGAATTATAAAGCTGAATATTTTCCGCTCAAATCAGAAAAATGTGGATACCAGTAATCTTGGTTTTTTTTCTTCCATGATATTTGGAATCGTATTTTCGGTGGGTTGGACACCGTGTGTCGGAGCATTTCTCGGTTCTGCTTTAATGATGGCTTCCCAGCAGGGAACAATGATGACGGGAATATGGATGCTTCTGGTTTATTCAATGGGTCTTGGAATACCATTTCTCATGAGTGCGGTATTGATTGATAAATTAAAGCATACATTTGAGTGGATAAAGAAAAATTACAAATTGGTAAATGGAGTTTCCGGTGGTCTGTTGATTGTGGTAGGTCTTATGATGATGACCGGGACTTTGGGGAAATTGTTGATAATATTAAGTTAGGTAGGCAGAAATGAAAAATAAGAAAAGCATTGTGTTGATAGTGATTATCTTTGTCATTGTGCTTGGCGGAGCTAGTGTCCTGTATAATAAATTCAGTAAGATGATTGGGCAGAATGAAAATATAGCAGAGCAGAAAGATGAGAAAGAAAATACGAAAGAATCTGTGAAAGCACCGGATTTTACCGTTTTAAACCAGAAGGAACATGAAGTTCATTTTGATGATTTAAAAGGCAAGCCGATAATTCTTAATTTTTGGGCAAGCTGGTGTGGACCTTGCCAGAGTGAAATGCCGGATTT
>CAKRCD010000021.1 GCA_934307065.1 uncultured Bariatricus sp. | reverse complement strand
AGTTCGTTGTTTCTGTCTCAGCGACAGCTTATTTATAATATCATAAGCGTTTCGCTTTGTCAACAGTTTTTTATTTTTATTTAAAACCTTTTTGTCATCATCGCTCACACTCAAGTGGCTGTCCTGACGACAAATGGTATCTTACCACTTCCTTCCGGAATTGTCAATACTGTTTTTATTATTTATCCAATTCAGAATATTCTGACATTTTAACATACGACATCAACATTACTTCATACATCTAACTACCTATACCACGATGACTATCGGAACATCTTTTTATTCATAACTCTATGGATTACAACGTTTGCATGCAGTATAACCCACTTTTTCAAGTTCTTCTTTCCTGCCTTTATAGGTTTCTTTATTATTCTTCGCTATATCTTCCACACTTCCGCAGGTAGGCAAATGATACCTATGTGTTCTTGTATTTAATATGTATGTCTGTGTTTCCTCTGTATTTGACGTGGTCTGTGAGGATGTTTCATCCAGTTTACTTTCCCCTGTTGCATAGTCAATTTTTACATCTGGCTGTACATTATAGCAGAATACATGAAAACGAACACCCTCTCCATTATCTTCTACGGAATAGGCTTCCATCTCAACCCCCATTGCGACAAGGTTATCTCCCTCAAAAATTGGTGTTACCCGGTACATCACATGATTATTTGTTTCTCTTACATAATCAGCAACCAGATTTTCAAACGGAAGCATTTCTTCTACATTTAGGTAACGTGTACCTGTAATTAAATTTCTTTCATTGGCATTCTCCCCAGTGAGTTGATATCCAAGCAAATGGCACCTATTATATAAATATTTTCCATCTACAAAATCATATTTTACCGTATGCCAGCCACTTGGCTTTACTTGACCAATAGCCCCACGTTCTTCTGTAGGCATGATTTCCTGTCCTACCGAGGCTTCTGCTGCTCCGCATCTTCCCAGTTCGTCTAATTCGCTATATTCTTCATATGCTACATCCGTAATTTCGTCTTCTGTAAAATCCGGTTGATTATCGTCTACAACAACAAAAGTATTTCCATCATATTCCGGAATATTTTCTACAGAAGCATATACAGGTGCCTGTGCAATCTTCTGTTCCAGTTCACTGATATTTCCACCACTGTTTGCTACACTGTTGCATCCACTGAATGAAAAGCAGACAAGTGCTAAATACAGTAATAATACCTCAAATACATTATTTTGTTTCTTATTAAGCATTTTGATGTTATTCTCCACTTCATTTATCAAACCTATTATGTCAGGTATTCTAACACGGATTGAACTATTTTTCAATTTGCACCATTTAACAAAAGCCGCGCAGTTTTCCAATAGGGCTTTTGAATTTTCTATTTTTGTTGATATAAGTAGTTGTATGGAATTACCACTCTATCCATCCATTAAAAGGTTTTATATACATATTATCATTATCATTGCCATTTCAGAAACACAAAAAAACCTGTAAACATAACGTCTACAGGTTGCTCTTAACTCCCCGAGTTGGGTTCGAACCAACGACCCTTCGGTTAACAGCCGAATGCTCTGCCGCTGAGCTATCGAGGATTATTTACTTACAAACAATATTATAATTCATTTTCAAATAAATTCAAGTCCATTTTCCACTTTTTCATATTTTTATAATTTCTTTTCTTCTCCCAGCACCTCGACTGTGATTTTTTCATTATTCTGATATTTGGTTGGCTTGATATCCTGCGCCAGTTCATCAAAGAGTCCATAATGGCTCTCCGTCGTTCCTTCCACGGTAAAAAATGCAATCCTCACCGATTGGAGTGACTTCTACATTCTATCGGTTAGTTTTATGTATCTATCATAATCTTTTCAGCCTTAAAAAGCGAATTATGTTTATCTATAATCAGGCATCCTTATTGACTTTGTTTATTAGTGAAGGATTTTCCCAACCAAAAAACGCAAAAGGCAGAAATACCTTTTGCGTTTTTCTTATGCTCTACACAAATTCGAATTATTTACCGAACTGCATATCATTGTTTCCTGAAGTTGATTCCCACATTTCAAGCATGTTAATTGGGTCATTGTAATCTGCTAACCAACCTTCACGTGCAAAGTCAAATTTACCTTCTTTACGTTCATTAAGGAATACAGACCATTCACGTGTTTCAACTGTTAAGTTGATTCCGATTGCTGCTAAATCCTGCTGAATTGCTTCACCAATCTTAACGTTACCTTCTGAATCATTTGTAAGGTATGTGATATCGATTGGTGTGCTTTCTGATAACATTCCGTTATCATCGAATTCGTATCCTGCTTCTTTTAACAGTTCTCTTGCTTCATCAACAGTATCATCTGTAAGTTTTGGATTGTAGTAACCTACATTTTCCTTATCTGGATATGTGTAAGCGTCGTCATTCTTTCTGAATTCTCCGCCATTTCCATCTGCCATACCAGTTGGGATAAATGTGTTAGCTGGTTCCTGTCCTGCCTGAGCAATTGTTTCAACAATGTATTCACGGTCAATCAGAAGTGAGAATGCTTTTCTCATTCCAGCAGCCTGTTCTACAGTTTTACCAGCAAAGAGTTCGCTGTTTACATTAAATCCACAGTAGTATGTTCCAAGAGTATCAATCTTGTGGAACTCTGGAGTATCTTTTACAGTTGCCATAACATCTGTTGCAATGGTATCTGCGAACTGTAATGAACCATCTTTGAATGCATTGTAAATAGCTGTATCATCTGAACTTAACATAAAGTTAATCTTTGTCAGAGAAACTTTATCTGCTGCCCAGTAATTTTCATTTGGTTCATATGTCATAGATTCGTTATGATTCCATGCTGTTAATTTCATCGGTCCTGATGTTACAAAACCTGCTTCAAGAGCCCATGCTCCCGGGTTTGTATCAGCGCCAGCTGCTGATTCTACAGCCTGCTGTGGTACTGGATAGAATGCTGGGAATGCACATAAGTCAAGGAAATATGCACATGGAGCTGTCAAATGAACTGTAAATGTCTTTCCATCTTCAGAAGCTTCAATCTGAAGTGTTCCGTCATCATTTGTTGCGATTGCTGATGTAAGGTATGAATAGTCAGCAGCTGTATCTGGATTAGCAAGTCTGTTCCAGCTGTATACTACATCGTTTGCATCAAGTGTTTCACCGTCAGACCATTTTAATCCGTCACGCATCTTGAATGTGTATGTCAGAGCATCATCACTCATTTCATAACTTTCTGCTAATTCTGGTACTAACTGTCCATTTTCATCATAAGCATAAAGTCCTGAGAATGCAAGGATTGCAAGGCAGGCACCATCTACTGTTGAGTTCAGTGCCGGGTCAAGTTTGTCCGGTTCAGAAGCAATCTGAAGTGCCAATTCATTTGTTGGTGTCTTAGCAAATCCGAAATACTTGAATCCGAATAAGTTAGCGTAAATGTTCTCTACGTCTGTTTTCTGCAGATATACGTCATTGTAGTAATAAAGTGGTACTACTGCCCATGTGTCCATGAGTTCGTCTTCTGCTTCATGCATCAGTGCTTCACGTTTTGCTAAATCAGTTTCTTTTCTGATCTGTGCAATTCTTTCATCATAATCTTTCCACTCTGGTGCAGAACCTTCTGTTGTTGTTTCTTTGTCTGTGTTTGTGTTTGTGTTGCTGCTTCCGCCACCGCAGGCTACTAAACTAGAAACCATAGCAAGCGAAAGCACAAGTGCTACTACTTTCTTTTTCATAAGAAACTCCTCCTTTATATATTATGAATGTTGTGTCAAACCCGTCTTCACACATTTGACACAACCTTTCATTTTGGGTTAGGATACCTCTTTTCCAGAAAAATGTCAAGTTTTTTCTTCTTTTAATCAGAATTATCTGATTATTTATTCCAACATGCAACCTGATGTCCATCTCCACGGTCTACAAGCGGTGGGCATTCCTGTGCACATTTTTCTGTGGCATATTTACAACGTGTACGGAACGCACAGCCACTAGGCATATGAAGCGGACTAGGAACATCCCCTTCCAGCACAATACGTTTTCTTTCCTTTGCCATCTTCGGATCCGGGTAAGGCACTGCGCTTAACAAAGACTCTGTATATGGATGAATTGGATGTTCACTGACTTCATCTGCATCTCCAATCTCAACAATTCTTCCAAGATACATAACCGCAATACGATCTGATATATGACGTACCACAAGAAGGTCATGGGCGATAAATAAATATGCGACCCCCAGTTTTTCCTGCAATTCTTCAAACATATTGATAACCTGTGCCTGAATAGAAACGTCAAGAGCACTGACTGCCTCATCGCAGACAATAAAGCGTGGATTAGTTGCCAAGGCTCTGGCAATTCCGATACGTTGTCTCTGTCCGCCTGAAAACTCGTGCGCATAACGTGTTGCATGTTCTGCGTTAAGTCCCACAAGCTTCATCAGTTCAAGCACACGTTCCCTGCGTTCTTCCTTTGTCTTATAAAGCTTATGCACATCTAGAGGCTCTCCGATAATATCTTCTACCGTCATACGTGGATTCAGCGAAGAATATGGATCCTGGAATACCATCTGCATTTCTTTACGCATTTCGTGAATACTCTTTTCATTCACTGGTTTTCCGTCAAATAAAACTTCTCCGCCTGTCGGTGTATACAGACGTAACAGCGAACGGCCCACGGTTGTCTTTCCACATCCTGACTCTCCAACAAGTCCCAGTGTTTCTCCTGGTTTAATTGCAAAGCTTACACCATCTACAGCCTTTAACGGAAGGGTCTTCATAAAACCTGTTTTCACTGGGAAATACTGCTTTAAATCTTTGACTTCTACTAAATATTCATTGTTAGATGTTTCATTTCCCATGTTCTACACCTCCCCTTTTTCCATTGCTGCTTTGACATTCAGCCAGCATGATGCAAAGTGTCCATCCGGCATCTGCATTTCCGGTGGCTGCTCCGTCAGACAAATCTTCATTGCATTTTCACAACGAGGACAGAACGCACAGCCTTTCGGCATATTTAACAAGTTAATCGGGGTTCCCGGAATTGGAACCAGTTTTTCTCCCATACGGTCTACATTTGGAATAGACTGAAGCAATCCCTTTGTATATTCATGGCTTGGACGATAGAAGATATCTTCTGCCGTACCACGTTCACAGACACGGCCGCCATACATTACAATAATCTCATCACACATATCTGCGATAACACCCAAATCATGGGTAACCATAATGATTGCCATACCGAGCTTCTTCTGCAAATCCTGCATCAGTTCCAGAATCTGTGCCTGAATGGTTACATCCAGCGCAGTTGTCGGTTCGTCCGCAATCAGAATATCCGGTTCGCATGATAAAGCCATAGCAATCATTACACGCTGTCGCATACCACCTGAAAGCTCAAACGGATACTGTTTGATACGCTTTTCCGGCTCATTTACACCAACCAGAGTCAGCATCTCAATAGCACGTGCTTCTGCTTCTTTTCCTTTACGGTCTGTATGAAGTTCAATTGCTTCTTTGAGCTGTGAACCAACCGTAAATACCGGATTTAAACTTGTCATTGGGTCCTGGAAAATAATGGAACAGCATTTTCCACGGAAATCACGCATTTCTTTTTCTGTAAATTTGGTAATATCTTTTCCCTTATAAAGGACACTTCCCTCTGTAATTTTTCCGTTACTTTCAAGAATTCCCATAATAGAGTATGCAGTTACCGATTTACCAGAACCGGATTCTCCTACAATTCCGAGAATCTTTCCGGTCTCCAGATTGAAGGATACACCGTTTACTGCGTGTACATCTCCCTTACTGGTTGTGAAGGAGGTGTGCAGATTCTGTACAGAAAGTATATTTTCACTCATATCTATTACCTCCTTAATTTCGGGTCAAACGCATCACGTAATCCATCACCTAAGAGGTTACATGAAAGCGTAATTAAACAAATCATAATTGCCGGGAAAATCAGCTTGTATGAATATTCTGAAATACCGGCTCTGGCCGCATTTGCAAGAGAACCAAGAGAAGGCATTGGAGCCTGAACACCCAGTCCGATAAAGCTTAGGAAACTTTCTGTAAAGATTGCAGAAGGAACCTGCAGCGCTGCTGTAATAATAATTACACTGATACTGTTCGGAAGAATATGTTTTCTGATAATTCTTCCAGCTTTCGCCCCACTGACCTTGGCAGCCAGAACATATTCATTCGACTTAATCGTCAGAATCTGTCCACGCACCATTCTCGCCATACCAGTCCAGTAAAGCAGACCGAATACCATGAACATAGACAGCATATTTGTTCCTATCTTCTTAAGGAACGGAAATTGATCTACGCTCAGTATTTCTCTCAGTACTACGGAAAGTAATACCACCATCAGCATATCCGGCAACGAATAAATAATATCCACAATACGCATCATAATAAGGTCAACCTTACCGCCTAAGTAACCTGAGATACTTCCGTATACAACACCAATAATCAATACGAGCAGTGCTGCAAAAATACCTACAATAAGAGATACTCTGGTTCCGTAAACAACACGTACAAAATAGTCACGTCCCATTTCATCCGTTCCCATAATATGCGGGAACAAACTTCCGCCATTATCAATATATTCCTGTTCCAGCTCTGACCACTGGAAAGGTGCCATATTCTTGGCTGCCTTGTCACGTACCCCATTGACAGAAATAATTTCAGAGTATTTGTATGGAACTACGTGCGGAACGATAATAATCATTAAAACAATCGCCACCAGTGCGATAATACTTCCCACCGCAAGTGGGTTCTTCATCAGCTTACGCATACCATCTTTAAAGAAGGATACGGATTCACTCATAACTTCCTGCTGCTGTTTTTCTTCATCTGTAGCCTTTTCAAACTTTGACAAATCAATCTGAAAACTAAGAGGATTTTTCTTAGGCATCTGATTGATATCGTTCATTTCGTTATTCATCTTAGCCCTCCTTTAGTCTAGTTTGATTCTTGGATCAACCAGTTTGTATACAATGTCTGTAATCAGGTTCATTGTAATCATAAGTGTTGCAAGGAAAATCGTTGTTCCCATAATCATCGGGTAATCACGGTTTGTAATACATTCAACGAATTTTGCACCAAGTCCACCAATTGTGAAAATCTTTTCCACAACAAGGGAACCTGTTAAAATCGATGCCGTCATCGGTCCTACATATGTAATGACCGGAATCATGGCATTTCTTAATGTGTGCTTGAAAATAACTTTCCACTGAGCCACACCTTTCGCTTTAGCAGTACGAACATAATCCTGTCCAAGCGCATCCAGCATACTCGTCTTTGTCAGACGGGTAATATATGCCATCGGTGATGCCGAGAGCGCAATTACCGGCAGAATGTAATTCGGACTGTTCGGACTCCATGAAGGAACCCATTTCAACTTTATACAAAATGCAAGTAACAACAATGTACCAAACACAAAGCTTGGCAGCGATGTGAATAAGGTTGAAAGGAAAATAATCAGACGGTCAAGGAATCCGTTCCGGTTGAGTGCTGCGATACTTCCCAGTACAATACCTACAATAACCGCAACTACTATTGCCTGTCCTCCCAATCTTGCTGATACACCAAATGATCCGAAAATAGTTGTTTTAATATCTCGTCCTGTCTTTGTTGAAACACCAAAATCACCATGTAAAAGGTTATTCATATATAAAACAAACTGCTCTGGCACTGGTTTATCAAGATTAAATCTCTGTTCCAACACTGCCCTTACTTCCGGTGAGGTTGCTTTCTCCCCATCGAATGGTCCACCTGGAATTGCATTCATGGAAAAGAATGTTATCCCACAGACTATCAACAAGGTAGCTATGGCAAGAAGGATTCGCTTTACAATATACTTAGCCAACTTTTTCACTCCTTTTCTGTTATTTTTGTCTTTCAGCGACAAACTATTTTTGCATCGGTTGTACTTTATCACTTCATTTTATCACAGTGTGCAAATACAAACGTTACAGTGAACAATATACCATATATAGTATGATAAATCAATACTTGACCATTCTTAATTGAGATTGTTTATTATTAATATTTTGCATTTTTGTATTTTATTTCCTGCATTATTTCACTATTTTCCCATTATATTCCCATTTTCTACATTATTTTTGCATTTTTATTCATTCAAAAAATTTATTATTGCATATATTTTCAAGCTGTTTAATCAGAATTTCCAGACATATGCCCCTAGGATTTCCACCGGACAGCTTCCTTTTCTTTGTATGCTGCAACAAAAAAACTCTGCAAAATATTATTTTTGCAGAGTTTCTGAATATCCTTATCTATTTTTTTACATTATTCCTATGCATATAACAAGAATGCTTTGTATCCTTTCACAGCCTCATATACATCTGCCTTGCTGCTGACTTCATATGGAGCATGCATATTAAGTACTGCTACACCACTGTCGATAACTTCCATTCCGTAATTTCCCATGATATAAGCAATGGTTCCACCACCACCTACATCCACTTTGCCAAGTTCTGCAAACTGATATGTCACATTCTCTTGGTCAAAGATTCTGCGGAGGTCTGCGATATATTCTGCATTGGCATCGTTAGATCCGCCTTTTCCACCGCTTCCTGTAAATTTATTAATGGAAAGACCATTTGCAAGGAATGCTGCACTGCGTTTTTCAAATGCTTCTGCAAAGGATGGGTCATAGCCTGCACTTACATCAGATGATAGCATACGTGAATTTGCCATTGCACGACGTGTCTTCAGTTCTGATTCGCCTTCATTAAGTGCAATCAGTTCCGCAACGGTATTTTCAAAGAACCGGGAATGCATTCCGGTTGCACCTACGCTTCCGATTTCTTCTTTGTCCACGAGCAGACAGCAGCTTGTACGCTTTGTATGCTCTACTTCCAGCATTGCAAAGAGTGAGGTAAATGCACACACTCTGTCATCTTGTCCATAAGAAAGAATCATGCTGCGGTCAAGTCCACAATCTCTTGCTTTTCCGGCCGGAACAAGTTCTAATTCTGCAGAGGCGAAATCTGCTTCTTCAATGCCATAGGTTTCTTTTAAAATCTGAAGAAGATTTGCCTTGATAGCTTCTTTTTCCGATTCTTCTGCATTTGCAAGTGGTCTGTTTCCTACAAGAACATCCAGTTTTTCCCCTTCAATGACAACTCTTGCCTGTTTCTCAAGCTGCTGTTTTGCAAGGTGTACCAGCAAATCTGTTATCACGAGAACCGGGTCATCGTCTTTTTCACCAATTGCAATATCAATGACAGTTCCGTCCTTTTTCGCGACCACTCCATGAAGTGCCATCGGTCCGGCTACCCACTGATATTTTTTAATTCCACCATAATAGTGTGTATCTAAGTATCCGAATTCTTCATTCTCATATAATGGATTCTGTTTGATATCAAGACGTGGGGAATCAATATGTGCTCCAAGGATATTCATACCATTGGAAATTGGTTCTTCGCCCATTCGGAACAACGCAATTGCCTTACCCATACAGTTTGCATATACTTTATCTCCGCAGGCTAATGGTTTGCCTTCTGCAAGCACTTCTTTCACATCTCTGTAGCCAGCTTCTTTTGCCATCTCAATTGTCAGTTTTACACATTCTCTTTCTGTCTTTCCGAGGTTTAGACAGTTTTTGTATCTTTCGTTGATTTCATGGAGTTCTTTCAATTCTTTCTCTCCATATTTCTTCCATACGTTTTCGTTTTTCATTGGAATCTCCTTTCCCTCTGTATGTTTTTCTTCCTATATTATAGTATATACTTTATTTTCCAAAAATGCAATCTAACTTTCTCCAGTGTCGCTCAAATTACTGTCCTGCTTTTCTGTTTTCTCTAATTGTTCCAGCATTTCCTTTATAGTCAGTCCATACACCGGATGTCTCTTATACGGAGCAATTTCCGCCATAGGACCAAGTACGAAGAAACGATTCTGCATATCGACATGAGGAATACATAAATCATCTTCCTGCCAAATCAAATCATCATACAATAAGATATCCAAATCTAACGTCCTTGGTCCCCAGTGAAACTTTCGTTCCCGTTTTGCCTCTGCTTCTATCAGGTGCAGCACATCAAGCAGTTCATATGGCATAAGTTTGGTTTCCATTTTCAGAACGCCATTTAAGAATTTATCCTGTTCTTTCACACCGTATGGCTCTGTTTCCATAACAGAAGACACTTTTAAAATCCTGCAGTCCTTTTGTTTCTTCAGCGCTTCTATTCCCTGTTCAATATATCGGTCACGTTCTCCCATATTAGAGCCAAATGCTACATAAACCTCATGCCATTTTCTTCGGATTGTCACAGACACATCCTCAAGCGGCAGTCCCACCGGTGCCCACGGCTTCTTCACTTCGATTTCCACTTCCCGGATTTTTTCATCAAAATCCAGAATTATGTCTGCCAGATGTTCCGCAACACACTCAATAAGGGCAAAGGTATGGCTTTCCATTTCTTTTTTGATGACCTGCGCAATCAGTCCATAATGAACGGAATCTTCTAACCGGTCGCCTTTCCCTGCTTTCCGTGTATCCAGATAAAGCGTACATGACACTACGAATTTCTGTCCCAGTTTATTTTCTTCTGGAAATACACCGTGATTTGCAAATATTTCTAAATTATTGATTCTGATTTCATCCATTTTTTCGTCCACTTTCTTCTCTGACTATGCTCTTTCCAGAATAGCTTCCGTCATCTGGATTGCCCGCTTATTCTTCTTCACATCATGGACTCTGACAAATCCATAGCCCTGTTCCACTGCCATTACTGTTGTTACCAAAGTTCCCTCTTCCCGCTCTGTTACCGGCAGATTCAAGGCATTTCCAATCATGGATTTTCTGGAAGTACCCAAAAGAAGCGGATAACCAAGCTCATGAAAGATACTTAAATGTTTCATTACATCCAGATTCATTTCGTAAGTCTTTCCAAATCCGACTCCCGGGTCCAGAATAATCTTGTCATCCCCGATTTCTGCTGCCTTTGCTTTTTTAATGCATTTCCTGAGGTCCGCACACATATCTGTAAGAAAATCCTTATATATTGCCTGCTCCCGGTTATGCATCAGACAAGCTGCTACCTGATAGCGTTTTACCACTTCTGCCATTTTATCATCATACAAAAAACCCCAGATATCATTTACCAGATCTGCCCCTGCCTGAATGGCAGCCTCTGCCACATGACTCTTATAAGTGTCTATGGATACCGGAATGTCAAATTCTTTTTTCACGGCTTCTATCACCGGAGTAACACGGGCAATTTCTTCTTCATCACTAATCTGCTCATGCCCCGGCCGTGTGGATTCGCCACCCACATCCAGAATATCCGCTCCATCTGCAATCATTTCCTCCACATGCTTCAGTGCCTTGTCCTGTTGATTCCATTTTCCCCCATCGGAAAAGGAATCCGGGGTTATATTCAAGATTCCCATAATATAAGTGTGATGCTTTGTATCAAATTCTTTTGCTCCTATTCTCATTCTCTACCATCCTATCCGCTTATTCTTCTTTTCTTCACTCCAGTTGCATTCCTTTTCTGCCTCGCATGCAAAGCAGGGACGAGAAAGCTTATCTGCATCATACAGTATTTCTGCCAGTTCCCCGGCTTCCGTTCCTTCCCGGTGTCCACGAATTGCCCTTATGATATATGTTCGTTCCTGCTCATCAAAGCCACTTGCTTTCAATATATCTTCGGCAATCTCTGCACTTGATACTTCATGCGGGATTTTGTGTTCATACTGCTGCCATTTTCCTATATCATGCAGGAGTGCTGCTGCATAAATCAGTTCTTTTTCTACCGGATACCCCCGTTCCAGTTTCAGAATATATGCAAGCCTTGCCACATCCAGAAAATGGGGCACATCATGTTTACAGAAAATCCGCTCTTTTTCGCACTTCTTATTCTCCTTTAAATTTTGAATATAAAACGGATGTGTAAAAATACGCCACACCCGTTCCATTTTTCCCAGTTCTGTTTCTCTTCTGGTCTTATCCATAGTTCCTTCTACTCCTGTACCATGCGGAAAAACATATTTTGAAGTCGCTCATTTTCTTCAAACACACCGCGCACCGCCACACTCACGGTTTTACTTCCCGGTTTCTTAATGCCCCTCATTGTCATACACATATGTTCCGCCTCCAACAGAACCATTACACCCTTCGGTGCAAGATACTGCATCAGTGCCTCTGCAATTTCCACAGTCATTTTTTCCTGAATCTGTAAACGTTTTGCATACACTTCTACGGTACGTGCCAGCTTGCTTAAGCCCACCACCTTGCCATCTGGGATATAAGCAATGTGTGCTTTTCCGTAAAACGGCATCATATGATGTTCACACATGGAATAAAACGTGATATCCTTTTCCACTACCATTTCTGTATTTTCTGCGGTAAAAGTTTTTTGTAAATGTGTCTCGGCTGATTCCTCCATTCCTCCACAGATTTCTTCATACATACGTGCAATCCGCTCAGGCGTTTCCAACAATCCCTCCCGATTCGGGTTCTCTCCGATTCCTTCTAACAACAGTCTGACTGCCTGCTCCACTTTTTCTCTGTCAACCATAATCTTTTCCTTCTTCTTTCTCTATACCCCTGTCTGTCTTTTGTTACATTTTCCATCTGTCACTTTCTATTTCTTTCTCCAGACGAATAACTTCCCCAAGATACGAAAGGGAACCAAATACAAGGACTGCCTGTCCGTCTTTTGCACTCTTTTTCGCCTTTCTCAGTGCTTTTTCCACACTTTCGCAATCTTCCGCGCTTATCCCTTGTGCCTTCAGCACTCTTACCAGTTCTCTTCGGTCAAGAGTCCGATCTTTGTTTGGTAAATCGATGGTGTACACATATTCCAGGTAAGGCTGCATAATTTCTATAATTGTCTTGTATGCTTTATCCTTGAAAACACCCATCACTCCGATTATCGGCCTGCCTTGTAAATACGTTTGGATATTCTCTGCTAATCTCCGCGTGGCATCCTCGTTATGTGCACCATCAACGATTACCAGTGGGGAGGCTTCCAGAACCTGAAACCTTCCCGGCCATACGGTTCTTCGCATGCCCTGATAAATCGCTTCATCCGGAATAGACATATTTTGATTTCTTAAGGCACGAATTACTTCCAATGCTGTAATCGCATTTTCTATCTGATTTCTTCCTGTAAGTTGTATCTCTACATCCTGGAACTCTTTGTAAGAAAAGTTCTGGCTGCCAAGTTCTTCCTTTTGAACAACTACCTGCTCCTTATCCGCAAACCAAAGAGGTATGTTCTTTTCATCTGCCTTTTGCTGTAAAATCTTACGTACTTCTTCTGTTTGAGGATAAGAGACTGCCACTGATTCTGTTTTTAAGATTCCAGCTTTTTCTTCAGTAATTTCAGCAAGGGTATTGCCAAGCACCGCCATATGGTCCATACTGATTGACGCAAATACACAGACTTTCGTATTCTTTACAATATTAGTAGCATCCAGCCGTCCTCCAAGTCCGGTTTCCAGTACTACATAATCACAATTTTCTCTTGCAAAATATACAAATGCAATCGCTGTTTCTATTTCAAATACTGTTGGATACGGCATCCCTTTCATCTGCATCTGTTCGGCTGCCCATTTCACTTCTTCTACAATCGGTAACAGCACTTCTTTTGGCATATATTCCCCATCAATCTGAAAACGTTCCAGATATTCCATAACCGTAGGTGAAATGTATCTTCCGACTTTCCATCCTGCGCACTGAAGTACAGTAGATACATAGGCAAGAATGGAGCCTTTGCCATTGGTTCCTGCAATATGAATTACCTGAAGTTCATTCTGGGGATTGCCAAGTTCTTCCATCAAATGTCTTATACTTTCCAAGCCAAGTACACTTCCGTATTTCGACACATGTTCCAAATATACCCTTGCTTCTTCGTATAACATATTTTTTTCCCTTCTACCTCTAAAATACTACTGTTTTTTATTGTAGCACAGTTCTGTTGTGAAAAAAAGAGTGAATGTAAAACAGCTCCCGCTTAATGTGGGAGCTGCCTGAATTCTCTTTTACCATGCAAACTTCTTTTCAAAGTAAGCTTTCAAATCTTCAATTTTGATTCTTTCCTGTTCCATTGTATCACGGTCACGGACAGTTACTGCACCATCTTCTTCTGATTCAAAATCGTATGTGATACAGAATGGAGTACCGATTTCATCCTGACGACGGTATCTCTTACCGATATTTCCTCTGTCATCAAATTCGCAGTTGTAGTACTTGCTGAGTTCTGCGTAAATTTTCTCTGCACCTGCATTTAACTTCTTTGAAAGCGGAAGCACACCAATCTTAACCGGTGCAAGCTGAGGATGGAAGTGAAGCACAGTACGCACATCTCCGCCTTCCAGTTCCTCCTCATCATAAGCTCCACAAAGGAATGCAAGAACCACACGGTCCGCTCCAAGAGATGGCTCAATAACATAAGGAACATATTTTTCCTGTGTCTCATCATCAAAGTAAGTCATATCCTGCTTTGACACTTCTTGATGCTGTGAAAGGTCATAATCCGTTCTATCTGCGATTCCCCAAAGTTCGCCCCATCCAAACGGGAATAAAAATTCGATATCTGTTGTTGCCTTACTGTAGAAGCACAATTCTTCCGGTGAATGGTCACGGGCACGCATCTCGTCTTCTTTCATACCAAGGGATAATAACCAGTCTACACAGAACTTCTTCCAGTATGCAAACCAGTCTAAATCTGTTCCCGGCTTGCAGAAGAATTCCAGTTCCATCTGCTCAAATTCACGGGTACGGAAAGTGAAGTTACCCGGCGTAATCTCATTACGGAAAGATTTACCAATCTGTCCGATACCAAACGGAATTTTCTTTCTGGAAGTACGCTGTACATTCTTAAAGTTTACGAAAATACCCTGTGCTGTTTCCGGTCTTAAATAAACCACATTCTTTGCATCCTCTGTAACTCCCTGGAATGTCTTAAACATCAGGTTAAACTCACGAATCTCGGTAAAATTATGTTTTCCACAACTTGGACACGGTACCTCATGTTCTTTGATAAAGTTCTCCATCTTTTCATGTGACCATGCATCTACACTGTCATCAAGCTGGATTCCATGCTGTGCTGCATAATCTTCAATCATCTTATCTGCGCGGAAACGTTCATGACATTCTTTACAGTCCATAAGCGGGTCGCTAAATCCTCCCAAATGTCCGGAAGCCACCCATGTCTGTGGATTCATCAGAATTGCACAATCCACACCTACGTTATAAGGACTCTCCTGAATGAATTTTTTCCACCATGCTCTTTTTACATTATTCTTCAGCTCTACCCCGAGATTCCCATAATCCCATGTATTGGCAAGACCACCATAGATTTCAGACCCCGGATACACGAACCCTCTGCTCTTCGCCAATGCTACTATCTTATCCATTGTCTTCTCTACCATAATACCAATCCTCCCATTCTTTCCGACGGTACCCCTGCACTTGTCCCGTCTAATTTGTTTTATTATACCGACTGCTTATGTATTTTGCAAGTCCTTTACCGCTTTTGATAAGGTATTCCTGTTGTTTTTGTTGTTTTCCTAACAAAGTTCTGTCAACTGTTTCAGGATATCCAGGGATTTAAAATGTTTTTCCACATACACATCCCGGTATCGTTCCATCACTCTTGTAAATTCATTCAGCACTTCCGCACTCAATTCAAAGGTATAAAGCTTTTCCACGGGAGAGGCTATAACATACTGCATGGCATATAATGTCGATGTATGAAGTACCTGTCCGTCTATGATCCCACGTCCACATTCATTGCAAATCAGTCCGCCGTTTTTCACACTGAATACACAAGGGCGGTCCTTTACACCGCATTTTACACATTGGAACACTTGTGGTCCTTCTCCGTTTATACTGACTGCTTTCAGCTCAAAAATATTTTTTACCAGTACAAGAGAAATTCTGCGGCTGGTAAGTGCTCTCATTGTCTGGAACAACAATTTCAGCATTTCCCGCTCATCATTTCCTTCTTTTGTATAATAATCGGCAAATTCCAGAAAATAGAATCCATAATATGCTGCTTCCACATCTGTCCTGAGTTCCGCAAAATAATGCGAAATATCTGCTGAATGAATCGTGTAAGAACTTCTCCCCTCATAAAGTGAGAACTCTCCAAATGCACACGGGGTTGTCACACCTGCCAGATGACTCTGTGGCCTTCTGGCACCTTTTGCAAATGCTGACAACTTTCCTCTTTCTTTTGTCAATATAACAATTCTTTTGTCATACTCTCCGATAGGTGCCGCCTGCAGCACCATCCCGGTCACAGTGATTAGCTGGCTCACTTTTTCGGTCCTCGTATTTCTCCATAATATTCTGGCAAGTCTCAATTCCTTTGTAATAAAGATAATCTTCCACTTTCCCTGTCTCGGCAAACTGCTTCCAGTATGCTTGTTTCATATGGTTCACCCACCTTTTCTTCTGCATATATCCTCTGCTTTTTTATTGCATTTCTATGTTAAGAATTAGGGTGTCCAAAGCGCACGGTCCTATACTGGATAATATCTGCCAGTAAATTTTACGCAAGATGCCTTGACTTTTAAAATTCGTCATCTTCCCGGTATCCGAAGTTCTTAATCATAAAATCACTGTCTCTCCAGTCCTTCTTTACCTTGACCCAGAGCTGTAAATTTACCTTGCAGTCCAGTAGACGCTCGATTTCATAACGGGCGGTGCTTCCGATTTTCTTCAGCATCGCTCCCTGCTTTCCGATAATGATTCCTTTATGGGAGTCTCTCTCACAAATAATCGTTGCTTCGATATCTATCACATTTTTGCGTGCTTTCATACGTTCAATAGACACTGCAATTCCATGTGGAATTTCATCGCTCAATGCATGTAATGCTTTTTCACGGATAATTTCCGCTACAATCTGGCGTTCCGGCTGGTCTGTAATCGTATCTTCATCATAGAACTGCGGTCCATACGGCAGATATTTCATAATCACTTTCAAGAGTTCATCTGTATTGTTTCCTGTTTTTGCAGAAACCGGAACAATATCAGCGAACTCGTAAGCTTCACTGTATTTCAGAATACATGGCAGGATATCCTCCCGCTTTACAGTATCCTCTTTGTTGATTACAAGCACCACCGGTGTTTTTACCTTCTTAAGCTGATTGATAATGTGCTGCTCTCCTGCTCCGATAAAGGTACTCGGCTCCACCAGCCACAATACCACGTCCACTTCATTCAAGGTACGTTCTGCCACATTTACCATATATTCACCCAGCTTATTCTTTGCCTTGTGAATTCCCGGTGTATCAACAAACACAACCTGTCCTTCTTCTGTGGTAAGAACTGTCTGAATCCGGTTTCGTGTTGTCTGCGGCTTATTTGATGTAATCGCAATCTTCTGTCCGATTAAGTAGTTCATCAATGTTGATTTTCCCACATTTGGTCTTCCTATCAAAGTTACAAATCCTGATTTAAAGTCTGCTTTCATTCTCTCCCTCATGTTCTTTCTTATGCCTGGAATCATTGACTGTCCGAAATCACTGGCCGGTCAAAAATGCTGACGCAGCCAACACCGGACTAGAACAACGCAGTTACTTCTCCAAACACATCTTTCTCTTCATCAATCTTTTCTTCATTTCCTATTACGCAAATCTGGTGGCACTCCAGAACTGCCTCTGCAATCGCTGCCAGATTACGGATATCTTCCTGGGTTGCCCCGAGAATCTGCATCCGTTCTTCCCGAATCATCTCTTCCGTCAGATGATTCATGTAAAGATTCATAGAACGGTCACCTTTGGCCGCCGGAGTCATTGGCTGGTCAATATTGCTGATTGTACCAATAATATATTTTGTCATATCACGTTCACTGACGGTAAAGTTCTTCAAGTATTCAGGAACTCCAGCATATACGTCCAGTGTTTTCTTCAGATTCGGGTCACGATAAGATACAAAATATCCTTCTCCAATCCGGTTGAAATTCGACATACATCCATAAGCACCGCCTTTCACACGAATATTGTTCCATAGATATTCATAGCTCATAATTACCTTCAGTATCTGAAGTGCTCCATGATATTCTTTACCTGCATCCATGAAATTCCCGGCCTGTGCCACAAACTGTACTTTAGATGAAGTCTGGAATCCTTCATTCATCTTTTCACAATAAATCACACATCTATGTTCTTCCTTCTGTGCTTCATACAAGCCTTCATGCACCTTGGCAAGTTCTGCCTCCAGTCCGTTAAGTCCTTCTTGGGTAGCGGTATAACTAACCATCATATTGCCTTTGCTGAAAATCATCTGTGCAAGTTTCTTCAAGTTTTCTATTAAAGTTTCCTTTTCATTTTCAAAGTTATCATTTAATTTACTCAAAAATCTATAATACTCTACACCCGAAGTCAGTTCTTTGAATTTTGAAATCGGCGAGCAGTAAGACATTGCCCGCATAGCCGCAACAACGTGTCCGGATGATAAAAACTTCATCTGTAATCTGGATACATTCATTGCAATGATTTCTTTCAGACGCTTCTCATCTTCTAACTTAGAAGTTGTCAGAATCTCCATCATCATCTGAAGTGCAAATGGAATCTTGTCATAGAGAGCCTTGGTCTTTATTTCAAAGGTTGCGCGGAACGCTTTTTCTTTTGCCTTAGTCACATCCGTATAAAGTTCCAAAGAGGTTCCGATTCCCCCTGTATGCACATTGATTTCATTAAAAAGCTCACTGTATTCATAGTGTTCCGTATCAATAATTCCAAGCACTGCCTGTAACACACCTGCATATGGAAGTAGTTCTTCCGGAATTCCAGACAAATCAAACATCAATTCCAGATAACCGATTCCATTAGTCTCAATTTCATGGAATACCACCGGCACACCTGCAAGTGTCAGTTCTTCATTATAAATCGGTGCAATCTCTGTGGAAATATCTTTTCTTTCCAGCATTGGAATCTTCTCAATATCTTCCGGTGCGGACGGTTCTTCCTGATAGGCTTCCAGCTTTGCAGTATTTTCTACAAGTGCGCGAACCTCTTCTTTACTTAAAGATTCCTTATATGCCTGCAATTTTTCTTTCAATTCCGCATCCAGTTTTGCAGTCAGTCCTCTTTCCGGAACAACCACTACAATAGTGCCATGTGTATTATCTAACAAATACTTCTGAATCAGATTTTCAAAATATCTTCCATTTATCTGTTCTTTAAGAAACGAAAAGGTTTCTAATGATTCTACGTGCATAAATGGCTGCATTTCATCATAAAGCCAACTGTCAAACATCTGCAATCCATAGATTAGTCCTTTCGGATATCCACCGAAATCGGCTTCTCTATACCGAAATTCATTGTAATTAATTCCGGCTTCCAATGCTTTCTTATCGATTCCATTTTCCACGATTCCACGTAAGGTAGATTCAATCACTTCTACAAACGCTTCTTTCTGCTCCGCATTGGCATTCTTCGCAACAATCGAAAAGATTGGCTGATAGGTAGAGCTGTCATAAGAGCCGGAAATATCGTTTCCGATTCCTGCGTCCATGAGTGCTTTCTTCAGTGGAGCTCCCGGTGCAGACAAAAGTGCGTAATCCAGAATGTCAAAGGCAAGACAAAGTTCCTTGTCCAGACTGGTTCCCACTACTTTGTTATAAGCAAGATATGTGTTATCTTCTTCCGATTCACTGGTAGAAATCGAGTATTTTGCGAAAATCTCATGCATTTTATCAAATGGCTGTTGGAATCCTATTTCCGAATGTACTTCTTTGGTATCATATTTGCACAAATATTCTTTATCCAGCCATTTTAATTTTTCTTCCATATCCATATTACCATACAGATAAATATAACTGTTTGACGGGTGGTAATAAGTACGATGGAATTCCAGATAATCTTCATAAGAAAGTTCCGGGATTACATCCGGGTCTCCGCCCGACTCATTAGCATAAGTCGTATCTGGAAACAAGGAATTCAGGATCATTCTGTCCAGAACGCCGTCCGGGGATGAAAATGCCCCCTTCATCTCATTGTAAACCACACCATTGTAAGTCAGTTCTCCGTCTTCCTCATCGAGATGGTAGCTCCATCCTTCTTGACGGAAAATTTCTTCGTGCTTATAAATATTCGGATGGAAAACTGCATCCATATACACATCCATCAAATTTTGGAAATCCTTGTCATTGCAGCTTGCAACCGGATACACGGTCTTATCCGGGTAAGTCATGGCATTTAAAAAGGTATTCAAAGAACCCTTTACCAATTCCACAAATGGGTCTTTTGCCGGAAACTTATCGGAACCGCAAAGCACCGTATGTTCTATAATATGAGGAACTCCGGTACTGTTATCTACGGGTGTCCGAAATCCGATTGTAAATACTTTATTCTCATCATCGTTTGAAACCAGCAGAATTCTTGCGCCACTCTTCTTGTGTTTCAGCAAAATCCCTTCTGATTGCAAATCTTTTAATTCTTTCTGCAACATCACTTCGTATGCATCAAGCTTCATCAAATTCATTCGCAGTTTCCTCCAAATCATTTTCAATCTCGTAATTTATATTTTACACTTGATTTGCATTTGATACAAGTAGCAACTCAAAAAGGTGCATCTGGCTTTCGCACGCACAATATTGAAAAAAGGCAGACCGCATTTTCGCAATCTGCCTTTGAAATAATCCTATATGAACTTGAAAATAATATACCATCGAACTATGCGTTATGAAATCTTGATAAGAAATCTTTTGTCTCCTGACGCTGAGGATTTCCAAACACTTGGCTTGGAGAGCCCTGTTCGCAGATAACCCCTTCTTTCATATAAACAACACGGCTGCTGACATCACGAGCGAAAGCCATTTCGTGGGTTACAACGAGCATGGTCATTCCTTCTTTTGCTAATGCCTGCATAACGTTTAAAACTTCTCCCACCATTTCCGGATCCAGTGCCGATGTAGGTTCATCAAACAGCAGTACCTCCGGATGCATGGCCAGTGCTCTGGCAATCGCAACACGCTGCTTTTGTCCACCAGATATCTGCTTTGGTCTGGCATTGATATATGGAGCCATTCCAACCTTCTGAAGATAGTACATAGCTGTTTTTCTTGCTTCTTCTTTGCTCTTTTTCAGGACTCTTATTTGTCCAACCATACAGTTTTCCAATACCGTCATATTATTAAATAGATTAAAGGACTGAAATACCATTCCGACATGAGAACGGTACTCTGGTACATCTACCCTGTGTCCCGTTACATCACTTCCATGATAAAGCACTTCGCCTGATGTAGGTGTCTCCAGTAAATTAATACACCGGAGCAACGTAGACTTTCCGGAACCGGAAGCACCAATAATAGAGATGACATCTCCCTTTTCTACTGTAAAATCAATATCTTTCAGTACTACATTGCTTCCAAATGCCTTGGACAAATGGTTGATTTGCAGGATTGCTTCTCCCATATTAGTTCTCCCCCTTTCCGTCATACTCTCTACTGTTTTCTTCAAAAATATTTCCTCTGTTCGGATGACTGTATGTACCTGCTGCCATCACAAGCTGATCATCCTGCACCAGTTCATAACTGTCAGAACCATCCATTTTCTTCTCCAGTGCACGGAGTAAGAAGGATGCAATCAGTGTCAGACAAAGATATCCAATCATTTCAATCGTTGCTGATGGGAAGTTCATATTATTTACACCAATGATATTTCTATGCTGTGCAAAGAAATCCATAAATCCGATAACGAACATAACGGAAGTATCCTTGATATTGATAATAAAGTTATTGCCAATCTGCGGAATGATGTTACGGATTGCCTGCGGTAACACTACATATAACATAGTCTGAACATGTGTCATACCGATTGCCTTAGCACCTTCTGTCTGACCGGAATCCACTGACATGATTCCTCCACGGACAGATTCTGCCATGTAGGCACCTGTATTAATCGATACAACGATAATCGCTGCGATCCACATTCCGCTATAGCCCTTGAACTGCATCTGTGCATCTGTGAAATACGGTAAACCAAAGTAGATGAAAGTTGCCTGAAGCACCATAGGTGTTCCTCGGAATACTTCTACATAGATTCGAATAATCACACGAATCAGTTTCAGGAAAAACCGTTTCACAATATTATCCTGCTTTGAATATGGAATGGTATTTAAGATTCCACATGCCAGTCCGATAATACATCCGATTACAGTTGCCACAATTGCAAGAATCAAGGTATTACGAACACCTGTCAGATAAGCGGAAGAATAATTCGTCCAAAGCTTAGCCACATCATCCGTTAATTTTATCAATTTATCCATTTCCGTATAATTCCTTCCCTAATCACACAATTAAACTTCTGGCTGGATAGAAATTGCTTTGTCCATTAATTTGTTAAATTCGTCTTCTCCCATACCAGATAATACATCATTGATTGCTTTCTGTAATTCACTGTTACCCTGTTTTACAGAAACGCCAATATTTACATTCTCTGCACGTTCTGCATCATCAGCAAACTGGAAATCTCCATCTGTGCCAGAGAAATTAAGAACAACTAAATTAGAATTCTTAGCTGCGGCTGCGGTAGCTGTCGGCAGGTCTGTACAAACAAAATCAACGGTTCCGCTTTCCAGTGCCATAATCATAGCCGGTGCTGTTTCAGCAGCTGCCTGAATATTTGCGCCTTCAATCTGTGGCAGACATGAGTTATACCAGATTGTACCTGTCTGTGCTGTACAGTTTCCTTTTAAATCCTGAATTGACTTTGCACTTGCATTGTCACTTGTCTTTGTAGTAAGACAAACAATTGTTGCATAGTAGTATGGACCTGCCATATCCACTTCTGCCATACGTTCTGCTGTCATAGACTGACCCGCAATTGCAACATCAATCTGTCCTGCATTTAAAGCCGGTGTAAGTCCGCCCCATTCTAATGCCATAATTTCCAGTTCCCATCCATATTTTTCACAAATCTGTTTTGCAATCATAACATCGTATCCGTTTGCATAAGAACCCGGATTATTTGCAATCGGAACAGCTCCATTGTCATCATTAAGCTGTGTCCAGTTGTATGGTGCATACTGGCATTCCATTCCAACTGTCAAGACTCCATCTTCTGTTCCGGGAATACTGAGTTCATTCTCTGTCTTTGTCTCAGTATTTGTCTTTGTGTCCTCTGTGTTGGAGTTTCCTCCTCCGCAAGCTGTTAAACTTACTGTCATTGCGAGTGCAAGAAATACACCCATTGCTTTTCTCATTTTCATAATGTTTCTCCCTTTCTTTTTATTTTCTGGATACGGGTAATTCATTTGAAACTAAAAAAACCGCTTTGCAAGCGGTTTAAAATTGTTCATTGCTAAAATTTCATTCATAAATATGAATAAAAATTAACAGTCAACGATAGCGCTTCACAAATTCCTCTGTGACAGTCCGGCAGATATTCTCTGACGACCCAGTCGTAGAAATGCAGGCCACCTCTACAACTTCGGCGGTCTTCCCTTTCTCACCAAGCGGCTGCCTGGCCTTTACTAAGTGATACTCATGTGTACCGCGCCTCTATCCAGTGATTCAATTGGCTTTATCCTACCACGCAAAAAGGATGCCGTCAACCTTTTTACATAAAAAAGTAAAAAAGATTGATGCCGGCCATCCTTTTCTCATTTTATTTTACACTATATTCTGTGTCAATCAGTTTAATCCTTCCACTCTCCAGACAATGCACAAAACTCTGCACAATGTTCGGATCAAATTGGGTACCTGCTCCTGCAAGCAGTCTTCGCTTTGCCTCTTCGACTGAAATTGCCTCTTTATAGCATCTCTTTGAAGTCATGGCATCAAAACAATCCGCGATGCACAGAATGCGCGCTGTCACAGGAATATCTTCACCGGCAATCCTACGTGGATAACCTTTGCCATCATATCGCTCGTGGTGTCCGATAACAGCCGGAATAACATAATCCAGAGACGGCAGATGGCGTATAATATCTATGGAAGCCTCTACGTGACCTTTAATAACCTCATACTCCTCATCAGTAAGTTTTCCTGACTTATTCAAAATACTCTCAGGTATTCCAATCTTCCCAACATCATGAAGCAGTGCTGCCTGTCGAATGATTTCAATTATATCATTATGTAATCCAATGTATTCTGCCAGACTGGTCGCATAATATGCCACATTATTCGAATGGCTAAAGGTATAATGATCTTTTGCATCTATTGCTGCCGTGAGTGCATAAATCGTCGCCTCATATTCCTGATAAATGTCTGCTCTGTCAATATTATTTTCTCTTTCACTGTTATTTCGAAAAACAGTATCAAACACCTGAATTCCATTCTTCCCACTATGTTTTACATGATAAACAGCCAAATCAACCGCTTCTATCAGTTCTTTCATTGTTTTTACCGCATATGGAGTCGCACTAATCCCGGCACTTACTGTTACTGCCTTTAACTTTACATCTGTATCGCGGCTATTCATATCATAAATCTGTCTGGAAATAGATTCTATCAGATTTCTTGCTGAATATATGTCATATCCTGGAAGTAAGATTGCAAATTCTTTCCCGCTGTATCGTGCGGTATATCCGCAATCTCCAACACTGCTCCGGATAATATCCGCAATACGTTTCAGGCATCTGTCTCCTTCCTTAATCCCATACAACTGATTATATAATTTAAAATCGTCAACATTGATAATCGCAAGTGCGATTGATGCATCATTATTTTCCTCAAATTCCTGGGACAATACTTCATAAAAATATTTACGGTTCAAGAGACCTGTCATCTCATCCGTCCTTGCTTCAATACACGCCTGCTCATATAAGCTTGCATTTTTCATGGCTATTGATGCAACTGCCGAAATTGAGGACATCTGCTGCAATTCATCATACATAATATGTTTTCTTCCATGTGTTGAAGATATTAAAACAATTCCCGTTAAATTCAACCCATCTTTCAAGCCCAGACAGCAACATATTCCCATCTTATCCAACTGATGCTTTTCACTTTCCCACATCGACTTATATTCTACTGTATAACGGAATTCCCGATATACGAGTGGTTCTTCATTTTCAGCAAGCCAGAGTACCAATGGATTCTCTGCTTCTAGTGAAAAGGTCAGATCATTCAGAGGTTTGTCACTATATACTCCCTTGTATGGTTGTCCCGGAGACTCTTGCATACAAATATAAATGCTCCCTGCATCCATCACTTCTTTTATGACACGAATCGTTTCATCCATAATTATCTGCAAATCCAGAGTCTTCGAAACCGCTGAGTTATATTCCTTAATCTTCTCTGCCTGATGCAATTCTTCTTTTACAAACACGTTGTTTACAAGAATTTTCCACAAATAAGTAAAAGAAGCATAAATTACCAAAAAAACAAGAGCCAGAATTAAAGAATACACGGATGAATCTGCAGAGATATATGGGCTTATATCATTACGAAAATATGGCGCAATATTTAAAAATGCCACAACTGAAAAAAGCAATCCTATCCCATAGCAAAGACTGGATGAGGCCAGCATCTGTAATTGGAATAAACGTCTTCTTATCAGTGCATAGAACAGTAAAAAAACATTAAAAAGTCCACTTAAAATGTCAATTGGAAACCCCTCAAATAAAGGAAGACCTAGTAACATATTTCCCACAAACAACAACAGGATTCCCGCCACTATCGGTTCATACTGGTGCTTCATATGTGGATTGCCTTTACAGATTTTTATCAGAATGCGAAACAGGTGCAGCAGAAAAACAGCTGCAACAGCAAAAAATACCACAACCGGTAATTGCACATCATACACAAAAGTAGGCACACCATTTTTTTCTACCAAATCAGGACATTTTAACAATTTTCCACTGACAGCATTAATAAAAAAACAGGTCAGCATAATGATTAGATAAATTCTCCCGGGTACATATTCTGTAATGCCACCGAAATTTAAAATAAAACAATAATATGCATATGGTAATAAAAGAATGCCCAACAATGACACCTGAAACCAAAAGACGTAATTCGGCCACATCTCTGCACGCATAAAAAGTGAACCACCTGTCCACAAAATCAAACCAATCAGCACAAGCAAAAAGCTGTTAACCAGTTTATTTCTCTTTGCTGTAAGAAACATCAACAACATGAAGCCATAACACAACATGGCAATCATTGAAATATATCCATATGTACCCATATAACCCTCTTATCTTCTTTATCTCATTTAGCCGATACATTCCTGTATCTCTAACAGTTCCTTTAATTCATAATATGTCGGACTCATCTGATGCGGTTTTTTTCCTTTCTTTTCCTCATATGCACGGAAAGTACCACAACGGAGAATCGTAACCTTTAGCGGATCCATCCCCAATATTTTCTTCAAATCCCGATAATCCTGATCAATATATTTAAAATAAGTACTTAATAACTCTTTCAAAATATTCGTACTCATCGCCTGTTTATAAAGTGCGTCTCTTTCCAGTTCTACATACATATGCAGGTACGGTCTGTTCTGCTCATTGTATTCTTTTGCCAGCGTCCAATCACAAATCGGAAGTTCTGACAATTCAATAACATTTTTCACTCCATTTTCCGAAATTCTTGTAAATCCCGCAATATCAATAATCCATGGCACCCGGTCCACATACTCAAACCTTGGAATGCTGGTTTCATCCTCCCTGCTTTCCAGACCCACGCAGCGATACATGTCACCACAACGATATCTGGCAAATGCACCGCCTTTAAGTATCGTGAATACCAATTCATATTTTTCCCCCGGCCGTACCTCATCCATCAGATAAGTCGGTGGGATATAAGAAGGATCTTCGTGATTTTTCAACATATCCGCTTCTGTAATAAATTCATAAAAAGCAGTATCGGGGAAGAAGTACATACCGTTCCGTGTCCACGTTTCTGTCCCCATAATAGACGGTTCCGTACCTGCAAATAATTCCATAGGACGGATTCCCCAAAGTTCTTCCAAATCGTTCTTATAGCACTGATTGTCCGTTCCGGCTACCATAAATCCTTTCAAATGAAACAAATCTTTAGGAAGTAATGCTCTGTTTTCCTTTTTACAGCGGTATTTTGCCTTCGCCATACGAAGAATCATATGTGGTTTACATTTTACCAGATCCTTCCATTTGATTCCGCCACCGGAACTTGTCATAGCAGACAAACTCTGGCTGACAGCATATGCCACACTTCCAAGTCCAAAGAAAAAGCCCAAATCCTTCTTCATTGCCATCTTAAAGCCCAGTTTATTACGTTCACTGAAACTCATATTGACCGCATCCTTTACTGCCGGCAAAAACTCAATATCAATATCTTCGCTTAGGGCCAGCGGAAAAAGTCCCGTTGCATAAGGGAGCGGTGCCAGACCGTAAAGAAATTTATCGGTGGATGCCACATCAAACTTTCCTTTTTCCCTGCTGGTTGATAAAATCAGACATGCGACTACATTATTCCGGTAGGTGTCAAGCATACTTCTGGTATAGGGTGCCACCTTAATCGGATGTTTTCCGCCCTCCCAGGTTGTCTGTATCCAGATAATAGGATTTCCAGGAAGCATCTGGGGCTGCTTTGTCAACAAAACATCTGCGTAATTCTCATATTCTGTAAGCGGAACCATCTTACGAAATTCATCTAAATTCTGTGGATATTTCCCCTTCAAAATTGACTGACCCAGTCCGCTGTGACTCCACAGTTTAATCTGTTCCTCCATCAGACGCTTTTGAATTTTCATATATCCATCCATAGATAAATCCAAAAATCCACAATATTGCTGCCAAATTTCCTCATATTGTTGTTTCTTTAACTTTTCCTTCAAATTCATTTCTTCACCTCAGGTTATCTCTTGTCCTTCGTATAATGTGATAAACACTCCTGAATACTCTTCCTGTTGGGAAATAAAAAAGGTGTCTTCTTCTTATATTCAAGATAGTTCGAAAACGTATGAGGAAATGTCCACATATCCTGCAAAATAACATAAATAAAATTCCAGGCAATCATACTAAGGAAATACCCTCCGCCACTCACACTGCCTGTTATTCCCCATAAGCATAGGTACGCACCGGCAAACCACAATACTCCGGGGTGTCGGCACAAGCTATAAACGCCTTCTGTATAAGCCAATCGTACCGTATTTTCTTTACAATATGTTTCCTCGAATGGAAGTGCAAAAAACAAAGTATAGATGAGCAACAAGAAAAACCCGGCTGCTCCTATGGCAAACAGGAGTACAATAACCGGGCAAAACGCTCTCTGTCTTCCAAACAGTTTCATTGCCCATATTACTGAAATTATTTCTAAAACACTTCCCAATGCAAAAAATTTTTGCAGAAAACCATTCTTCATCACAATACTGTTTACATCATACAAAAAGTAAAGCAGAAAACCCGCGGTTCCTAAAAGAACTGCTTCCATTTCACAATCTCCGTTCTTCTCAAACCATAACTACCTAAATTATAATAATTAACAAGCCAAAAATCAAGCAATAAAAACTCCACCAGATGGAAGATTCTGGAAATTATCTTCACATCTGGTGGATCTCATAATTATTTCCTACCTATTCTTCTCCGTACAAAGCAATAAGTTTCTTAAGATATTCATATCTTTCTTTAGCTTCTGATTCGTTCTGAGCAAACAGTTTGTCTGCTTTTTCAGGATTTGAACGAACCAATGCATTGTAACGAACTTCTCCATTTAAGAAATCTTTGTAGTTCTCTAATTTTGGTTCTTTGCTGTCAAGTGTAAACTTGTTACCTTCAGCAGCCGGATTGTAACGGAAGTTATTCCAATATCCACATTCTACAGCCAGTGCTTCTTCTGTCTGAGCTTTGCTCATACCTTTCTTAATACCATGGTTGATACATGGTGCATAAGCAATAATCAGGGATGGTCCCGGATAAGCTTCTGCTTCTGCAATCGCTTTTACAGTCTGATTAAAGTCAGCTCCCATTGCGATCTGTGCAACATATACATAACCATAGCTCATTGCGATACTTGCAAGGTCTTTCTTCTTCACTTCTTTACCGCCTGCTGCAAACTGGGCAACCGCACCAGTCTTAGTGGCCTTAGAAGACTGTCCACCTGTATTAGAATATACTTCTGTGTCAAATACCATAATGTTAATGTCTTTGCCACTTGCGAGTACGTGGTCTACACCACCAAATCCTATATCATAAGCCCATCCATCACCGCCGAAAATCCACTGTGATTTCTTAGCAAGAAAATCTTTCTGTTTTACGATAGCCTGGCATGTCGGACAATTACAGTTTTCGATTGCAGCAACTAATTTATCTGTAGCTGTTCCATTCGTAGCTCCGCTGTTAAATGTATCAAGCCATTCCTTTGCAGCCTCAATACCTTCTTCCGGACAGCATTTATCTTCAATAATCTGTTCTACCTTTTCTTTCAGACCACTTCTGATTGCTCTCTGTGCAAGAAGCATACCATATCCAAATTCAGCTGCATCTTCAAATAAAGAGTTAGACCATGCCGGTCCTCTGCCCTGTGCATTTGCCGTGTAAGGTGTAGATGGCGCTGAATTTCCCCAGATAGATGAGCATCCTGTTGCATTTGCAATGTACATTCTGTCACCGAATAACTGAGTAACCAGTTTCGCATATGGAGTTTCACCACAACCTGCACAAGCTCCTGAGAACTCGAGAAGTGGCTGTTTGAACTGGCTTCCTTTTACAGTATTTTCTTTAAATTTTGCAATTACATCTGCCTTTGGCTCTAATGCCTTGCCGTAATCGAAGTATGCCTGCTCGCCTTGATTTTCTTCCATATTCGCCATAACAAGAGCTTTTTCACCCTTCTTACCAGGGCAGACATTGACACAAGATCCGCATCCTGTACAGTCATATGCAGAAATTGTCATGGTAAACTTCAGTTCCGGCATACCTGTCATCGGAAGTGTTCTCATTCCTTCCGGTGCGTTTGCTGCTTCTTCTTCCGTCAGTGCTACCGGACGGATAACTGCATGCGGACATACATATGCGCAGCGGTTACACTGGATACAGTTTTCTTCTTTCCATACTGGAATGTCTACTGCAATACCACGTCTTTCGTATGCTGCTGTTCCAGAAGGTGTTGTACCATCTGCATAATCTACGAATGCTGATACAGGCAGGCTGTTTCCTTCCTGTGCATTTACTTTTGCCTGAATATTCTTAACGAAAGCTACTACTTCCTCTTTACCGCCATTCACTTCCGGTGTCTGTAAGCCCTCGTCCGTGCAGTTTTTCCAGCTTTCCGGTACTTCTACTTCTACGATCTGTTTTGCTCCGGCATCGATGGCATCATAGTTCATCTGAACAATCTTGTCACCTTTCTTACCGTAGGTTGCCTTTGCGGCCTTCTTCATCAAATCAATTGCTTCTTCTTCCGGAATAATATTTGCCAGCTTGAAGAATGCAGACTGGAGAACTGTATTAATACGTCCGCCAAGACCGATTTCTTTACCGATTCTGATACCATCAATTGTGTAGAACTTGATACCATGATTTGCAATGTATGATTTTACCTGTCCAGGAAGATGTGTATCCAGTTCTTCTGCATTCCATGAGCAGTTCAACAGGAAAGTGCCGCCATCTACCAGTTCCTGAACCATATTATACTTATGTACATAGGATGGATTGTGACATGCTACAAAGTTCGCTGTTCTAATTAAGTAAGTTGACTTAATTGGTTTCTTACCGAAACGAAGGTGTGACATAGTAACACCACCGGACTTCTTAGAGTCATAGTCAAAGTATGCCTGTGCATACATATCTGTATTATCCCCAATAATCTTAATAGAGTTCTTATTTGCTCCAACTGTTCCGTCAGCTCCAAGTCCCCAGAACTTACAGTTAATCGTTCCTTCCGGTGTAGTGTAAATAGGCGCACCGACTTCCAGTGAAAGTCCTGTCACATCATCTACGATACCTACTGTGAAACGCTGCTTGTCTTTATTGTCAAATACAGCTACAATCTGAGCCGGAGTTGTATCTTTTGATGAAAGGCCGTAACGTCCTGTATTAATCTGAACACCTTCGAATTTGCTGCCACGAAGTGCTGCGACAACATCCAGATATAATGGTTCACCCATTGCTCCAGGTTCTTTTGTTCTATCTAATACATTGATGTATTTTACCGTATCAGGAATTGCATCAATCAGTGCCTGTGCGCTGAATGGTCTGTACAGACGAACTTTTACAACACCGACTTTCTTTCCCTGTGCAAGTAAGTAATCAATCGTCTCGTCAATGGTATCACATACAGAGCCCATAGCAATAATTACGCTCTCAGCATCTTCTGCCCCATAGTAGTTGAATAGTTTGTAATTTGTACCAATCTTTGCATTTACCTTGTCCATATAAGACTGAACAATTGCAGGCATTGCCTCATAATAAGGGTTACATGCCTCACGAGCCTGGAAGAATATATCTCCATTTTGGGCAGAACCTCTCTGACATGGATGATTTGGATTCAATGCATGCTTACGAAATGCATCAACAGCCTCCATATCTACCATATCTTTTAAATCTTCATAATCCCATACTTCGATTTTCTGAATCTCATGTGAAGTACGGAAACCATCAAAAAAGTTAATAAATGGCAGACGTCCCTTTAAAGCTGCACAATGTGCAACCGGTGTCAAATCCATGACTTCCTGAACACTTGATTCACAAAGCATTGCACATCCAGTCTGACGACAGGCAAGTACGTCGGAGTGATCACCAAAAATACTAAGTGCATGACTCGCAATCGTACGTGCAGAAACATTAAATACACCTGGAAGCTGTTCACCGGCAATCTTATACAAGTTCGGAATCATAAGAAGTAAGCCCTGTGAAGCTGTGTATGTTGTTGTCAACGCACCTGCTGACAAAGAACCGTGTACGGTACCTGCTGCACCCGCTTCAGACTGTAATTCTGTTACCTGTACAGTCTGTCCAAATATATTTTTTCTTCCTTGAGTTGACCATTCATCTGTAGCTTCTGCCATAACGGATGATGGTGTGATAGGATAAATAGCAGCGACCTCTGTATATGCATAAGATGCATGAGCTGCTGCGTGGTTACCATCCATGGTCTTCATTGATCTCGCCATTTCTAGTCCTCCTTAATCAAACAATTTTTCGATTTATATTCCATTATAGTCTGTCTATTTTCAAAAGTCCAGTAAATTTCACAAAAGCTTACACTCCTCAAAAAGTTACTTTAAAGACATTCCTTTCTTTAAAATCCTTGAGGATTTCCATGCTTCTCTTTCCCGCATCCGCTGCATTCTTGCCCGGTCACTCTGACTCCATATATACAGAATCATTCCAATGGAAAGGAATGTGACAATTGCTGCCAGTATCTGTGTGATTTTCCATCCATTTACTTTCAGCGCATCTGCTCTAAAAAATTCCAGCCAGAAACTTCCAAAACTGTACAGAGACATATATACAAGAAACGCTTCTCCTTCGAATTTTTTCCGGAATCTGTGAAAAAACAATACTGTAAATACAACAATACACCATAAAAACATCCAGAATACCAGTGGGCTTACCTGTACCACACGCTCTCCATTTATAGTATCGATATGATTCTTCATTTTGTCTGTAACCGCACCTAAGGATATCTGTTCCAGCGGAAGCCGCATGGCCCAGAAGCGGTCTGTGTATTCTCCGAAATATTCGTTTTCAAAGAAACATCCCCATATTCCTACTGCCTGTCCTGCTGCAAGCCCCATGGCTATCGTATCCAGAAGCGTACCAACACGTTCTTTGCTGAACCAGCCATATAGGCATATAATAAGGAGTCCTCCAAAAAGTGCCCCGTAAAATCCCATGCCACCGCTTCGAATATTCCAGATTTCTCCGAAATGCTTCTTATAATAAGTCCACTGGGGCAGCACATAGTAAACCCGTCCTCCGATTAATGCAGCTATAACTGCAAAAAAGGTCAGATTCAAGTACGTGTTGACCTGTTGTCTGGTGTATAATGCTTCCAGGACAATGACTCCTGTTCCTACAAGAACGGCAAGTCCCAGAAAAATTCCGAACCAGGAAATTTCAAATCCAAAAACGGAAAATCCGCTCTGCACATGAGCCAGTTCCACCCCCAAATGAGGAAAACTAATCATTGCTGTCATATACTTCCTCTCTTTTTATAAACACTGTCCATATATTCTATTTCCGTGAACTATACGTTGAAACGGAAGTGAATAATATCCCCATCCTGCACTACATAATCTTTTCCTTCCAGTCTTACCAGACCTTTTTCTTTTGCTGCATTGTATGTTCCGCATGCCATAAGGTCATCATAGGAAACGATTTCGGCACGGATAAATCCTCTCTCGAAATCTGAGTGAATCTTTCCTGCTGCCTGTGGTGCTTTTGTATTTTTCTTAATGGTCCACGCACGGCACTCCGGTTCTCCTGCTGTCAGATAACTAATCAGTCCGAGCAGACTGTAGCTTGCCTTAATCAGTTTCTCAAGACCGGATTCTTTCAGTCCCAAATCTTCTAAGAACATCTTCTTCTCGTCATCGTCAAGCTCTGCAATTTCCTGTTCAATCTGGGCGCAGACTACAAATACTTCACAGCCTTCACGGGCCGCATACTCACGTACATCCTGTACCCCCTTGTTGTCTGCCCCGTCATTTGCCAAATCATCTTCGGTTACATTTGCCGCAAAAATAACCGGTTTGTATGTGAGGAGATTATAGCTTTCCAGCCATGCCTGCTCGTCTTCATCCGCAATATCGGTAAAGCTCTTAGCCATCTTGCCTTCTTCCAGATGTGCTTTTACCTTCTCCATCAGTGCCAGTTCTTTAGCTACCATCTTGTCATTTCTTGCCGCACGGACTGCCTTGGCAATTCTTCTGTCCAGAATCTCGATATCTGAGAAAATGAGTTCAAAATTAATTGTTTCAATATCACGAGGTGGATTAATACTTCCATCTACGTGTACGATATTACTGTCTTCAAAACATCTGACTACATGCACAATCGCATCCACTTCACGGATATTTGCAAGGAACTGGTTTCCAAGACCTTCTCCCTTAGATGCTCCTTTGACAAGTCCGGCAATGTCTACAAATTCAATGGCTGCCGGAACAATTTTCTTCGTGTTGTACATCTTGCCAAGCACGTCCAGTCTTTCATCCGGTACCGTTACCACACCGACATTCGGGTCGATTGTACAGAACGGATAATTGGCTGATTCCGCACCTGCTTTTGTCAAAGAGTTGAATAGTGTACTTTTTCCTACGTTTGGGAGTCCCACGATTCCAAGTTTCATAATATGTCATACCTGTTCAGAAATGCCTGTAAATCAAGGCTTTCTGCCTTTCTATATATTTTTCTACACAATTTTTAGGACATTGTCTATTTTTTCTATCTCTTTTACCTTTTCTTCTTCCATCACATGAACATATAAGTTCATCGTAATGACGACATTCTTGAAGTTTTGGGAAGTATTGCTGAATATTTTTTCCAGTTTGCTTGCTAATAAATCTGGCTGTATATAAACCATCCTTACGCTGGCTTATGCCTACTCTCAACTCTCTGCCTCTTAAATCTCTGCCCATAAAACCAACTTTCTTCTGCTGTGTAAAGCAAAAGAGTTTGATACAATATGTAATTATATCATATATCATTTATTTCTGAAACTACAAAAATAGTTTATAACAAATGCTTCAAATTTTTCTGCATATTTTGAAACAGATAATCTATATAATGAAGCAGTGCAAAACTGTAATATTACAATCTGCACTGCATCTTAACGTCTGACATCTAGTTACTCTTTGGTTTCATTGACCATCTTGTATACTTTCTCAATTTTAACTGCTTTCCTATCGTCCGCCTTCCCCCTCTGGCAGCAATGTGACAAAATAATAAATAATTCCGAATACAGCTATACTTCCCATCATAATGCCAATCATCTGATTTACACTTACCACATTTCCATGAAATACCGGATTGCA
>CAKRCD010000020.1 GCA_934307065.1 uncultured Bariatricus sp. | reverse complement strand
ATACAAAGGGCGACAAATATTATGGTATTGATATGGAAATTGCAGCCTTGCTTGCAGAATCCATGAACAAAGAACTGGTTATCCAGAATATGGATTTTGATGCGGTTTGTCTTTCTGTTGGACAGCAGAAATGCGATATTGCAATGGCCGGTCTTACAATTAATGAAGAAAGAGAAGAACATGTAACATTTACAGATTCGTATTATGCAGCTTCCCAGAAATTAGTTGTACCAAGCACAAACACAGATTTTGATGACTGTAAGAGTGTAGATGATGTTGTGGCAATTCTTAATAAGATGTCTGCTAAAGATAAAATTGGTGTTCAGGCAGGAACAACAGGACAGTACTATGTAGAAGGTGATGCTGACTGGGACTTCGATGGACTTCCGGCAGAATGTGTAACATACAAGAATGGTTCCCTTGCAGTACAGGATATGTTAAACGGCAATATTCAGGCTGTAATTATTGACGCAGCACCTGCATCAGCTATTGCGGAAGCAATCAATGCAGTTCAATAGCAAGTAGAAAAGGATTGAAAAATAATGGGCAATTTTGAACAAAAGGTAAAAATATTTGCAGAAATCTTCTGGCAGGAAAATGGATATGTAAAAGTGGTACAAGGATTGCAAAACACGCTATTGATTGCAGTGTCGGGCCTGATTATTGGTATATTAATCGGTACACTGATAGCTACTGCGCGTGTAGTACCAAAATATAAAGTGCTGCCGAGAGTATTGAATGCCATATGTGGTTTTTATGTCGCACTGTTCCGCGGCACTCCTATGGTTGTTCAGCTCCTGGTATTCTATTATGTATTACTGCCAATCATCGGATTAAGGATTACTGGTGTTCAGGTTGCCATATTAGTTTTCGGACTGAATAGTGGAGCATATATTTCTGAGATTATGCGTAGCGGTATTCAGTCAGTGGACCCTGGACAGATGGAAGCAGGACGTGCAGTCGGACTTAGCTTTGGAACAAGTATGATGAAGATTGTAATTCCTCAGGCAGTTAAGAATATTCTTCCTACTCTGGGAAATGAGTTTATTTCTTTGATTAAGGAAACATCAGTAGTGAGCTTTGTTGGTGCAGCAGATCTTTATGTGGCATTTAATTATATCGGAAGCAACAGCTATGAGTTCATGGTTCCGTATCTGGTAATGGCTATGATTTATATTGCACTTGTATTGGTAATTTCATTGCTGATTAAATTGATGGAAAGGAGCCTGAAGAAGAGTGATAGACGTAATTAATCTTGAAAAAAGTTTTGGTAATGTAGAAGTTCTAAAAGGCATTAATATTACCATCAATAAAGGCGATATTGTGGCAGTTATCGGACCATCTGGTTCTGGTAAGAGCACATTTTTAAGATGTCTGAACTGCATGGAAGACCCTACAGGCGGAAGTATTATCTTTAATGGCGAAGATATTGCAGATATGAAGGTGGATATTAATAAGCACAGACGTCATATGGGAATGGTATTCCAGCATTTTAATTTGTTTAACAATATGACGGTCCTTGATAACATTATGATGGCTCCGGTATATTTAAGGTGTCAGGACTTGAAGAAAGCCAGAAGAGCTAATTTGTTTAAAAAGGAAAAAACTCCGATTACGCAGACGAAAGAACAGATTAAAAAAGAAGAAAAAGAGCGGGCTATGACACTACTGAAGAAGATTGGACTGGAAGATAAGGCAAATGTTTATCCGTCCACACTTTCTGGCGGACAGAAGCAGCGGATTGCAATTGTGCGTTCTATGGCAATGAATCCGGATGTGATTCTCTTTGATGAACCAACCTCGGCACTTGACCCGGAAATGGTCGGCGAAGTCCTGGAGCTTATGCGGGAGCTGGCACGTGAAGGCATGACCATGGTTGTTGTAACTCATGAGATGGGATTTGCCAGAGAAGTAGCGAATCGGGTAATATTCATTGATGATGGCCAGATTAAAGAGGAAAATACACCGGAAGAATTGTTTGACCATCCAAAGGATGCACGTTTGAAAGAATTTTTATCGAAAATTTTATAACAAAATTTGTATGAATGATAGAATGAAGTGTGTGGAAGAAAATTCTGCACACTTTTATATTTATTGAATTTTTTAAAGAAAGATGAAAAAAATTCCAATGTTGCAAAAGGTAAAAATCATGGTACAATATAAGAAGAATATATGTCCTATTATGGTGTGAAAATATACCTTAAGACATAGGAATATAGGGAGGAAATAACAGTGAGTAGTGAAAACACAGAAAATGCTGGACAGAGCTGCGAGGGAAGCTGTTCAAGCTGCCCACATGCAGGTGGATGTCCAAGTCAGAAAAAAAGCTTAAAAGAAGAAATGAACGCACACTCGAATATTAAGAAAGTCATTGGTGTTGTTAGTGGCAAAGGCGGCGTTGGTAAATCTATGGTAACTGCATCACTTGCAAGAGCAATGAAGGAAAAGGGATACAAGGTTGGTATTCTGGATGCAGATATTACAGGTCCATCTATTCCGAAGATGTACGGAATCCATGGCAAAGTAATGGGATGCGAAGACGGAATTCTTCCGGCAGTAGCTGAAGATGGAACAAAGATTATTTCAGTTAACCTGATGCTTGACAGCGAAGAGGACCCGGTTATCTGGAGAGGTCCTGTTATTGCCGGAGTCGTAAAACAGTTTTGGACAGATGTTGTCTGGGGCGATTTGGATTACCTTCTGGTAGATATGCCTCCTGGAACCGGAGATGTTCCGCTTACTGTATTCCAGTCACTTCCGGTAGACGGGGCAGTGATTGTTACATCACCTCAGGATTTGGTTCGTATGATTGTGAAGAAGTCTTATAATATGGTAAAACATATGGGAGTTCCGGTGCTTGGAATCGTTGAAAATTATAGTTATCTGGTATGTCCGGACTGCGGAAAGCATATTAATGTGTTTGGAGAGAGCAACATTGATGCCATTGCAGCAGAACTTCATATTCCGGTAATCGGAAAGATGCCGATTGACGCGCAGCTTGCAGACGCAGTGGATAAGGAAGAATTTTATAAGATTAAGAATGAATATCTGAACGATATTTCTGCTGTATTAGAAGCTTAATTTTAGAAATAATTTTGTATATTGTAATTTTTTGCACTAATATAACAATATATACGTTTTAGGGAAAAATGGCGCACACATAGGCCGTTTTTCCCTTTTTTAATAAAATATTGGACTAAAATGCGTATATTTCTGAAAAAATAATCGGTTAATAGGAAAAATCTAATAAGTCATATTGACTATTGTAATAGGGGGTATTGTTGACGAAATACGAGATAAATGGTAAAATTTATAGATAATATTTATTAAATATTTACAAATCATGGAGGTGAGAGTCATGAAAAAATGGATGAGCTTTTGTCTGGCTATCATTTTGTGTATCGGTGTTCTGTTCTATGTATCCGCAGATGTGAATCATGGACACGGACCTGGATACGTGGCTGAAGAACAGGAGGGAGGAGGACATTGATTTTCTTAACACTTTTTGTACTATGGATTATTTTTAATGGAAAAATAACAGTGGAAATCTGCATCTTTGGTGTGGTATTATCCGCTGCCCTTACTTATTTTTCCAAAAAGCATCTGCAATATGGTCTTGAAGAAGGCGCTTCGGGCGGATTCTCAGTGAAGAGACTTCCATATCTGGTAGAGTATCTTGGAATTCTTATCTGGGAAGTGATTAAGGCTAATATTGTTGTTATTAAGATGACATTAAGCAAGAAGCTGGAATTTGAACCTGCAATCATTTATTTCAAAACAGATTTGAAAGAGCAGGCTTCAAAGGTTATGTTAGCAAACTCAATTACTTTAACTCCGGGAACAATTACTGTATCGTTAGAGGGGGATACATATTGCGTACATTGTCTGGATAAGAGTATGGCTGAAGGAATTGAAAGTTCAATTTTTGTTCAGAAATTGCACAGAATCGAGGAGGTATAGGAATGGATATGTTGAATATGGCAATAAGAGGACTGATGCTTGTAGCTATGATTGTCCTTGCTATTGCAGTTATTTTCTGCCTGCTGAGAGCAATTCTGGGACCTCGGTTTACAGACCGTCTGATTGCTGTAAACCTTGTAGGAACAAAGACAATCATTTTAATTTGTGTAGTTGCTATTTATATCGGTGAACAATATGTTGTCGATGTAGCTTTGATTTACGCACTGATTAGTTTCCTGGCAGTTGTTGTCCTTACGAATGTTTACAAATCTTCTTACAATAAGAGAAAAGCAGAGAAAGAACAGAAGACTGGAAAGGAGGAGTCATAATATGATACTTGGATGGATTCGTTTTGGCATCGCGGCTGTTCTGATTCTGGTTGGTTTGTTTGTAATAGGCGTTGCAATCTTTGGAGTGTTCCGTTTTAACTTTATTCTGAACAGAATGCATATTGCAGCAGCATGTGATACCTTGGGAACACTTATGATTCTGTTAGGCTTACTTATTCTTGAGGGCTTCTCAACCATGAGTTTGAAATTAATCTTAATCGTAGGCTTTATGTGGCTTGCAAACCCAATCAGCAGTCATTTGATTTGTAAGCTTGAGATTGAGACAAACGAGAAGATTGAAGAGGAATGTGAGGTGGTTGAGTAATGAAAATATTTGAAATTATTTTACTCACTTTCTTGGTTGTCTGTGCACTGGCAGTTTCATTGTCACGTAACTTGTTGGTTTCATTGGTTATCTTTATGTCGTACAGTCTTGTAATGTCAATACTCTGGCTGATTTTACAGTCGCCTGACCTTGCGATAACAGAGGCAGCAGTAGGCGCGGGTGTAACCAGTATCCTGTTCTTTGTGACATTGAAGAAAGTAGGAGCCATGAAGGAGGAGGGTATCGATGAAGACAAATAAAGAGAAATCCAAATTTCTGGCATGGGTTGACGGAGATTACATTATTGGACAGAACAATGATGTAAAGGAAGAACCAAAAGAAGAGGCAGCGGTTACTGCCGAAAAGCATCATGAGAAAACAATTGCAGAACGTTTTGATGAATGGATTGGAAAGAATGAAATTCATGTATATCAGAAATTCTACAAAGTGATGGCGGTTGTACTTGCACTGATTATCATCGTATGTATGTTGATTACGGTATCCAAGCTCCCGTCATTCGGAGACCCGGATAATCCGGCTAATAATGAAGTATCACAGAAATACATTGAAGACGGAATGAAAGATACCGGTGCGGTAAATATTGTAGCCGGAATGATTCTGGATTATCGTGCATTTGATACATTTGGTGAATCAACCGTTCTTTTTGTTGCTGCGGGAACTGTAATGATTCTGTTACGTAATGACAAAAAGAAAAAAGGAAAAGAAGATGACGATGCAATCTATGATCCGAAACCGGATATTATTTTACAGAATGTATCCAGACTTCTGATACCAATTGCGCTGATGTTTGGTATTTACGTTGTTCTGAACGGACATATTTCTCCTGGTGGTGGATTCTCAGGAGGTGCGATTATGGGAGCATCCCTGATTCTGTACTGTAATGCCTATGGCGTAGAAGCAAGCAGAAAGTTCTTTACATATAAGACCTTTAATACAATTGTTGTAAGTGCGCTTACTTTCTATGCAGTAGCAAAGAGCTATTCATTCTATACAGGAGCAAACCATCTGCATTCGATTATTCCGACAGGGGTGCCGGGAGACATCGTTAGTGCGGGACTTATCTTCCCACTGAACATTGCAGTTGGGGTTATTGTAATGTGTACAATGTACGGATTTTATTCATTATTCAACAGGGAGGTTATCTAATATGTTGCAGGGATTATTTACAAACTACTATGAAGCAACAGCAATGATTATCTTTGGTATTGGATTTACGACTCTGCTGCTGAATAGAAATATTATTAAAAAGATTATTGGTTTTAACTTCATGGACACGGGGATTTATCTGTTCCTGGCTGCAAAAGGATATGTAGTAGGAAGAACAGCACCGATTGTCGTAGATGGTGTAACAGATTTTGAAGCATACATCAACCCGATTCCAAGTGGTCTGGTACTGACAGGTATCGTAGTATCCGTCAGCGTATCTGCATTCTTCCTTGCATTGGCAGTACGTCTTTATCGGGCATATGGAACACTTGACTTGGAAGAAATCGTTACAAAAATGCAGAAAGAGCAGGGGGTGTACTAAATGGAATTTGTACAAAATTTTCCGTTTTTCAGTATCATTCTGGCAATGTTCTCCGGTGTGCTTTGTGCGGTTCTTAAGCCGAAGGCAGCGAGAAATCTTGTGCTTTCCGCGATTACTGTTATCGGAGGAATGTCATTTGCCGTATTAGGGTATACCCTTAAGGCTGGCGAATATTATGTATACTGGATGGGGCATTTTCCGGCTCCGTTCGGAAATGAAATTAGAATTGGTGTGCTGGAAGCGCTGATGGCTTCCGCATTCTGTGTAGTTATTATGTTGTCGCTGCTTGGTGGTATGAAACATATCTTCCACGATGTAGAGGACACAAAGGTGAATCATTATTTCCTGATGATTAGTTTGCTTTTCAGTTCTATGCTTGCACTGATTTACACAAACGACTTGTTTACTGCATATGTATTTGTGGAAATTAATACACTTGCATCATGTGCAATTGTAATGCTGAGAAAAGCAAAGGAAACTTTGGTAGCTACTACAAGATACTTAATCATGAGCCTTCTTGGTTCTGGTCTTTTCCTGATTGGTATTTGTATTTTATATGATATTACAGGACACTTGCTGATGTCGAATATCAAAGAGAGCGTGGCTGTGCTTGCAAGTACAGGAGAATATGTGTTCCCACTTGAAATCATCATCTGCCTGTTCTCTATCGGACTTGCAATTAAGAGTGCCTTGTATCCGTTCCATTCATGGCTGCCGGATGCACATGGAACCTCAACATCATCTTCCAGTGCGATTCTTTCCGGTCTGGTTTTGAAAGCATATATCATTCTGTTAATCAAGATTTTCTACCGTGTAATCGGTATTGATGTGGTTTATGCATCAAAGGCAGTAAACGTGTTGTTCGTAATGGGCTTGCTTGCAATGGTAATGGGATCTTTAAGATCGTTGAAAGAGAAAGACTTGAAACGAATGATTGCATATTCAAGTGTGGCTCAGATTGGATACATTTACATGGGAATTGGTATTGGAAGCGAAGTGGGAATGATAGCAGCATGTTTCCATATCCTTGCACATGCGGTAACAAAGCCAATGTTGTTCTGCTCTGCTGGTGGATTCATGGAAGTGTCTGGTGGAAGCAAAAAGTTTGTAGACTTAAAGGGTGCTGCAAGAAGAAATATGCTTGCCGGAATTGCTTTTGTAATTGGTTCATTATCTATGATAGGTATTCCGCTTACAGCCGGATTTGTATCAAAGATGTATTTCGCAACAGCATCTATCGGTATGCCGGAGAAAGTAATTCCTACCTTAGTGGTATTATCAATCAGTACGGTGCTGAATGCATTGTATTATGTCCCAGCCATCATTGTTCTGTTCTCTAAGACAGACGGTAATAATAAGATTGTGGCTGTTCCGGATAAGAAGGACATCGCATTCATTATTTCTATGGTCGGATTTATTATCTTGAATTTTGTACTTGGTATCTGTTCGGATCCGTTCCTTACAATGATTCGTCAGGGCCTTGAAATGTTTGGATAGGAAGGAGAAAAAGGAATGAAAACGAATATTTTATTAATTGTACCGGTTCTATTCCCAATCATCATGGCACTTTTGACACTTGTGATAAAAGAACGTTTTAAAGATCGTTCTTTTCGCCAAATGTATGTAGGCGCAGTTCTTGTTATCAATTTTGTACTTACGTTGATTGCCGTGGTAACCGGAGGAAGCTTTGTTGTATTGAACCTTACAGAAACATTACCTATCTATTTAAAAGTAGATGGACTTACGATTCTGTTTACTATGATTGTTTCTGTAATGTGGCTGTTAGCAGGAATTTTCTCATTTGAGTATATGAAGCATGAAGATAATAACGAGGGATATTATCTGTTTTATTTACTTTCACTTGGTGTGCTGATCGGTCTTGGCATGGCAGGTAACTTTATGACGATGTATATGTTCTATGAAGGCATGACTCTTCTGACTTTGCCTATGGTTCTTCATTCAAGAACGAAAGAAGCAATTTCAGCAGGTCTTAAGTATTTGTTCTACTCAATCTTCGGTGCATCTATGGCGCTGATTGCCTTCTTCTTTATGAATATTTACGGAAGTATTGAATTTGTTCCGGGTGGAACATTGGATGCAGCCAAACTGGCAGGTCATGAATCCGTGATGCTGGTTGTTGTATTCCTTGCAATTGTTGGTTTTGGCGCAAAAGCAGGTATGTTTCCGTTACATGGCTGGCTGCCTACAGCCCATCCAGTAGCACCGGCACCTGCATCTGCAGTTCTTTCCGGTGTTATTACAAAAGCCGGTGTACTTGCAGTGATTCGTGTGGTTTTCTATCAGGTGGGTGCAGACTTTATCAGAGGAACATGGGTACAGTATGCATGGGTCGTTCTTACATTGATTACTGTATTTATGGGTTCTATGTTGGCTTATAAGGAAAAATTGTTAAAGAAACGTCTGGCATATTCTTCTGTCAGCCAGGTTTCCTATGTGCTTTTTGGTCTGTCAACTCTGACACCGGTTGGAATGGTTGGTGCATTGATGCACGTAGTATTCCATTCAGTAGTTAAGAATGGTCTGTTCATGTCAGCGGGTGCAATTATTTACAAAACACATTGTACAAGAGTAGATCAGCTTAAGGGTATTGGAAAGAGAATGCCGATTGTTATGTGGTGCTTTACAATCTTCGGACTTACACTGGTTGGTATTCCGCCTACATCTGGTTTCATTAGCAAATGGAACATTGCAATGGGTTCTCTCACAAGTGGAATGCCGTGCGCATGGATTGGTCCGGTAGTATTACTTACAAGTGCATTTTTGACAGCAGGATATCTTCTTACAATTTCGATTCAGGCATTTTTACCGGGAGCAGATTTTGATTACTCAACAGTTGAAAAGTGTGAACCTAACAAATTAATGACAGTTCCGCTTGTTATTTTGGCTGTTGCTGCGGTTGTTTTAGGAATCTATGCTTCGCCGTTGGAGGCATTTTTCAGTACAATTGCTGCTAGTGTAATGTAGGAGGATAAAGTATGAGTCCAATATTTATATTAATAGCAATGCTATTACCAATTCTGGGTGGAGCAATTATACCATTGTTCCATTTTGAAAAGGGAACAAACAGAGAAAAGTATGTAATTTCTGTTGTTTTACTGACTTCAGTGCTTGTGTTCTTTATGCTCTTTAACAGACCAGAAGGAACATTGACTGTAGTACCGCTCAGTTCAAGTATTTCCATTGCATTCCGTATAGACGGACTGTCAATGGTGTTTGGAGGTCTTCTTGCCGGACTTTGGCCACTTGCAAGCTGCTTTGCATTTGAATATATGAAGCATGAAGGAAAAGAAAACACATTCTTTACATATTATACCATGACTTATGGTGTAGCACTGGGGGTTGCGTTCTCAGCCAATCTGATTACCATGTATCTGTGCTATGAATTATTGACCTTGATTACACTTCCGATTATCATGCATGCCATGGATGAGAAAGCAATCCATGCAGGAAGAAAATATTTGATTTATTCTATTGCCGGTGCGGCTTTTGCATTTATGGGAGTGATGGTACTTTATGCGGCAGCAGGAACTACCGATTTTACTTTCGGTGGTCTTCTGGCAAAAGGAAATGTAGGGATGAATGAAAACTGGCTGCTGATTGCTTATTTAGTAGCATTCTTGGGATTTGGTGTAAAAGCAGCAGTATTTCCATTCCATGGATGGCTTCCGACAGCTGGTGTTGCGCCAACACCTGTAACTGCATTGTTACATGCGGTTGCGGTTGTAAAAGCAGGTGTATTTGCAATTATTCGTGTAACATATTACGGATTCGGTACGGATTTCCTCTCCGGAACATGGGTACATTATGTGGTGGCTTCTTTGGCAATTATCACAATTGTATTTGGTTCTTCTATGGCGGTTAAGGAACAGCATTTGAAGAGAAGACTTGCTTATTCTACAGTAAGTAATTTGTCATACATTTTACTTGGTGTCACCATGATGACTCCAGAAGGATTAGCCGCAGGATTAGCGCACATGATTTTCCATGGTGTTATGAAAATCTGCCTCTTCTTCTGTGCGGGCGCAATTATGTACAAGACACACAGAGAATTTGTATATCAGATTAAAGGTTTTGGAAGAAAGATGCCGGTTACAATGGCATGCTTCACAATTGGTTCCCTCGCACTGGTTGGTGTACCGGGGCTCTGCGGATTTGTTAGTAAATATAGTCTGGCAATAGCCGCGATAGATACAGTGAAAGAAGGAACAATTGGTATGGTTGGTGTACTCGGAGTAGTAGCACTGATGATTTCGGCAATCCTGACAGCAATTTATCTTTTCACAATTGTGATAAAAGCATATTTTCCGGGTGCTGATTTCGACTATAATACCATTGCAAACGTAGAAGATCCGAATTATTATATGAAAGCACCACTCATTATTCTTTGTGTGGTTATGCTAATCTTCGGTTTGCATTCAGCACCTCTGTTAACGTTTTTCCGTAGTGTAGCTACAGGTCTGATATAGGGAAGAAAGGAGTGAGATGATGACAGGCGATATTATTTTACTATTCTTAGCGTTTTGGCCTATATTAGGTGCATTTGTCAGCTATTTAATCGGAAGACAGAACAAGAAAGCAAGAGATTACTTTGCTGATTTTGTCTGCATTTTAGAATTTGTGATTTTCGCTTATTTGTTTGTGAAGGTTGCAAATGGAGCAGAGTACGCATTTAGATTGAATGATTTCTGTTTGAAAGGCTTGTATCTTAAGATGGACGGATTCCGTGCTATCTATGGTGGAATTGCAGCTCTGATGTGGATGATGACAACGATATTCTCAAGAGAATATTTCTCACACTACAGAAACAGAAACAGATATTATTTATTCTTACTTATCACCTTCGGAGGAACAGTTGGCGTATTTCTTTCAGCGGATTTATTTACAACGTTTATCTTCTTCGAAGTAATGTCAATGGCTTCTTATCTTATGGTTGTTCATGACGAGAAACCTGCAGCTATGCGGGCAGGTGATACCTATCTTGCAGTAGCAGTACTTGGTGGTATGGTTATGCTGATGGGACTTTTCCTCCTGTACAATGCAGTAGGAACTCTTGATATGGATTTACTGTTAGAAGCATGTGAAAATTATGAAAACAAAGGTGTACTGTACGCAGCATCTGCATTGATGCTGTTCGGATTCGGGGCAAAAGCAGGTATGTTCCCATTACATATCTGGCTGCCAAAAGCCCATCCAGTAGCACCGGCACCGGCATCTGCATTATTGTCAGGTATCCTTACAAAATCAGGTGTATTCGGAATTCTTGTAATTGGTTCGAACATTTTCTTGCATGATGAGAAATGGGGATTCTTAATTCTCTGTATCGGAGTAATTACTATGTTCCTCGGAGCGGTACTTGCTGTATTCTCAATTGATTTGAAGCGTACACTTGCGTGCTCATCTATGTCACAGATTGGATTTATTTTAACTGGGGCTGGAATGCAGGGGCTTCTAGGCCATCACAATGCACTTGCAGTAAGAGGTACACTGCTTCATATGGTGAACCATTCATTAATCAAATTGGTTCTGTTTATGGCAGCAGGTGCAATCTTTATGAATCTTCATAAGTTGGATTTGAATGAAATCCGGGGATTTGGACGGAAAAAACCTTTACTTAACTTCATATTCCTGATGGGTGTACTCGGGATTATCGGTATGCCGTTATGGAATGGATATATCAGCAAGACTTTGATTCATGAAAGTATCGTAGAATATATCTGGATGTTTGAAGATTATACCGTATGGGCAAGATTCTTCCAGATTGTGGAAGCAATCTTCCTGTTCTCAGGTGGTTTGACAGCTGCATATATGACAAAGCTTTATGTTGCTATTTTCATTGAAAAAAATCCATACAATCAGGAAAAGATGGATGCTTCAAATGGAAAATACATGAATAAAGAAAGCACATTTGCATTACTTGGTTCGGCAGTGATTCTTCCTGCACTTGGAATGCTTCCATACAAGCTGATGAATGGCATTGCAGGTATGGGACAGGGATTCATGCATGGAGAAGACCCGGCAGAGGCTGTAAATTACTTCTCGTGGACAAATATCAGGGGTGGACTTGCTTCCCTTGCAATTGGAGCAATCGTTTATTTCCTGATTATCCGTAAATGCCTCATGGAAGAAGATGAAAATGGAAATAAAGTTTATATCAATGCATGGCCGGCTAAGCTGGATTTGGAAGATTTAATCTATCGTCCGCTGATACTTACGATACTTCCGTTTATTGGAGCATTCTGCAGCAGAATCTGCGACAGCCTGGTAGATACACTGGCATATGTTGCAAAGAAAACTGTATTCAAACCGAAATCGGTACCAGCCCGTATTGTCGAATTCGCTTATATGCGTAAAGAAACGAAAGTACAAAGAATACAGAGAGAAATTACAAACAGTTTATCATTCAGTTTATTGCTATTCTGCATGGGACTGTGTGGTGCCTTAATTTATATGTTATTTGTGATTGTGTAAAAACAAAAAATCATGTTAGTTTTTAACTGTCAGGTTTAACTAGAAAGGAATGATACTATGGAAAACACAGCTGAAAATAATAGTAAAGTGATATTTAGGGTTCTTTTAGGCTTTTCAATTGCCTTTATCATCGGTGCATTATGCGCCGGTGATCTGGGAAATTTAATTCCTGGATTTATTAAAATCTGCACAAGCCCATCCCAGTTTACGATGGATTATTTCGTACTTGGAGGTCTTGGAGCAGCATTCTTAAATACCGGTATGGTTGGTCTTGCCTGTTGCTTCATTTTATGGGTGTCAAAAGCAAAATGTACAGGACTTACAGTAGCAGCCTACTGGTTGAATGTAGGGTTCGCGACGTTTGGTATGACATTTGTGACAGTATGGCCATTCTTCCTAGGAGTATGGATATATTCAAAAATTAAGAAAGTGTCCTTCGGAAGCGTTGCAAACCTTGCAATGTTCTCAACTGCACTTGCACCATTTGCAGGAGAATTAATGTTCAGATATCCAAACCTGGAGACAAGTGGATTTACACTGCATGGTCTGATTCTTGCACTTATCCTTGGTATCTTTGTTGGATGTACAATGCCTTCTCTTTGTGCACACGCACCAAACTTCCATAAAGGGTATGATTTGTACAGTGCAGGACCAGCAGCAGGATTCTTAGCATTTTTAGTATTTTGTATTCTTTACAAAGCACCGGGTGTAGAAGTTCCTACAAATACAAACTTAGGCGACGGTGAAAAATTATTTGTCAACGTATTCTTCTTAATTGTATTTGTAATCTGTCTGGCAGTCGCTTACAAATTAGATAAGAATTGTTTCAAAGATTATAAGAAATTGTGGGTAAGTGATGGATATAAAACCGATTATACATCAACATTCGGTATGCCGGTTACATTGGTAAACTTTGGTATGTATGGTCTCTTCATTCTTGCTTACTATAACATCGTACAGGGTATGACAATGGTAGATGGAAACCTTGTATTTACAGGTGCTAAATTTACCGGAGCAACTATGGGAGCAATTATGTGTATGTATGCATTCGTTGCACAGGGGGCACAGCCAAGAACCGTATTCCCAATCATGGTTGGCTACGCAGTAGCATCTTTCCTGCCGTTCTTTATGTACGTTGCAGGTATTACAGAAGCTCAGAACTGGACACTTACTACACAGGGAATCTTGGTAGGACTTTGCTTCGCCAGCGGTCTTGCACCGATTGCAGGTAAATGGGGATTCTGGCCAGGCGTAATTGCCGGTGCCATGCATGCGTTACTTGTACTGAATGTTCCGTTATGGCATGGTGGGTTCTGCCTCTACAATGGTGGTTTCACCGATGGAATCGTTGCTTTCCTTTTGATCCCGGTACTGGAGTGCTACACAAAAACAAAAGAAGAAAGAAAAGCAGCAAAGGCTGCAAAATAGGATGGAAAATCAATGGGTATATTAAAATGTGTATGCGTTAGCAAACAAGAGCATCAGAGTGCAAAGAATATTCATCAGAATAATGTGACACCGAGTGGACTTTCCGGTGATGTTCATTGCGGAAACGGTGTAAAGCAGGTCAGCATGCTTCCGTATGAAGTGGTAAAGTACTTCTTTGAACAGAAAAATGAACCTGTCTGCTATGGAAGATTCGGAGAAAATCTGGTAGTAGAAGGATTAGACTGGTCTGATATTCATGTAGGAGATAAGTTCCGGTGTGAAGACGTCATGTTAGAGGTTTCGAAGATTGGCGCACAGTGGGAAGGAATGGAAGAATTTACTGGAGAAACAGTATGCAGTCCAATGGAAGAATTTTTTGTGTTCTGTAGAGTAAAACATGTAGGTATTTTGACCGAAGGCGAGCCTATTTACAAAGAATAATTACTCAAAATATAAATGACTGATAAAAGGGAATGTTACAAAAAGTAGCATTCCCTTTTTGATTACAGTGGATAAAACTAAAAAGATTTATTTGAAAATCAAATAGCACTTATTATAAAATTTGTCTATTATCGGAATGCTTTAATATATGTATTAATAAAATTGATTAATAATTTATTAAGATGTGTTGAAAAAACACGCAATTTGATATATATTTATATCAACAAAGAGCAATTTGCTAATTAATAATGATGTGTTAACCGTTTCCGAGTTTGTTGGCCTAAAGAGAATCTAATCCATGGTCGCATTCCGTTTAGGGGGATGAGGGAAACCTCATTGCCTGCCCATTTGCAAAGGAAGCAGTTAAGCGAGAAGGAGGTTAAGTATGGCAATCAAACAGGTACAGACAACTTGCCCATATTGCGGTGCCGGTTGTCAGATTATGTTTACTGTAGATACTGATGCCAATAAGATTATTGGTGCTGTACCTGCAGACGGTCGTACGAATCAGTCCACTCTTTGCTTGAAGGGGCATTATGGATGGGATTACTTAAATGATCCGCAGATCTTAACTAAGAGGCTGCGTCATCCAATGATTCGTAAGAACGGTAAGAATAGTCCTTTGGAACAGGTTTCATGGGATGAAGCAATTACATTTGTAGCAGATAAATTAACTGCTATTAAGGAAAAATATGGTCCAGACGCTATCATGGGAACAGGTTGTGCCCGTGGTCCTGGAAATGAAGCAAACTATATTATGCAGAAATTCGTGCGCGCATGTATCGGTACAAACAACGTCGATCACTGCGCACGTATATGACATGCTCCTTCAGTAGCGGGGCTACTGTACTCACTGGGCTCAGGAGCAATGTCCATGGGTGTTCACGAAATCGAGGACGCCAAGCTCATTTTCAACTTTGGATATAATGGAGCAGATTCGCATCCAATCGTTCAGAGAAGAATTATCCGCGCGAAACAGAAAGGCGCAACGCTTATTACATGTGACCCACGTGTTATTGAAGCTGCACGTATTTCCGACTTACACGTACAGTTGAAGGGTGGTTCAAACCTTGCTCTTGTAAATGCATTATGTAATGTTATTTACACAGAAGGCTTAATGGATGAAAACTTCATCGCAGAGCATACAGAAGGCTTTGATGAATTTGTTGAAGTTATTAAGAAATATACACCGGAAGTTGCTGAACCAATTTGTCACGTTCCGGCAGAAACAATTCGCAAGTGTGCAAGAATGTATGCAAAAGCAGAATCAGCCATGATCCTTTACGGAATGGGTGTCTGTCAGTTCGGCCAGGCAGTAGACGTTGTTAAGGGACTTGCTAATATGGCTCTTATGACAGGTAACTTCGGAAAATGGGCAACTGGTATCGGACCTGTCCGTGGACAGAACAACGTACAGGGTGCTTGTGATATGGGTGTTCTTCCAAACTGCTATCCTGGATATCAGAACGTGACTGAACCAGAAGTTCAGAAGAAATTCGAAAAAGCTTGGGGGGTTAAACTTTCTAATAAGATTGGTACACCTCTTACACATGTACCTGAAAAGGTATTGGAAGAAAAAGACCCTATGAAACAGATTCACGCTTACTATATCTTCGGTGAAGATCCTGGACAGTCAGATCCAGATTTGGCAGAGGTACGTGAAACTCTTGAAAAGTGTGATTTTGTAATCCTTCAGGATATTTATATGAATAAAACAGCAGAATTTGCAGATGTATTGTTGCCATCAACAGCATGGGGCGAACATGACGGTGTATATTCAAGCTGTGACCGTGGTTTCCAGCGTATCCGTAAATGCGTGGAACCGTCAGAAGATCTTAAGACTGACTGGGAGATTATCTGTGAAGTTTCAACTAAGATGGGTTATCCAATGCATTATGATAACACAGAACAGATTTGGAACGAACTGATTGACCTTTGCCCAAGCTTTACAGGTGCTACATACGAGAAGATGGAAAAACTCGGTGGCGTTCAGTGGCCATGCCGAAGCAAAGATATGAGCGATACAGGAAGTTCTTATCTGCATAAGGACGGACATTTCGCTAACAAGAACGGAAAAGGTAAATTCTACGCAACAGAGTGGCGTCCACCATATGAATTGGAAAATGAAGAATTCCCACTCTCGTTCTCAACTGTTCGTGAAGTAGGACATTATTCCGTTCGTACTATGACAGGTAACTGCCGTATGCTTCGTAACCTGGAAGATGAACCAGGATGGATTCAGATGAACCCAGAAGATTGTAAAGCACTTGATATTCACGAAGGTGATCTTGTAAAGGTTATTAACAAACGTGGATGGTGTATGACAAGATGTCTTCCAACAGAGCGTGTTGCCAAAGGTGCTACTTACATGACATATCAGTGGTGGATTGGAGCTTGTAATGAGCTTACGATTGGTAAGAACCTTGACCCAGTCAGCAATACACCAGAGTTCAAATATTGTAACTGCCGTGTAGAAAAAATCGCGGATCAGGATTGGGCTGAGAAATATCTTATTTCAGAATATCGTTCAATTCGTGAAAGAATGGGAATCAAATGTGTCGGCGAACAGAAGGTTGCCGGAGTTGAAGCTCCTGCTTCAGGTTATGGAAAGGGGGCATTCTAGTTATGAATTATTTCGTAAAAGGTAATCCAGACTTATGTATGGGATGTCGTACATGTTTGATTGGATGTGTAGTTGCACATGAAAAAAGACCAATCTTTGAATTAGATCCAAACGGTTATACGTTTAACCCTAAATTACATATGGTAAAAACAGCAACAATCACTGTTCCAGTACAGTGCAAGCATTGTGAAAGCCCGGCTTGTATGGCAGTGTGTCCAGAAGAATGTATTAAGATCGTTGACCATAAGGTTATCATTAATACAGATGATTGTATCGGATGTAAGAACTGTATGCATGCTTGTCCATTCGGTGCCATCGATATGGTAAGTGTTTACGGTGAGACACAGAATGATGGAAGTGAAAGAATCGTTGCGAATAAATGTGACCTTTGTGCTGGTGTTGAAGGTGGACCTGCTTGCGTAAGAGTTTGTCCTACTGAGGCATTAGTTCTGGTTAAAGAAGATAGCATGGACAATGTGATTGAACAGCGCCGCCTGGCTGCTGCAAGATCCACTGTTTTAACAAAAACAGACGAAGAAGTTTAAGATTCAGATATAAAAGTCTTAGGACAATCTGAAAATTATTCTGACAATGATGTGGTTAATAGCAGCAAGCTTCAGGTAATACTGGAGCTTGCTGTCGTTGCATAAATAAAAATATTTAGTGTTAAGAATGGAGGAAATCAAATGAGTAAACAATTGGGCTGTTTTGTTGTTGCGGATAGTTCGAAATGTACAGGATGCAAGGCATGTGAAGTGGCTTGTTTCGCTGAACACAACAGAGAGAACAACGGTGTAGGAAAAACAATTGGTACTGTAACTGTACCGGTAACACCTAAGTTGTATCTTACAAGAGGGGAAGGCATCTGCATGCCAATACAGTGTAAACATTGCGAAGATGCACCTTGTTTAAATGCCTGTTCAAAGAAAGCTATTTCGCGCATCAATGGTCAGGTAATCGTAGACCAGAAGAAATGTATCGGATGTAAAGATTGTATGATGGCCTGTCCATTTGGGGCAATTGCACTTCTCCCATTAGCTGACAAAGGTAAAGTAGTAGCACAGATTGGAACAGATATACCACAGATTGCAGCTTCTAAATGTGATTTGTGTACAGGTATCGAAGGTGGACCAGCCTGCGTAAGAGTATGTCCAAATGACGCATTACGTTTAGTTGATCCAGACGCAGAACGTTTGGAAAAGAATTTGCGTGCAGCAATTAGTCTGGATCTTACAAAGTCTGTATAAGAAGGGGGAAGAAATAATGATGGTAATTAATATTGATAAAAATATTTGTACCGGTTGCCGTGAATGTGCAAAGGTATGTCCAGCGGACGCGATTTTTGGAGAACAGGGACAGCCACAGACAATTGACACAGACAAATGTGTAATGTGTGGACAGTGTGTTCAGAAATGTAAATCTTATGTTTCTATCGTTTCTCATGGAACAGAAGCATATGCAAAGGTTCGCGAAGAACGTAATCTTCCAAAGACAGTTGAAGAACCATTATTTGCTGCATACAATGTATGTCATCTTGACGAAGTAAAGAAAGCTCTTGCTGATCCAAATCTTGTAACAATGGTACAGGCTGCTCCAGCAGTTCGTGTAGCTCTTGCAGAAGATTTCGGATACCCACTTGGTTCTCTTACAGATGGTAAGATGGCAGCAGCTCTCAGAGCATTAGGATTTAATTATGTATATGATACAAACTTCTCTGCTGATCTTACAATTATGGAAGAAGGTACAGAATTAATCACTCGTGTAACGAAAGGTGGAACACTGCCAATGTTCACATCATGCTGTCCGGGATGGGTAACATTCATGGAAAGAAATTATCCGGAAATTAAAGATCATCTTTCTTCATGTAAGAGTCCTCAGCAGATGCTTGGTACCGTATTTAAAACATATGGGGCACAGATTAACAATATCGACCCGGCTAAGATTTACAGTGTGTCTGTTATGCCATGTACATGTAAAGAATTCGAGTGTAATCGTGAAGAAATGAAAGACAGCGGATTCCAGGATGTAGATGTTGTAATTACAACCCGTGAGCTTGCTTACTTAATCAAAGAAATGGGTATTGATTTCAATGCACTTCCAGATGATGCAAAATTCGATTCTCCTCTTGGAGATTACACAGGTGCAGGTACAATCTTTGGTGTAACCGGTGGTGTTATGGAAGCTGCTATCCGTACAGGATATGAACTGATTACAGGCGAACCAATTCCGAACGTAGATGTTACAGCGGTTCGTAGTACAGAAGGATTCCGTACAGCTAAGATGCAGGTTGGCGATTTGGAATTAAGAGTTGGTGTTGTAACCGGTCTTAAGAATGTTGTTCCGGTAATTGAAGCAATGAAAGCCGGAAAATTAGACTTACACTTCATCGAAGTTATGTGTTGTCCGGAAGGATGCGTAAGTGGTGGTGGAGAACCAAAACTTTTGGAAGATACAGACAGAGAAGAAGCTTATGCAGCTCGTCGTGCAGCTACATTTACTCATGATGCAAACCTTCCACTTAGAAAATCTCATGAGAACCCAAGCATCAAGAAAATCTACGATGATTTCCTTGAAAAACCAAACGGACATGTTCCACATCATCTGTTACATACAGAATATTGCAAAGGTAAAAATAATTGGAAAAAAGCTCATAAATAATAGCTAAGACAGTTATGAAAACATAAAAAGGGGCACCGCAGAAGAAATTTTGCGATGCCTCTTTTAAGTTTATAGTGATATCAAATTATCTCTGATTAACAGTTTGGACAATTTTTATATTTTTCCTGTAAATAATTAATAAAAAAAGTTGTCGCAGGTGATGTAATACGATTTTTGTTGGTAATTGTATATAAGGTTCGAACCAAATATTCGGAATCAAAGTCAAATGATAATATCATATTTCCTTCGAGAAGAGCCGAGATAGCCCTTTTACTGATAAAGGAAATACCAATATTGTTAAGAATCGATTGCTTAGCGCTTTCGATAGAAGGCATTTGAATTGCGATGTTTAAATCATCAGGAGTAAGGCCAATGCTATTCAAAAAAGCCGTTGTCTCTTTGTTAGTACAATTTCCCTCGTCGCGCCAGATAAAAGGATATTTGGTCAAATTCTCCAAAGGAAAATGTCCATTATATTGCTGGAATTCAGGTGTGTTAGGTGTGGCAAGGACTAGCTTGTCTTTTGCAAAAGGAAGAAAATCACATCGACAGTCCAGTTCGGAGAAATCTGTAATTCCAAGCTCTGCGTTATAGTTTTCAACATGAGAGATAACCGAAGAACCATCCAACTGTCGTAACGTATATTTTACATCGGGTGCTTTTGGCATGATCTCGTGTATTAATTTGGGTAAAAGATACTGGGAGGGAAAGCTGGTGGCTGCAATTGTAATATTACCAGAAAGTTTATTCGTGTATTCCTGCATCTCAGAAATCGCAACATTACGGATACGAATCATTTCTTTCGCGTAATTATAAAACTTGGCACCTGCTTCAGACAGAATAATGTCTTTGGTAGTGCGGTAAATAAGCTGCGTGCCTATTTCATTTTCCAGGGATTTGACATAAGCACTGATTGTAGGCTGCGAAAGATAAAGGACTTTCGCAGCTTTGGAAAAGCTTTTATGGTCAACTACTTCAACAAAGGCTTCTATTTGATTTAAATACATGAATTCATTCCTCCTGATATTAGGCTTTGGGTTGCCGGAGTTACTTGTGGTTGTTATTAAATTCCTATTCGTGGTCTGCAAAGTAAGAAAGAAGAAAAGCAAGGTATTCTTGATAATCTTCACATCCGCTCTGCATAACGGAGATAGCTTTTTTGACCTTATTTAATACGGTATTCCGATGTAAAAATACAGCGGCTGAAGTTTGATTGACATTTCGACCATTCTGCAGATAGTGCATAAATAATTCACACAAATCCGTATTTTGATTTTCGTCATATTGCTTCAGTATATGATAATGAGGTGATTCAATCATAGGCAGCAGAGTTGTGCTTTTTAACTCTTTTAACATATACTTAAGCAACATATCTTTGAAATAATAAAAATTTTCGTTCTCGGTAACGGGAATGTTCATTGCTTCTTTGCACTGCATGGCAGCAATGGACAGATCCATAAGAGAGAAAAACAAATTGCTTATGGTGCAGGTGAAGTTACCTGATTTAAAAATTTTCTTAAAACTTTTCTTTTCCCCATCAGTGAGAAACGGTTGAAACGCATTGGATTCACTACAGGTTTTTAAAATATAAAGTGAATTATCATAGATAAATGGCTTTAAAAACGGCAAAGTGTTCCGAATGCTCCAACTTACGAAAGAATATGGAAGCTCAGCGGAGTTATCATAATTCAGACGAGCCAGGAGGAAATATCCATCCATCTTTAAGTCTGGAACAAAGCTAAGCTGGTCGATAAACTGCTGTTTATCAATGGAAGGATTATCCAAAATTTCCGTCAGAATAGATTCATACATTTCTGAGGACATGCGGCTTCTGAATCGTTGCTGTTGAAAATACAGATTCAGGTTTTCGGCAACCATGTTCATCAGATGTAGATAGTTTGCCTTTGGATGAACTTGGTTTTGGAAAATTAAAGCATATCCAACCACATGGTTATTTGCTGTAAAACGGTACATCATGCTGTAATAACAGTCATTAGGTGCCAGACAATAATAATTGATTAATGGATTATCTGCGTTTTCCGAGGTGGAAATCAGTCCGTCCTGCCGGAGTCTTGTCATAATCTGAGGCGTTACATAGCCGGCATTCAAGATATCTTCCATAATTGGGTCTTTGGTAGTGTCACCGTTAAAATAACCAAGTAAAGTGAAATTGCTGTCGAGGACCACCATGGGATGAACCAGGATGTTCTGAGACAAGTCCAACAATTCCTGCATATTGCAGTCACGAAGAAGTGCAAGATGAAAACTTTTGTCCCACACATCAAAATTATAAAAAATATTTAAAATCCGGTTGAATATATCTACAAAAGAGTGTGGTGTGTATAGCAATATTACAGAGAGCACATCGGAAAAAGTGTTTATCTGTAATGTGTCATCAGTAGTGATACACAAGAACACGCTGGTTGTGTGGACATTGTATGCACGGATTTTTTCCGTGTTATTTATCAATTCTTCCGGGTTTACCAGATATAATTTCTTTGCAACATCATCATAGGCAGAAAAACAAGAATTCACGTCAAATAATTTGATACCGTCAAATGCTTCCGTAAGGTCAACATTCAGAGTAGCGTAATTGCTGCTGGCCGCAAGGTGATACAGTAACACGTTCAATGGAATTTGCATCGTGTCGTCTCCTTTTTAAATAAGTATCATATATATGTATTATACATGAAAAATGCAAATAAATAAATGAATGAAATGAAGAAAATGTTTCAAAAGCATAATTTTTTTGCTGTTTTATGTGAGAAAGATACATACACTTAAAGACAATATAGATATATAATAATCAGACATAGAATTTGTCTATGACAAATTCTATAGTACCCCAGACAAAAGTCGGGATAAAAGAAGAAGGGAATGAACAAAAAATGAGTAAGATTTATCTTGCGGATAGTAAAAGCGCAGATGTAAAAATTGAACATTTTCTCTCGAAGTTTGCCGGTAAGGTAAGTATTTATCCACCGGGAACTTGTCCGATTACTGTTCAGTTGTCTCTGCTTCAGGCCTCTAAGAGCCAGACTTGTGGAAAATGTGTTCCATGTAGAGATGGATTGAGACAGATAGAAAAAATGTTGGTACAGATTCTGACAGGTAATGCGACTGTTGAAATCTTAGATGAAATGCGTGAACTTGCAACTATGATTCGTGATTCGGCTGACTGTGCCATTGGATATCAGGCAGCAATTGAAGTGCTGGAAGGACTTGATACTTTCAAAGACGAATACATAGCTTATATTGAAAAAGGTGTCTGTCCGGGAACAGAAGGACAGCAGATTCCTTGTGTAACAATGTGTCCTGCACACGTTGATATTCCAGGTTACATTGCTCATGTAGCAGAAGGAAATTATGCAGATGCAATTAATCTGATTCGTAGGGACAACCCGCTTCCAACGGCTTGCGCAATGATTTGTGAGCATCCATGTGAAGAACGTTGCCGCCGTAATCTGATTGATGCACCGCTTAACATCCGTGGTATTAAGAAATATGCAGTTGACCAGGTTGCAGCAGATCAGGTAAAAGTTCCGGAAGCAAATCCACTTACAGGAAAGAAAGTAGCGATTATCGGTGGTGGTCCATGTGGTATGACATGTGCTTACTATCTGTCACTGATGGGACATAAAGTAACCGTATTTGAAGAGAAAGAACATTTGGGCGGAATGCTGATGTATGGTATTCCAAACTATCGTTTCCCGAAAGACAGAATGGATGAAGACTTTAATGCCATTCTTTCTACCGGAAATATTGAAGTAAAATATAACACAAATGTAGGAAGAGATATTCCGATTCAGGAAGTGCATGACAACTACGATGCAATGTTCGTTGCAATCGGTGCCCAGGTTGGTAAGAAACTTCGTATGGAAGGAATTGACGCAAACAACGTATTCTCAGCAGTAGAAATGCTGGATGGAATCGGACATGGACACAGACCAGACTATACCGGAAAAACAGTAGCGGTTATCGGTGGTGGTAACGTAGCAATGGATGCTGCAAGAAGTGCACTTCGCTGTGGAGCGAAAGATGTCCGTATCGTATACAGAAGACGTCAGGAAGATATGACAGCATTGGTAACAGAAATCGAATCAGCGGTTATGGAAGGCATCGAACTGATGACACTTCAGGCACCGGTAAGAATTGAAACCAATGAAAATAATGACTGTACCGGACTTTGGATTCAGCCACAGATGATTGGACCATACCGTGGAGGAAGACCTGCACCATTGAATGCAGAGTCTAAACCAGAAGAAATGATTCCGTGTGACGTAATCCTGATTGCAGTAGGACAGGATATTGTAAGCGCACCATTTGAAGAATTCGGAATGCCTGCAGAATGGAAGATTTTCAAAGCAGGTCTGGACACTTCCGTAGAAGGAATGCCGGGTGTATTCGTTGGCGGTGACTGTGCAACAGGACCATCTACAGCAATTCGTGCAATTGCGGGTGGTAAAGTTGCTGCAAATGCTATTGATGAATATCTTGGATATCATCATACATTAGACTGTGGAGTGAAAGCACCGGAAGCAAGACAGAACAACCGTGTTCCTACCGGACGTGTAAACATTCAGGAACGTCCTGCATACATCCGTAAAAAAGATTTTGAGCATGTAGAATGCCCGATGACTCCGGAAGAAGCAAGACAGGAATGCTCAAGATGCTTAAGATGTGATGTATTCGGATGCGGAAAACTGGAAGGTGCCGTTGAACACTAATGGTAATGACAAACTGTTATAAATAGCGATAGATTTTGGAGGAAAAAGATGCGTTTAACAATTGATGGAAAAAATGTAGAAGCGCTGGAAGGCATGTCCATCCTTCAGGCAGCCAGAGCTGCAGGTATCGAAATTCCTACACTTTGTTACCTGGAAGGCATTAGCGACATTGGCTCTTGCCGTCTCTGCGTAGTTGAAGTAGAAGGAATCGAACCACTTGTTACAGCTTGTAACACAAAAGTGAAAGAAGACATGGTAGTACAGACACGTACAGAACGTGTAATAGAAGCAAGAAAAACTGTTTTAAAATTACTCCTTTCTGAACATAACAGAGAATGCTTTAGTTGTGAAGGAAATGGAAGCTGTGATTTACAGAGATATTGTAATGAATATGGTGTAGAAACAGAAGGAAATTACGCTGGCGGAAGACAGGAACTGGGAAGAAAGAAAATTGACTCTCATCCGTTCCTTTCTTATGACCCAGAGAAATGTATTCACTGCCAGCGTTGTGTAATGACATGTGCACATGCAACAGGAAGACATGCAATTACACTTGGAAAAGCAGGTGGATATACTTTGATTCAGGCTCCATTCGGACCGGACTGGAAGAGTTCTCTCTGCGAATCTTGTGGTAACTGTGCTCAGGCCTGTCCAACAGGTGCTTTGGTAGAAAAGCGTAAAAAGAACTATCGCCCATGGGAAGTAACCCGTGTGCGTACAACATGTCCACACTGTGCAACAGGATGCCAGATGGATCTCATTGTAAAGAATGGTAAAATTGTGGATTGCGAAGGTGCAGACGGTCCTTCTAACCATGGACTTCTCTGCGTAAAGGGACGCAGTGGTTCCTTTGATTTCGTGGACTGCGAAGACAGAATCCGTTATCCACTGATTAAGAATAAAGAAACTGGTGAATTTGAGAGAGCTACATGGGATGAAGCACTTGACCTTGTAGCATCTAAGTTCACGGAAATCAGAGACAATTTCGGAGGTGAGGCACTGGCCGGTTTTGCCTGCTCACGTTCATGTAATGAAGATATCTATATGCTTCAGAAGATGGTACGTGCTGCATTTAAGAGCAACAATACCGATAACTGTGCCCGCGTTTGACATGCTCCTACAGTTGCAGGTCTTGCAACTACATTAGGCTCAGGAGCTATGACAAATACGATTTATGATATTACACATGAATCGGATGCAATCCTTTTAGTAGGTTCCAACCCAGAACATGCACATCCGGTTCTTGGTATGCAGGTTCGTCAGGCTGTACAGCGTGGAGCAAAATTAATCGTGATTGACCCGCGTGATATTGATGTGGCAAAGGATGCAGATATTCATCTGAAATTAAAACCAGGAACAAACGTTGCACTTGTCAATGGTCTTATGAATATTATTATTAATGAGAACCTTGCAAATGAAGAATTCATTGCCCAGCGAACAGAGAACTTTGATGCATTAAAAGAAGTGGTAAAAGATTATACACCGGAAAAAGTTGCTAAAATCTGTGGTGTTGACGAAGATATGCTTCGTGAAGCTGCAAGAATTTATGCGACTGTAGACAAGGCTCCGATTATGTATTGCCTTGGTGTTACTGAACATCACACAGGAACAGAAGGTGTAATGTCACTTTCTAATCTTGCAATGCTGGTTGGTAAGATTGGTCGTCCTGGATGTGGTGTTAACCCAATTCGTGGACAGAACAATGTACAGGGCGCTTGTGATATGGGTGCATCTCCAAATCAGTTCCCTGGATATCAGAACCTTGATAAAGAAGGTATTCTGGATAAATTCGAGAAAGCATGGAATACAAAGCTGAATCCGAAAATCGGTACAAAGGCTACAGACTGCTTCCCGAAAATGCTTACAGGAGAAGTCAAAGGTTTATTTATCTTCGGTGAAGATCCGGTAAGAACAGACCCGAATACACATCATGTAATTAAGTGCTTAAAAGCTTTGGATTTCTTTGTTATTGATGAACTCTTCATGACAGAGACAGCAAAACTTGCAGATGTGATTCTTCCAGGTATTTCTTATACAGAAAAAGAAGGCACTTTCACTAATACAGAACGTCGTGTACAGCGTGTAAGAAAAGCAGTAACAATTGAAGGCGAAGCAAAAGAAGATACATGGATCTTTACAGAGATTATGAATCGTATGGGATATCCACAGCCGCATCTTACTGCAGCAGAAATTATGGACGAAATTTCATCCGTAACACCTTCCTTTGCAGGAATCAGTCATGCTCGTCTTGACAGTGAGGAAGTTGCAGGACGTGGGCTTCAGTGGCCATGTACGTCCAAAGAACATCCGGGAACACAGATTATGCATGTTGGTAAATTCTCAAGAGGTCTTGGATATTTCAGACCGGCTCAGTATGAAGGCGCTATGGAGGCACCGGATGAAGAATATCCACTTACTATGATGACTGGACGTATTCTTTATCATTACAATGCCTGTGCTATGACGGATAAGACAGAAGGTATCAACGAAATTGCAAATGCAAACTTCATTGAAATTAATACAGTCGATGCTGAAAAGCTTGGTGTAGAAAATGGTGAATTGGTAGAAGTTTCTTCAAGACGTGGTACTATTACTGCTACAGCACATGTATCTTATAAGACAAATACTGGCGAAGTATGGATGCCGTTCCATTATGTAGATGGGGCAAACTGGCTGACGAATGATGCACTTGATTCTATTTCAAGTACACCAGAATACAAGGCATGTGCCGTAAAAGTAAGCAAAATAACCGCTTAATTTCATTATATTTAAATAAACTACATCCAAATACACCCCAGACGGGTAAGAAAAAATTGCGCAGTTCATGCGCAATTTTTTTTTGTCTTATTGGGAATACAGCAAAAAGTTTCAGTGACCCTTTTGCGTTTTACGGGAAATAAGGGATTCGGAATTTTACAAAAGCCGGAAATTGGTGTAAAATAAAATATCATAGACAGCAAAGGAGAATACCGTATTGGAAGCAGTTGAATTTCAGAAAAAATTAGAGGCTCTTCTTGACAAATGCAAGGAAAATGGCAATGTGATATCGAAAGAAGAAGTAGAAGCGGATTTTAAAGAGGATAAACTTGGAGAAATGCAGATGAATCTGATGATGGATTATCTCTTATCTCAAAAGATAATTGTAACCGGATATAAGAAAAGCGAACCGATGGAAAATGTAGCAAAAGAACCGGTTCTGACAGAGGAGGAACAGCAGTATCTGGAGCGATATGAAGAAGAATTACGACTAATGCCGCAAACGGACCCATTGGCAAAGATTCTGCCTCAGATACTAGAAATTGCCAAAGAACTTCACCAGCCTGAAATCTTTCTGGGGGATTTGGTCCAGGAAGGTTCTATGGGACTGATGATTGGACTGAGTCAAAAGATAGAAGCGGAAGAAGCATTAATTCAGATGGCAAGAGAGAATATGCAGTCTTTATTGGAAATTCAGTCAGAAGTGAAGATTCAGGACCAGAAGATGGCAGACAAGGTAAATGATTTGGACGAGAAGATAAAAGAAGTCACAGAACAGATGGGACGCAAGGTAAGCATAGAAGAACTGTCACAGTTGCTGGAAATCACAGAGGAAGAAATAGAAGATATTGTCCGTCTTGCAGGAGAAGATCTAGAAGAAGAAAAACCAGCAGAGCCTTAGAGTACCAAAGTTCCGTCTTTCTACATATTCTAGTAAAAAGGAAGGTAAGAAAGATAGGAGAATATAAATATATGCCATATTCAGTAATGCTGGATGCGGGACATGGAGGAGTGGATCCTGGAGCAGTATATGAGGGACGGAAGGAAAAGGATGATACGCTCCGCCTGGTGTTTGCAATTGGAGAGATTCTTCAGAATAATGGAATCGATGTGGAATACAGCCGGACCACAGATGTGTATGAAAGTCCTTATCAAAAGGCGATGGAGGCGAATGAAGCAGGAGTGGATTATTTTGTGTCAATTCACCGTAATTCCAGTGAAACACCAAATCAGTACATGGGTGTTGAGAGTCTGGTCTATGATTTGAGTGGAATCAAATACGAAATGGCGCAGAACATCAATGCACAGCTTGAAACGGTTGGATTTGTGAATCTGGGTGTGAAGGCACGCCCGAATCTGGTTGTGTTACGCAGAACCAGAATGCCTGCGGTATTAGTAGAGGTTGGATTTATCAATTCTGATACGGATAACAAGATTTTTGATGAGAATTTTGAAGATATTGCAGAGGCAATTGCAAGGGGAATTATCGAAACCTTACAGCCGGAACATATGATCGTAGATCGGGAAACAGAACACTATAGTGTGCAGGTGGGCTCATTTCGGAATATGCGTTATGCTGGACGCCTGAAACAGGAACTGCAGGAAGAAGATTTTCAGGCTTATGTAGAAAAAAGCGGAGAATTTAACCGGGTTCGTGTCGGAAAAGGGCTGACACTGGAAGAAGCCACACAGCTTGAACAGGTTCTACGAAGAAGTGGATATCAGACCGTGATTGTGAACTAAGAAAAGAAGATGAAATAAAAATAAAATAACAGAAAAGCTGCAAAGCGGTGTGAAACCGGATTGCAGCTTTTCTGTTATTATGTTTATATGTTTTTACATATGTTTGCTAATCGGTAGCGGAAGAAGCAGAATCCGGTTCCGGCAGATAGATATGCACCTGTTCAATGCGGTTTTTATCCAACTTCTCTACTACCATACGAATTCCGTCAGGAGTTGTGATTTCGTCCATTTCTTCAGGCAGACGGTCTAAATGTTCAATAATAAAGCCGCCAACAGAATCATAGTCCTCGGATTCTAATTGCAAATCCAGAGAGTCATTCAAATCATCCAGATTGGTAGAACCTTCTACGATATATTCCAAAGCATTGATTTGACGAATATTTTCTTCTTCATTTTCGTCATATTCATCATGAATTTCTCCAACGATTTCTTCCAGAATATCTTCTAAGGTAATCAGTCCTGCAGTTTCTCCATATTCATCAAGAACGATGGCGATGTTGAATGATGCAGTACGCATTTCCACCAGAAGTTCGGAAATATTTTTATATTCATAAGTAAAGTATGCTTCGCGCAAAATGTCTTTCACATGAAAATCCTTCTGATTATTATCAAACAGAAGTAAATCTTTCATATTGATTGTGCCGACTACATTGTCCTTGGATTCTGCATAAACCGGAAGCCGGGTAAACTTGTCTTCACGGAATAGATCAATCAGTTCTGCATAGGAACTGTCGATGTCGGCAAAGGTTACATTGACACGAGGTACCATGACATCCTTTGCTTTGGCATCACCCAAGTCGAACACGTTGTAAATCATTTCCTTTTCTTCCGATTCGATGACACCATCTTCGTGGCTTACATCTACGATGGTACGAAGTTCATTTTCGGTCATGGTATTCATCTTGGCATTTGGATCAATGCGGAGAATCAGCATTACCAGATTTGACAGACTGTTAATGACGAAAATAACAGGAGTCATGACCTTCATGAATATATCAATAACCGGTGCATAGAGTAAAGCCAGTTTCTCAGAATGAATCGAAGCCAAGGTTTTTGGAGTAATTTCCCCAAAAAGTAAAATCAGTACCGTGAGTACAACACTGGCGATAGCAACGGCAGGACCGCCCAGATTATAAGCCAGAGAAGTAGTCAGTGATGAAGCGGAAAGATTTACAATATTATTGCCAATCAATATGGCACTAAGCATCTTACCAGAGTTTTCAGTTATTTTTAAAGTTGTTGCTGCACGCTTGTTACCTTCTTCGGCAAGGTAGCGTAAACGGATTTTATTTACCGTTGTAAGTGCTGTTTCGGCAGATGAAAAGAAGCCGGATAACAGCAGTAGGATAAGTAGAATAATAAGTTGCGTGACGTCACTCGAGTCCACAGTAAAAAATCACTCCTTTATAAAAATGTATTTGTCATTTACTATATCGTATTTTTGCACTTTTTGCAAGTGCACGAAGTGGATAACTTTCTGACAGATTGCTACGCGTGTTGAATTTGTGCAAATTATAGTGTATGATATTTGGGAATACATGTGTAATACAGAGGGAAAGTTTGTGATTTGTGGTCTTACACATGTGACAAAGTAAAATCAGGAGAAAATATGAGACAAGAATTTGAAACCAAATTATTTAATACAATAGATAAAGAGAAAATCCGTGTAAATGAGAGTATGGAAAAGCACACCACTTTTCACATCGGAGGACCGGCAGATTATTTTGTGATGCCGTCTGATGTAGACGAGGTGCAGGCGGTTACCAGACTTTGCAAACAGGAAAATATACCATATTATGTTGTGGGAAATGGAAGTAACCTGCTTGTGGGAGATAAGGGATACCGTGGCGTGATTATCCAGATTGCCGGAAAAATGAACCAGATAAAGGTAGAGGGAGAAGTAATTACAGCCCAGGCAGGGTGTTCACTGGCTCAGATTGCCGGGAAAGCATTAGAAGCAGAACTTGCAGGCTTTGAATTTGCGGCAGGGATTCCTGGAACCTTAGGTGGGGCGGTCCGTATGAATGCAGGCGCTTATGGCGGTGAAATCAAGGATGTACTGGAAAGTGCGGTTATACTGACCAAAGAAGGAAAGACGATGGAATTGCCTCTGGAAAGGATGGAATTTGGGTACCGCACCAGTATTATAGAAAAAACTGGTGGGATTGTTCTGGAAGGGAAAATCAGACTTCACAAGGGAAATAAGACAGAAATTAAAGCCGTGATGGATGATTTACGGGAAAGACGTATCAGTAAACAGCCGCTTGAATATCCAAGTGCCGGAAGTACATTTAAACGTCCGGAAGGCTATTTTGCAGGGAAACTGATTCAGGATGCAGGACTGAAAGGATTTCGTGTGGGCGGGGCATGTATTTCAGAGAAGCATAGTGGATTTGTAATCAATATAGACCATGCGTCAGCGGCAGATGTAGTGTCGCTCATGGAACAAGTGGATGAAAAAGTGAAAGAACGGTTCGGTGTGGGACTGGAGCCGGAAGTGAGACGGATAGGAGAGTTTTAGGATGAGATTTGTAATTGTGACAGGGATGTCAGGGGCAGGAAAAAGTACAGCACTTAAAATGATGGAGGATATGGGATATTTTTGTGTGGATAATATGCCGATTCCACTCATGTCGAAGCTGACAGAACTGCTTTTGATTCCAAATGAAGAGATTACAAAGCTGGCCCTAGGACTGGATATCAGAAGTGGACAGAATCTGAAAGAACTGGAGCGTGTTCTGGATGAGATGGATCGGATTCAAATGCAATATGAAGTGTTGTTTCTGGATGCATCGGATGCGTCGCTTATTAAACGATATAAGGAAACCAGACGTTCACATCCACTTGCAAAAGGAGAACGGATAGAAGTCGGTATTGCACTGGAACGAAATAAAATCCAATTTCTGAAAGAACGGGCGAACTATATTCTGGATACCAGCGGAATGTATACCAGACAGTTGAAAGCACAGCTTAACAAAATCTTTGCAGAGAGTAAAGAGCTGAAAAATATGTATATTACAGTGTTGTCGTTTGGTTTTAAATATGGAATTCCGAGTGATGCCGATTTGGTTTTTGATGTGCGTTTTCTGCCAAATCCATATTATATTGATGAACTTCGTCCACAGAGTGGAAATGATAAACCGGTGCGGGATTATGTAATGAAGAGCGAGGTCTCACAGGAATTTTTGAAAAAACTAACAGAGATGGTTCAGTTCCTGATTCCGCATTATATGGAAGAGGGAAAGCATCAGCTTGTTATAGCTATAGGTTGTACTGGCGGAAAGCATAGATCCGTTACCCTGGCAAATGAGTTATATGACAAGCTTTCGGATGCAGGAGAGGAATACGGAATTAAAAAAGAACATAGAGATTTAGAAAAAGATTCTATTACAAAAGCAAAGTAGGTGTATGCATGTCATTTTCGAAACAAATAAAAGAAGAATTATCCCGGATAAACGGCGAGAACCGGGAGTGTCAGGTGGCAGAAAGTGCAGCACTTATCAGCATGTGCGGTGCGGTTGTGATTGACAGTAGAGGCAGATATTCTCTGAAAATACATACAGAAAATATGGCTGTTGCAAGAAAATGCTTTACTTTATTTCAAAAAAGCTATAATATTGAAACTGACGTTGCTGTACGCATAAATCAGGAAAAGCATAATATTTCCTATTATGTTATTGTGAAGGACCACGAAAAAGCTTTGCAGATTCTGGAAGAAATTCATTTGCTGAATGAAATCGGTGATGTGGAGGAAGAACTAAATCCGCAGAAAAATGTTTTGCTTCAGAAGAAAGAGAACCAAAGAGCCTTTCTGCGGGGGGCATTTCTGACTGCAGGTTCGATGACAGATCCTGAGAAATCATATCATTTTGAGATTGCATGTGCAACAAGGGAAAAAGCGGAACAGATACAAAAGCTTATGCAGGCATTTGCGCTGGATGCCAAAATAGTCTCACGTAAGAAGAATTTTGTTGTTTATCTGAAGGAAGGAACGCAAATCGCGGATGCCTTGAATGTGATGGGGGCACATGTGGCATTGATGGAATATGAAAATATCCGTATTTTGAAGGAGATGCGTAATGAGGTAAACCGTAAAGTCAATTGTGAGACGGCAAATCTGAATAAGACGGTATCTGCAGCGGTAAAGCAATTAGAGGATATCAGGTTTATCGAAGCATCTGTAGGCTTCGATAAATTGCCGGAAGGATTGCGAAGCATTGCAGAGGCAAGGCTGAGTTATCCGGATGCATCTTTAAAAGAACTTGGAGAACTTGTGCGGCCTGTTGTAGGAAAGTCAGGGGTAAATCACAGACTGCGCAAATTGAGCGAAATGGCCGGGGAATTACGGTCAAACAAGGAGGGTTTACATGGTTAAGACACCAATAACAATTCATTTGTCAGAAGGACTGGATGCAAGACCGATTGCACTTCTGGTTCAGGAAGCGAGTCAGTATAACAGCAAGATTCTGATTGAAGTTGAAAACAAACAGATTAATGCAAAGAGCATTATGGGGATGATGAGCCTAAGACTGCTTCCGGGAGAAGAAATCACAGTAGTGACAGATGGAAGCGATGAAGTGGCTGCAGCTCAAGGCATGGAAACATTTTTTGATAATGTTAAAAATCAATAAAGATTTACAAAAAGACATGATTTTCATGTCTTTTTTTGTATAATGGAAGTAGTGGAACGAAGAAAGAGAGGCACAGAAATGAAAAGAGCGTTATTTATTTATAATCCAAATGCCGGAAAAGGGTTATTGAAACCCAAATTATCCGATATTCTGGATATCATAGTAAAATCTGGATATGAAGTGGTGGTTTATCCGACTCAGAGTTATAAAGATGCTTACCATAAAGTGGCTGCGTTTACGGAAGAATATGACCGTGTTATTTGTAGTGGCGGAGATGGGACACTGGATGAAGTGGTAACAGGAATGATGGAGAGAGAAAACAGGATCCCGATTGGTTATATTCCAACCGGAACAACTAATGATTTTGCTAACAGTCTTCATATTCCGAAAGATTTGTTGGAAGCAGCAAGCACTGCAGCAAATGGGGCAGTATTTCCTTGTGATGTAGGGCGCTTTAATGATGATATTTTCGTATATGTAGCTGCATTCGGGCTCTTTACCGATGTGTCTTATGAGACGAAGCAGGAAGTGAAGAATGTACTCGGACATCTGGCATATGTACTGGAAGGCATGACACGGATTTTTGATATTCCTTCTTATAACATTCGTGTGATTCATGATGGAGATGTGATAGAAGATGAATTCATTTATGGTATGGTAACAAATTCTCGTTCAGTGGGTGGCTTCCGCAATATGATTGGGCAAGATGTAGCGTTTGATGATGGTGAATTTGAAGTAACACTGATTAAAACTCCGAAGAATCCAATGGCCCTGCAGGAAATCATTACAGCACTTTTGATCAATCAGTTTGATACAAAATACATGTATTCTTTCCGGACAAAGAAAATTACGTTCGAGTCGGAGAAGAGCATTCCGTGGACCTTAGATGGTGAGTTTGGCGGTGACAATGACCATGTATATATAAAAAACTGTAAGCAGGAACTGGATATTGTTGTTCCGGAAAAATATTTGGACAGTATTTCGGAACAAAGAATCGAAGAACAGAAAAAGAATGGGAAAAGACATCTGGCATTTGAAAAATTTGTGGATGATATGATGAAAGAGAAGGACAAAAGAGAAAATAAATAAAAAAAGGCTTGTATATTATTTTCAAATAAGGTATACTGGGCAAGTGAGGTAATTACTCATCTGGCCCCCTGGTCAAGCGGTCAAGACGCGACCCTCTCACGGTCGAATCAGGGGTTCGATTCCCCTGGGGGTC
>CAKRCD010000019.1 GCA_934307065.1 uncultured Bariatricus sp. | reverse complement strand
TTCTCAAGTTATCGCGGCAGTCGCCAAGGTCTCGTGCAAGCACGGACTTTGGCTCGTTGCTCGCGTAAATCAAAAAATATCACTCAAATATTCTATACTTGAGTGATATTTTTATCTTATTCAATTATATTATTTTCTTTTTAATCGGAGGAATCCTTTGATTCTCTTTCCTATAAGGTTCTATATAACCCGGCCACTTAACGGTCAATTACGATTATATATATTACAATTTAAAGTTCGAACCTTTGTCTACTATATACCCTTTACCTTCTTTACGATAACTGGCACTCGCCCTTTGATATTTCTTTACACATCCTGGACACTTTAAATTGCTGTGGTATTCGCTCAATATGTATGCAAACTATGAATCTTTGTATTATTCTTTCGGCTTTTTGCTTCCCCGATACTTTTACTACTCGCTTTTTATCTTGCCGATTATACTCTATCTATGGTAAAGGCCCATCTTATAGGAACATTCATTTGCCATACCACTAACATATTGAGTTGTCATCGATAAACTATCCAACGGTCTGAGCCCTCCTTATCTCCTTATTTTCCAAACTTAAATCATTTTCTACTTTCCACTCTTCTCTTCATACGAATCAAATAGTCTCTTTATAAAATTCGTTCAATACTTCCAGATTATCAGTTATAAAGATATTTTATACACTTCATCTACAAAACGCTTATAAACAAAACACATCTTTTCTCTTTAAAACTTTTTAATCTTCAAATATTAAATGATTTTATTTCCTATTTTCCGTTCGATTCTTCATGTACGAAATCGATTATGGAGTTAAAAAACTGTTTTGAAATTTCCTTTCTCGTTAGAAATTTCTTCTCTTTTGGATTGATTAAATCATATCATTTAATGCCTGTTTTGTCAATACTATTTTAAATATTTTTTATATTTATTTTTCTTCTTGCTTATTTTATATATTATTGTCAGATATTTTAAAAGGAGCAAATTGCTTTGCCCCTTTTCGTTAATTCATTAATTATTTTTCGTTGCTTTATAATAATTAATCAGACAGCCTTTCAGAATAATATCACGTTCTGCGTCTGTCAGATCTCCCAATTTGAAATGTACTTCTTTCAACGTATCTCCGACAACATATGCCTGAATGGTTTCCTGCTTTTCTTCTACTGCTTTGCGAATCTCAGGTACGAAGATATAATCTCCGTTTTTAAAGGAAAGTGCCATATGTTCTTCTTCTGTGAGGAATGGAAGCATACCCCAGTTAATCAGATTAGAGCGGTATCTCTTGGTCGCATATTCATTTGCAATATTTGCCCAGCCGCCAAGCACCTTCTGACAGGACGCTGCCTGTTCACGTGCAGAACCGTCTCCCGGCTTCACTGCAAAAATGGTACTTCCAATACCAAGATTTCCTCTGCCTGCTTCTGGAAATGTCTTGTTGACGACTTCCATAACATCTTTCAGTTCTTCCAGTACATTTAACGGACAAGTACCAGCCTCGATAGCTTTCTGTGCTTTCTGAACTTCTTTGGCACGACCCACATATGCAGGGTCTTTTCTGGAAAGTGCGAATTCCGCAAGTCCCAGTGGATTCGAACGATAAGAGGAAGTTTCTCCTGACGGAATCAATTCATCTGTGGTTGTTACCGGGTCATGGATTTCTGATACTACTTTCAGGAGCAGATTCTCAGGTAAGGCACTCATTTCCGGCCAATCCTTAATATTTGGTCCAAACTTGATCTCCACACTCGGATCTGCAACTCCATGGCTGTCAAATACACGATTTGCATAAATTGCACTGTCAAAGAAGTATTTCCGGTTCTTATATTCAACATCCATATCGGTAGCTGATGTCAGATAACCCTTGTTTGCTGCCGTAGCCGCAATGGAACGGGCATCCATAAGTGCCACGGATGCAATCTGTCCACTCTGAAGCTTACTACCTTCTCTGTTCGGAAAGTTTCTGGTAGAATGGCGGATGGAAAATGCATTGTTTGCCGGAGTATCTCCTGCTCCAAAGCATGGTCCGCAGAAAGCTGTTTTCACAATGGTTCCTGCTTCCATCAGTGTTGCAACCGTTCCGTTTTTCACAAGTTCCATATAAATTGGTGTACTTGCCGGATAAACGCTGAATGTAAATTCATCAGAACCTATGTATTTTCCACGGATAATATCTGCTGCCGCACAGATATTTTCAAAACCACCGCCTGCACATCCTGCGATAATTCCCTGATCTACATATAATTTGCCATCACGCACTTTACTCTGAAGCGAATAATCCACTGCCCCCTCCAGGCTGACAAGCGCTCTCTGTTCCACATCGTGAAGCACATCTGCAAGATTCGCATTTACCTCATCAATAGTATAAACATTGGATGGATGGAATGGCATGGCAATCATTGGCTTAATTGCACTCAGATTCACATAAACCATTCCGTCGTAGTAAGCCACTGTTCCCGGATTCAGTTCTTTGTATTCATTTGCCCTGCCATGAATGTCGTAAAATTCTTTAATCTTTTCATCGGTTTTCCAGATAGAAGAAAGACAGGTTGTCTCTGTAGTCATAACATCCACACCGATACGGAAATCTGCACTCAGCTTTTCTACACCCGGTCCCACAAATTCCATCACTTTATTGTTTACATAACCATTTTTAAATGTTGCTCCGATTAAAGCCAGTGCCACATCCTGCGGTCCCACACCCTTTGCAGGCTCTCCGTCAAGATAAATGCCAATTACGCCAGGCATTTTAATATCATAGGTTTTTCCCAACAACTGTTTTACAAGCTCCGGTCCTCCTTCTCCCATTGCCATGGTTCCAAGTGCTCCATAACGGGTATGACTGTCAGAGCCAAGAATCATTTTACCGCCGCCTGCCAGCATTTCTCTTGCAAACTGATGTATAACTGCCTGATGAGGCGGAACATATACACCGCCATATTTTTTTGCACATGACAGCCCAAACATGTGGTCATCTTCGTTAATGGTTCCACCTACCGCGCACAAACTATTATGACAGTTCGTAAGAACATATGGCATTGGAAATCTTTCCAGACCAGACGCACGTGCTGTCTGGATAATTCCAACAAAGGTAATATCATGGGAGGTCAGCTTGTCAAATTTAATCTGTAGGCGTTCCATATTTTCAGATGTATTATGCTCTTTCAAAATCTGATACGCAATTGTTTCCTTTGATGCCTCTTCCTTTGTAATCTCTGCTCCGGTTCTGCTCTTTACAGCCGCCAGTGCTTCTGCATTTTCCTCAATGATTTCGGTACCATTTACAAGGTACACACCACCTTCATACAATTTCACCATGTTTACACCTCTTATTTTCTATTTTTTTGCTTCGTATATTTCATTTGGTCTGAAACCATAAGCGCAATTTTAAAGGTCAGTGCATCTTCAAAAACACGCACATCCAGTCCTGTCAGCTTCTGTATCTTCTCCAATCTATGCACTAATGTATTTCTATGAACATATAACTGTCTCGCAGTCTCCGATATGTTCAGATTATTTTCGAAAAACTGATTCACGGTAGAAAGGGTCTCTTTATCGAAAATGCTTCCTTCCTGCCCGTCAAATACTTCTTTTAAGAACATTTCACAAAGCGACTCCGGAAGCTGATGGATCAGACGTCCGATTCCCAGTTCCTGATAAGCAAGCACTTCTTTTTCTGCATAAAAGATTCTTCCGACTTCCAATGCGATCTCTGCTTCTTTGTAAGCCTGCGGCACTTCCTGTAATTCATTTGTCAGATTTCCATAAGACACTCTTACATTTACCATGGCCTCTGTATTCATAATACTCACAAGCATATGTGCCATTTCATTTACTGCACTCATATCTTCTTCGGTTTCCAACGATTTTACAAGGATAACATGCCCGTTGTCAACTGCTGTTACATAATCTCCCATTCCGGTTGTGTAAATCCCACGGACCATCTCAAGTACAACTTCATCGTTTTCTCCCTTTGGTTCTATGAGAAATACCACTCTTTTCTGTTCTGTCCGGATTCCAAGCCGTTTTGCCTGATTGTAAATGTCGACACCCATCAGATTATTTAACACAAGATTCTGGATAAAACGATTCCTATCCATTTTCACTTTATTCATTTCGAGCAAAGACTGAAGCTGACTGACGCAAAGCCTTCCATACTTCAATGCTTCCCGGTCGGGTTTCAACTCCAGTACCAGAATATAAATCAACTCATCTTCATTTTCTACAGGAAATAATGCCAGTTTGTCCTGACTGGTATATGCCCTTTGCTGTTCTATCGGACTTTCCAGAAAACCTTTCACACTTTCTTTCACATGGCTTTTTTCTGTTCCTACAGATGCCAAAAGCTCTCCCTGGCTGCCCCAGATGGAACAGTTGCATTCCAGAATATTTCCTATTTCGTGAATTGTTTTCTGCAAAACCTGATTTGATAACACGGCATATCCTCCTGATAGACGAAAAAAGGTGCACGAAACCCTTTCCATATACTTAATAACTCTAAGGAGACGTTGTAACAACGTCTCCTTTTCGCTTTCTCGCTATTATACTTTAAAGTCTTTTAAGCAGTTCTTCTCTTTCTTTTTCGTATCCCGGTTTTCCAAGCAATGCAAACATATTCTTCTTGTAGCTCTCTACACCCGGTTGGTTAAACGGATTTACCCCAAGCAGATATCCACTGATACCACAGGCAAATTCAAAGAAATAGAACAATTGTCCAAGACTATATTCATCCTGCGCAGGAATTGTAATTTTCAGATTTGGAACCTGACCGTCCGTATGTGCAAGAATGGTTCCGTTCATGGCATTTTTATTTACGAAATCCATATCCTTTCCTGCTAAATAGTTCAGTCCGTCAAGGTCAAACGGTTCTTCATTGATTACCAGTTCCCGTTTCGGTCTGTCAATCTCCATTACCGTTTCAAATAAGATACGGTTTCCATCCTGAATAAACTGCCCCATGGAATGCAGGTCAGTTGTTAAGTCTACTGCTGCCGGGAAAATGCCTTTCTGGTCTTTTCCTTCACTTTCTCCATAGAGCTGTTTCCACCACTCATCTACATAATGAAGACATGGTTCATAATTGGCAAGAATCTCGATGGCTTTACCCTTACGAAACAGAATATTCCGGATTGCTGCATACTGCATTGCTGCATTTTCTGTAAAAGGTGCTTCTAATGCTTCTTTCCGTGCAGCCTGTGCTCCGTCCATCAGCTTTGTAATATCAGCCCCGCTTACCGCAATCGGAAGCAGTCCTACTGCTGTCAGAACAGAGAAACGACCTCCTACATCATCCGGAACTACAAATGTCTCATAACCTTCTGTATCTGCAAGATTTTTCAGTGCGCCACGCACTTTATCTGTTGTCGCATAAATTCGCTTTGCTGCCTCTGCCCGTCCATATTTTTTCTCCAAAATAGCCTTGAAAATACGAAATGCAATGGCCGGCTCTGTAGTTGTTCCTGATTTGGAAATTACATTTACAGAAAAATCACGGTCTCCAATCGTTTCAATTAAATCATACAAATATGTACTGCTGATGTTATTTCCCGCAAAATAAATCTCCGGCGTCTTCCGTACTTCCTTGGAAACGACATTATAGAAGCTGTGTCTTAAGTATTCTACCGCAGCTCTTGCCCCAAGATAAGAGCCTCCGATTCCGATTACCACCAACACTTCCGAATCACCCTGAATCTTTTCTGCTGCTTTCTGAATCCGCGCAAATTCTTCCTTATCATAATCTACCGGTAAATCAATCCATCCCAGGAAATCATTTCCTGCCCCCTGCTTTCCGGCCAGTGTCCTGCGTGCATTCTCCGTCGCAGCTTCCATATATTCCATCTCGTGTGTACTTACAAATGCTTTGGCTTTCGAATAATCAAACAATATTTTGTCTGCCATATTATTTCCTCCGTTAAACCATTGATGTCTCAATTGTATCAAATAGAAATTTCTAACGCAAGATAATCAGGAAATTATTCACTGACAAAACAAAAGATTATGCTTCTATAGGATATTCCAGTTCTTTTTGATTTGCCACAATCCTGCCTGCACACTGTGCACCCCGGAACAATCTCCCTCCTTAATTGCTTCATGATGCCGGAAAAGTCTGTCCCAGCTTTCCATAATCTTCTTTTTCCAGTCCGGATAAAAAGAAGTGAGCATTACATCATTCCAGTTCAGTCCCCGCATTGCCATATCTTCAAAAAATGCTTTCTCCTCTGCTTCATTTTCCCCAATATAACTGAGACGCATAATTTTATTCCAGTCCATCACATCAAAAAATACTGCTTCATCCTTCGGAACAGAAAGATGTAAAATATTGTCCGACTGGTCTACGCTGTATAAATCTGCAAATGCCCAATACGGAAACTCCGCTCTTTCCGGTTTTGGTACATACTTGGGCATCTGACTGACAAACCATGAATAAGCTGTCAGAAAAACTGGTGCACTCTCCTGATATTTACGGCGAATATATTCTTCTTTCGAATAGCAGACACCCTCCCGCTCAATCACATTCATGACAATATCAGTTTGCGAAGAATATAAGATTATTGTATTACTTTCGTTATCCATTCTTTTCTCAACTCCCAAATAAGTCCATATTTCAAATCGTTCCCTACTTTTACAGTATCATCAAAAAGTCTGCTCCAGCTTTCCACAATTTCTTTCTTGATCTGCGGATAAAACTGTGTCATAAATGCTTTCACATCATCCGTCCGATACATATCCAGAAGCTCCTGATGTCTCTTTTTGTCTGCTTCGTTTAACGGAATATAGGAATAATTGAGTATGGTTCCCCATTTTGCAATATTTACCGGAGTGATTTTTTCTTCATCAATGGTAAGTTCAAATACAACTCCCTCTTCACCGGAAAGCATGGTTGCTTCCTCATCAAAGGAAACCCATACCGGATATTCCACATCTTCCGGTTTGTTTGCTCTGTCGGGCGAATGCTGTACCAGCCAGTCATACACTTCCAACACTAGCTTTGCATGTTCCTGAAGGTCCATATAAATGTAATCCCTCTTTGCAATATACCGACCATTATTCATTACTTTGTCCAGTACACTTTTATGCTGTCTTGTCCATACCTTAATTGTTCCCATCTAAATCCTCCTCTCTGGAACATCCTATCGCTTCTACTACGTCTGCCTTCACTTTCGTAATATCATTTCTTATAATAGAAAAAGGCAAGTCGGTTACCTCATTAAAAATATTGTTGCTGCAGCCGTTCCACTTCCTGCTTCATCTGCTCAACCACTTCATCCGGCGAAATGATTTTCACTCCGTCTCCCAGTGAAAATACCCACCCCAGAAACTGATTGCTTATATGGACATCCACATTAACGGTAAAATAATTTTCTTCTTTTGGAATCATCATAATATCTTTTCCAAACCGGTCTATCATAACACCAGCCAGTTCATTCTTAACCAACAGTTTTACTTTCTGTTCTTTTCCACCAAACATTCCAAAACTTTTTTTGGCATAATCCGCTATATTCAGTCTTTCAAAATGCTCCTGTCCTTCTCGCTTTTCATCAGACATCTGGATGTGCAGCATCTTGTCCACCCGGTAATGTTTTAACGTATCTGCCTCGGAATCATATCCCACCAGATAATAATTTTCATCATCCCAGGACAACCCCCATGGACTGATATGATAAAAAGCTCCTCCATGACGCAGTTCCATTTCCTTCTTCACATTCCACTGATAATACTGAAAACGAATCTTCTTATTCTCTGAAATGGCATTATGAATGGCATCTACCGTATAATAAATACTTTCATTCATGGTCTTTATTCTTCCCGACACATAAACCTGACGCTGTAATTTCACAGCCTCATACTGACTTACCAGCTGCTCCAGTTTTTTAATCAGTGCATTCGTTTTGCGCTCCGTGATAAACTTAGATGACTGAATGGCGTCTACCAGAAGCTTCAGCTCCGGCAATTCAAACGGACGATTCAGCACATGATAATGATAGCGTCCGCCTACAGGCTCACCTTCAACCTCTATTCCGAGCACTTCCAAATCTCTTAAATCATTGTAAATGCTTTTGCGGTCTGCCGTTACACCATATGCCTCTAACGAAGATAGGATTTCAGGCATGGTAATATAATGGTCATCATCTGTTTTCTCCAGCATAATCTGTGCGAGGCGATAAAGTTTGAATTTCTGATTGGTTCCTTTTGGCATGGTAATTCTTCCTTTCTATCTTTTCCGTCTATTAAACTGAAAACCAATCACTGCTCCAACAACTCCACCAATAATATGTGCCATATTTGATACATTATCCTTGATTGCAAATCCCTGATATATTTGCTGACCAATAAATATTACCGCGACAAGAATGAAAGTGAGCGGAATCTCACCTTCCCTGAATCCGGTAAATGATGCCAGAATAATAAACGCAAATACTACTCCACTCGCACCGCAAAGCGCAACGTTCGGGAAAAATATGTAATTGATTAAACTCGTAGCAACCGCTGTAATCAATACCACTTTTAAAATCCGGTCGTAACCGTATTTTTCTTCCAGAAGAGGACCAAGTAATAACAAATACATGGCATTTCCTATAAAATGATCCCATCCACTATGTCCAAATATATGAGTCACAAACCGCAGATAAGTAAGCGGATTATGCAGAGACGAATGATACGTCATAAATAACAGCCTTGTTGTCTGACCTCCGGTTAATACTCCCATCAGTGTGGCAAAAAAGCAAATCGTCACAAGTCCCAGTGTCACTGGCGCATTGAATGTTATTTTAATTTTCTTCATCTGAATCCTACCTTCTACTTTCCCTTATTTCCATTTTATATTTTCGTATCTTTATCATACTTTTATACAGTAATTTCCCCACTTAAAATCCGCTTGTAATCTTCATAATTTTTCTTCAAAAGCTCCGGTGTGTTAAGCGAATATGGACATTTGCTCACACATTTGCGGCAGTTAATACAAGTCTCGATTTTCTTCATTTCTGCCTGCGTATTTTCAGAAAGCCAGGATGCAGAAGGTGCACGTCTGAGCATTAGGGACATTCGTGCGCACTGATTAATCATAATTCCTTTTGGACATGGCATACAATACCCACATCCACGACAGAATTCACCGGACAACTCCTTCTGTTCCCGCTCAATATATTCCTTGATTTCACCAGTCATAGACGGTGTATGGTCCATATAAGAAAGCCATTCTTCCAGTTCAGTTTCTCTCTGGATTCCCCAAATCGGAAGAACATTTTCATACTGGGTCATAAATGCCATGGCAGCTTCGGATTTATTAATCAGACCTCCTGCAAGCCCCTTCATGGCAATAAAACCCACATTCTTCTCTTTACATTTTGCAACCAGTTCTTTCTCACGCTCTGCTGCCAGATAACTGAACGGGTACTGCAACGTCTCATAAAGTCCGGATTCCACCGCATCAAATGCAATCTGAATCTTATGGGCAGTAATACCTATATGACGGATTTTGCCCTGTGCTTTTGCCTCTAACATACATTCGTACATCCCTGTCCCATCTCCCGGTGCATATACCTGATTTGCACAATGGAACTGATAGATGTCGATATAATCTGTCTTTAATAACTGGAGAGAAGTCTCAAGCTGCTTCCAGAATTCCTCTGGGGTCTGCGCCATTGTCTTGGTGGCAATATAAAGATTATCCCGCACATCGTTCAGTGCCTCTCCAACTTTTTCTTCGCTGTCTGAATATGCCCTTGCTGTATCGAAGAAACGCATACCACCTTCATATGCCCTCCTTACAATCTTAACTGCCACTTCCTTACTGTCTCTCTGAATCGGAAGTGCCCCAAATCCGTTCTGTACAACCTGAATCCCGGTTGAACCAAGTGTAACCATTTGCATTTTCTATCACCCCATATAATAAAATCCGTTTTCGTTTTCTTCCTATTATACAAAAAAATATGTGCTTATTCTAGTTGCAAACATACAGCTTTTCGGTAAATTCCGAAAAATTTTGTTATTTATTGACTTCATTTCCAAGTGGCTGTATCATCAAAATAATACCTTGAACGTGAAAGAAAAAGAAAAGGGAGGCCGAAACCTATGAATTACGCATTTATCAATGGGAAACTATTAGATGGCACAAAGGATATGGAAGTTCAGGAAGGACTTTGCATTCTGACAAACGGAAAGAAAATCGTGGATATCGTCCCTACCGGTTCTGACTTGGATGGATATGAAAGAGTTGATTTAGGTGGAAAATACATTCTCCCGGGTCTGATTAATATGCACGTACATCTTGCCGGAAATGGAAAACCGCAGAAGAAACAGCGTGACAATGAAAAATTAGTCCGCAGGATTATGAGTTCCTCTCTCACACGCGCTGTCGCTTATAAAATGGTATGCGGATTTGCGAAAGACGAACTTCTCAGTGGTGTAACTACAATCCGTACCGTCGGAGGCCTTGGCAATTTTGATACAAAGCTCCGGGATGAAATTTCCGCAGGCAAGAAAACAGGGCCACGTATCCTTGCCGCCAATCAGGGAATCTCTGTACCCGGCGGACACATGGCAGGTTCCGTAGCTGTCGCTGCCGGCTCAGTTTCCGAAGCACTTCAGCATGTGGAAGAATCCAAAAAAGAGAACGTGGATTTAATCAAATTAATGATTACAGGTGGTGTCTTAGATGCCAAGGAAAAAGGCGTTCCCGGAGAACTGAAAATGAAACCGGAAATGGTTCGTGCAGTCTGCGAGAAAGCACATGCGGATGGCTATATTGTTTCTGCCCATGTAGAATCTCCGGAGGGTGTCCGTGTTGCTTTGGAAAATGGGGTAGATTCCATTGAACATGGTGCAAAACTGGACGAAGAAATGATACGGCTTTTCAAAAAAGAGAATGCATTTCTTTGCACTACTATTTCTCCAGCTCTGCCTTACGCTTTATTTGATCGTTCTATTACAAACGCTTCTGAAGTGGAGCAATACAACGGCAATGTAGTATTCGAAGGAATCATTGACTGTGCCAAAGCTGCCCTTGCAAATGACATCCCGGTTGTCCTTGGAAATGACGTAGGATGTCCATGGATTACCCAGTATGATTTCTGGAGAGAACTTTATTATTTCCACAAATATGTAGGAGTTTCTAATGCATTTGCACTCTACACCGCAACAAAACGCAGTGCAGAAATGGCAGGAATCGATGACATTACCGGAAGTATCGAAAAGGGAAAATGCGCAGATATGATTGTTACCTCTCAGAATCCATTAGAAGACCTGCGTACCCTCAGACATGTGGACATGGTAATTGCAAATGGAGTCGTAATCAATCATCCACAAATCAAAAAAAGACCTCAGGTTGAAGCAGAACTGGATAAATTCATCCGGGATTAAACCTTCAAAAGCTCTTTTTTGCTTCTGAATTATCCACCACTTTTACAGCTTCGCTTAAAGCATTTTCCAGGGCACCATATGTTCTTTAAATTAATAATTGTATCCTTATGATGTCATATTATCATATAAATTTTAATTAATTACAAAAAACCATTGACTTCCCCACCAATACCGCCTATCATGAATACGTTAAATTACATATTCGGCAATAGAGGCGCGAAGGTTATGAGTATCTGCCCGGAGACCGCGGAGTCACTGAAAGACAGAAAAAGGAGCATTCGCCGAAACATGCAGTTTCCGCAGGCTGCAGCAGTTGGGGTACAGTCGAATAGGCTGTGCACTCTCACCGCATGGTGGAGGAGCTATTGTTTCATACGCATAGATGAAAATGATAATGAAGCAGTGGGTACCACTGCTTTTTTTGTGTAGAAACCCGTTGCCGAACACACAAAGGAGGATTTTTAAAATGATAGGTTTTCTTAACTGGCTTGACGGGGTTCTCTGGGGAATTCCGCTGATTGCACTCATGATTCTGACCGGACTGTATTTCACAATCCGCTCTAACTTCTTTCAGTTCCGACACTTTGGCTGGATTATGAAACGAACCATCGGAAGATTGTTCCACAAAGAAGATGTTGCCAGCGAAGGCAACGGTATGCTGACTTCTTTTGAAGCCATTTCTACCGCCATTGGCGGAACCGTTGGTTTCGGAAATATCGCAGGTGTTGCAACTGCCGTCGCTGCAGGCGGTCCTGGTGCGATTATGTGGATGTGGCTTTCTTCCCTTCTTGGTATGATTCTGAAGCAGGCAGAGGTTACGCTTGGCTGCTACTATCGTCACACCAATGATAAAGGCGAATATTATGGCGGTCCTACTTATTATATGGAATGTGGTCTTGGTGAAGAAAGACACTGGGGCAAGCTTTGGCTGATTCCTGCTATTATCTTCGGAATCGGTATTTTCTCCACATTCTTTGTAACTTCCTCTACATTGACTGCTTCTCAGGTTGTTGCAGGCGCATTTAATCTTGAAAGTATCAAAATTGGCGGTTTCCAGATTGAAGGTGTTATCCTTGTAGGTGCTGTTTTATGCGTCATTACTTATATCGTTACAAGTGGTGGTACAAAGAAAATTGCTACTTTATTCAGTAAATTAGTTCCATTTATGAGTTTCCTTTACATCTTAATGGGTATCGGCATGATTCTTGTAAATATTAACCGTGTGCCATCTGCATTTGCAGCAATCGTAACAAATGCATTTACCGGAACAGCAGCAATTGGTGGTTTTGCAGGATGTGCAGTCAGTGAAATCGTCCGTGTCGGTATGGCCCGTTCCGTATACTCTAACGAAGCTGGATGGGGTACTTCACCAATGATCCATTCTTCTGCAAAGACTCCTCACCCGGTAGAGCAGGGACTCTGGGGTTCTTTCGAAGTATTTTTCGATACCATGGTTATCTGTACAATTACAGCATTATCTGTTATCTTAAGCGGACAGTGGACAGATGGAACAAATGGTGGTACCTTAGCATTAAATGCATTCGCAAGTGGCTTTGGTAAAGGTGGAAGTATTTTACTTGCTATTATCATGGTTATCTTTACGGTAACGACTTCCGGTGGATGGTTTACTTACTATCTTGCAATCCTGGAACATCTTTACAAAAAAGAAGGTCTCATGAAAGACATTGTAATGAAACTCTTTTACGCAGTACGTGCCCTTCCGGGACTTCTTTGGACTATCTATCTGGTAAAGACAAACAATCAGGGATTTATCTGGACTGTAGTCGATATTACTTCTGCAATTCCTACATTTGTCAATGTGGCAGTGGTACTCATTCTGTCAGGACAGTATTTCAAGTTGTTAAAGGATTACAAAGCCCGCTATCTTGGAGTTGGTAAAGTAGATAAGAACATGTGTCTGTTCTATGAAGATAAACAGGCAAAACACTAACAAACCATTTGCGATATTTTAAATTTGCGATGTTTAAATGGAGGCAGAAATGAAGACAATTTACAAAAACGGTGCTGTCTATACCGGTGAACTTCCACTGGTACAGGCATTTGCAGTAGAAAATGGAAAGTTTATATTTGCCGGAAGCAACGCAGAAGCAAATGCACTTGCTTCTGATGGTGCAGAGGTCATTGATTTACAGGGTAAATTCGTATGCAGTGGTTTTAATGACAGTCACATGCATCTGTTAAATTACGGTGGCAGCCTTATGAAAGCACAGCTTGCCGAGCACACAACCAGTTTGGCAGACATGGTTAAATGTCTTTCTGATTTCCTTGCAGAGCATCCTTGCAAAGCGGGTGCATGGCTTCAGGGTCGTGGATGGAATCAAGATTATTTTACCGATACGAACCGTATGCCAAACCGCTATGATTTGGATAAGGTATCGACAGAAACTCCGATTTGTGCGGTCAGAGCCTGCGGCCACTGTCTGGTGGTAAATAGCAAAGCCCTGGAAATCCTGGGTGTGACAGCAGATACTCCTCAGCCGGAGGGTGGAGAAATTGGAATAGAAAACGGAGAGCCGGACGGACGTTTCTTCGACAATGCCATGGATGCCGTTTATCAAATAATTCCGGTTCCGGATAAGGAAGAAATCAAAGACATGCTTCGTATTGCCTGTAAAGCACTAAACAGCTATGGTGTTACAAGCAGTCAGACCGATGACTATTGCGTATACCGTTCCGTTCCATGGCAGACAGTCAATGATGCTTATAAAGAACTGGAAGCATCCGGTGAGCTCACAGTCCGTGTCTATGAACAGAGTAATTTTACAGATCTTTCCTCTTTGAAAGAATTTGTGGAAGCGGGAAATGTAACCGGAAGCGGAACAGAAATGTTTAAAATCGGACCACTGAAAATGCTTGGAGATGGTGCCCTTGGTGCAAGAACCGCATTTCTCAGCCGTCCTTACGCGGATGACCCATCTACTTGCGGAATCCCGGTTTTCACTCAGAAAACCATGGATGAAATGATTGGTTATGCAAATGCACATGGTATGCAGGCTGCTGTCCATACTATCGGAGATGCCTGCCTTGACAGAGTGCTGAATGCCTATGAAAAAGCACTTGCCGAATGTCCGAGAAAGGACCACAGACACGGCATTGTCCACTGTCAGATTACAAGAGCAGACCAGCTCGAAAAGATTGCAAAACTGAAGCTTCATGTATATGCACAGAGCATTTTCCTGGATTATGATAATCATATTGTGGAAGAACGTGTCGGAGAAGAACTAGCTTCTACAAGCTATAGTTGGAAAACACTGATGAACAAAGGAGCTACCGTCAGCAACGGAACCGACTGCCCGGTAGAACTGCCGGATGCCATGAGCTGTATGCAGTGTGCCATTACCAGAACGACGCTCCATGATAATGTGGGCCCATACTTACCAGACCAGAAATTCACTGTTCAGGAAGCGCTTGACAGCTACACCTGCTGCGGTGCATATGCAAGCTTTGAAGAACATATCAAAGGAAAAATTGCAGATGGTATGCTGGCCGACTTCGTGATTCTCGGAGAAAATCCGTTTGAAGCAGACGAAAACCATATCAAAGATATTCCTATCTGCCAGACTTTCCTTGGCGGAAAGAATGTTTATACCAGATAAAATTTTATATGTATAAAATGATGGCATTCCCATCGTAAAAACAAGCGCCTTGTTTCTTTCATGTACACATGACATGATGAAACAAGGCTTTTTTGTTGATACGGTTTCAATTTATGGCACCTACGAATTTCATCCGCTGAGATTACAACACATAATAATGTGGAATAATGTCCTCATAATGTCCGTCCGGCATTCTGAATCCTCCCGGAATTACCCCAAGCTGTGTAAATCCGATTCTCTTATAAAGATGCAGTGCATGCGTATTTGTTGCAACAACAGCATTAAACTGCATTACCTTAAATCCTTTTTCTTTTGCCTTTGCCAGACAGTCAAGCACCAGTTTTTCCCCGATGTGCTGACCACGGATATCCCGTTTTACCGCATAGCTCGCATTACAGATATGTCCGCATCTTCCCACATTATTTGGATGTAAAATATAAAGACCTACTGTCTCTCCTGTATCCTCGTTTTCTGCAATACCGGTGTAAGTCTGCTCTTTGAAGAAAACATCTCCGCTTTCCTCTGTCAAATCTTCCTCCTGCGGAAATGCAACCCCGTCATCTACAACCTGATTCCAGATTTCACATGCAGCAGCGGCATCTTTAGAAGTATATTCTCTAAGCTTAATGTTCATTGTCGTGCTCCTCCGTTTCGTACTTTCATAAGATTGTATTCATTATAGAAACTGACAAATCATTTTACAATATATTTCTATTATTGGTTTTATCTATATGCAACTTATATATAAGAAATTTCTATTTGTTGTAATCTGTCAAAAAGACTACAATAGATACTAGAAATTTATATGCTATAGGAGGCAATACAATGGAATTAATCAAAGACCTGCCTGAGATTTTCGAAGAATTTGCAGAGCAGAGACAAAAATCATTTTTAACAATGAAAGAAATTAAAGACAAAGGAATCCCTGTAATCGGAGCATACTGCACTTATTTCCCTCAGGAAATCGCAATGGCTATGGGCGCTGTAACAGTAGGCTTATGCTCTACATCAGACGAGACAATTCCGATTGCAGAAAGAGACCTTCCAAAGAACCTATGTCCGCTTGTAAAATCAAGCTATGGTTTTGCTGTATCTGATAAATGTCCATTCTTCTATTTCTCTGACGTAGTTGTCGGTGAAACAACTTGTGATGGAAAGAAGAAAATGTATGAATTAATGAAAGACTTCAAGAATGTCTATATCATGGAACTTCCTAATACACAGAACGCTGAAGCTCTTAAATTATGGAAGAGTGAAATCATTCGTTTCAAAGAATATCTGGAAGAAACATTTAACGTAGAAATCACAGAAGAAAAACTTCGCCATGCAGTACATGTTGCAAATGAAGGAAGACTGGCACTTCGTAAATTTTATGAATTGATGAAAAATGAACCGGCTCCAATGAACGGCTCTGACCTTTTTGGCGTACTCTACGGCAGTCAGTTCAAGTTTGACAGAGAAAAAATGCCTGCTGAAATTGACGCACTTCGTGAAAAAATCGAGAAAGAATACGCAGAAGGCGAAAAACCTGCAAGAAAGAAAAGAATTCTCTTAACCGGATGTCCAAGCAGTGGGGCTCCAATGAAAGTTGTAAAATCAATCGAAGCGAACGGTGGTAATGTTGTATGCTACGAAAACTGTGGTGGTGCTAAATCAGTAGACCGTCTCATCGATGAAAATGCAGACGATATTTACCAGGCAATCGCAGAACGTTACCTTGCTATCGGATGTTCTGTTATGACACCAAATCCAAACCGTTACGAATTGCTTGGAAGACTTCTGGAAGAATACCAGATTGAAGGTGTTGTAGAAATGACACTTCAGGCTTGCCATACATACAATATCGAAGCTAAGAGCATTGAGAAATTTGTAACTGAAAAAGGAATCCCTTATATGCATGTTGAAACAGATTATTCTCAGACAGATGCAGGACAGCTTGATACACGTATCGCAGCATTCTTAGAAATGATTTAATAAGTATAAAAATATTTCCTTGCAATCTCCGCAATACGGGGTATAATTATTGGTGTTACAAATAAGTTAAAAATGGGGTGCTTGCGTAGGCAGGCTGAGAGTAAGCGGATGCTTTAACCCAGAACCTGATTTGGATAATGCCAACGTAGGGAAATATCGCACAGAGTAAGTAGATGCAGAATCCGTAGTTGGATTCTGCATTTTTGCATACTTAGGAAGGAATCTATATGATAAATTTTGACAGGAATTGCCTTCGGCTGTATGCGGTAACGGACCGTAGCTGGCTGGGAGACGAAACATTATACACACAAGTTGAAAAGGCCTTAAAGGGTGGAGCTACCATGATACAAATCCGGGAAAAAGAACTGGATGAGGCTCATTTTGAACAGGAAGCACGGGAAATTCAGCAGTTATGCAAATCCTATAAGGTTCCTCTCATCATCAACGACAATGTTGCTCTTGCAAAGCGCATCCACGCAGACGGTGTGCATATCGGTCAGTCAGATATGCAGCTTGTAAGTGCAAGGGAGATACTTGGTGATGATAAAATCATCGGTGTAACAGCCAAGACGGTTGAGCAGGCAAAAGAAGCCGAAGCTTCGGGAGCAGACTACCTTGGAAGTGGGGCCGTATTTGGCAGCAGTACCAAGACAGATGCAAAACCAATGGACCATGCCTTACTTCAACGGATTTGTGAAAGCGTTTCTATTCCGGTTGTGGCAATCGGTGGAATTACCTCCGGGAATGCTGTCCGGCTTTCGGGACGCGGTATCGCAGGGATTGCTGTAGTCAGTGGCATTTTTGCAAACCCTGACATCGAAGCAGAAACCAGACACTTGCTTGAGCTGGTAAACAACATTTTATAACTATTTGTTTCATAGAAACAAAAGCGGTAGATTGGGGGCACCACCTTTTATCGCTATAAAAAATTAATGCAAAGGAGAATGAATATGAACACAGCATTAACAATCGCTGGGAGTGATTCCAGTGGAGGCGCCGGCATTCAGGCAGATATCAAGACAATGACCGCACATGGAGTTTATGCCATGAGCGCCATTACGGCACTTACTGCCCAAAATACAACCGGCGTAACAGATATTATGGAGGTAACTCCAGCATTTTTGGCAGAGCAGTTGGATTGTATTTTTACAGATATCTATCCAGATGCAGTCAAGACAGGTATGGTTTCATCCAGTGCGTTAATTGAAACCATCGCAGAAAAGCTTTCTGCATACCATGTAAAGAATATCGTGGTAGATCCTGTCATGGTGGCAACCAGCGGAGCGCGTCTCATCAGCGAGGAAGCCATCGGCACTTTGAAAAGTAAATTATTACCGCTTGCTACTGTAATCACACCAAATATCCCGGAAGCAGAAGTGCTCTCCGAAATGGAAATAAAATCAGAAGCAGACATGGAAAAAGCAGCAAAAGTAATTTGTGAAACCCTCGGCTGCGCAGTCCTTTTAAAAGGCGGTCATCAACTGAATGATGCCAACGATCTTTTATATCAGAAGGCTGCTGAACCGGTATGGTTCCACGGAAAGCGAATTGATAATCCGAATACACACGGAACTGGATGCACTCTTTCTTCAGCGATTGCGTCAAACCTTGCAAAAGGTCATGACCTGGCTACTTCCGTCAAATATGCAAAGACCTATATTTCAGGTGCTCTTGCAGCAATGCTGGACCTTGGAAAAGGCAGTGGACCTATGAATCATGCATTTGCCATCAAAGGCGAGTATTTTGAATAGGGGGTATATGACATGGAAAATAAAGGAACTTCTGTTTTCAGTAACGGACTTATCTGGTTTGGTGCCGGTGTTTCTATCGCAGAAATTCTGACCGGAACTTATTTTGCACCACTTGGATTTGAAAAAGCACTGGCTGCCATCCTTCTCGGACACCTGATTGGCGGTCTGATGATGTTTGCAGCCGGCATGATTGGAGCACGTGAGAAACGCAGTGCTATGGAAACCGTAAAAATGAGCTTCGGTAACAAAGGAAGCCTGCTTTTTGTCATTTTAAATGTGCTTCAGCTTGTAGGCTGGACAGCCATTATGATTTACGATGGTGCGCTTGCGGCAAATGGAATCTTTGCAGCCGGTGAATGGCTCTGGGCCATCGTTATCGGCTTACTGATCATCGCATGGATTCTCGTAGGACTTACCAATCTCGGAAAGCTGAATACCGTTGCTATGGCAGCACTGTTTGTACTTACCCTTGTTTTATTCAAGGTTATTTTCTTCGGTGGAAGCGGAGCTGTCTCTGCCATAGATGACAGCTTAAGCTTCGGAGCGGCTGTAGAACTGGCTGTAGCAATGCCTCTTTCCTGGCTGCCACTTATCAGCGACTACACGAGAGAAGCTGAGAAACCATTTGCTGCCACCTGCGTCAGCGTTGTTGTTTACAGCATTGTCAGCATTTTCATGTACATCATCGGTATGGGCGCAGCTATTTACACCGGGGAATCCGATATTGCCCAGATTATGCTGAAAGCCGGTTTTGGTATTGTGGGATTACTGATTATTGTATTCTCAACAGTAACCACTACCTTCTTAGATGCCTACTCTGCCGGTGTATCCTGCGTATCCATTTCTTCTAAAATTCCGGAGAAATGGGCAGCTGTTATCGTAACTATAATTGGTACGATTGCAGCAATTGTTTATCCGATGGACAACATTACGAATTTCCTATACTTGATTGGTTCTGTGTTTGCTCCAATGATTGCTGTACAGATTGCCGATTATTTCATTTTAAAGAAAGCAGACTCCCTTGCAATTTCGTTTGATGTGAAGAATCTGCTCATCTGGCTGGTCGGATTTGTGCTTTATCGTGTACTTATGAGGGTAGATACTCCAGTCGGAAATACCTTACCTGATATGGTGATTACAATTGTTCTCTGCCTGATTGTAAATGCAGTTATGAAAGCGGTACAAAAACAAAAGTAACTTTTTCTGTCCTCTTGGACAGAGAAGGAAAGAGAGGACAAAATGAATAACACAAATATCAAAAAAATGACACTTACCGCTATCTTTGCAGCAGTTGCTGTGGTTGGCAGTTTGTTTTCTTTCCCGGTATTCGGCTCCAAATGTGCACCGGTGCAGCATTTAGTCAATGTTTTATGTGCTGTACTTGTAGGACCATGGTGGGGACTTGCAGCTGCATTTATCGCATCACTCATCCGTAATTTCCTGGGAATGGGAACACTCCTTGCTTTTCCGGGAAGTATGTGTGGCGTATTACTTGCAGGACTTTTATATCAGCATTTCAAAAAACTGCCATACGCATACATCGGTGAAGTAGTGGGAACCGGTATTATCGGTGGTATGCTTTCTTATCCAATTGCTTATCTTGTGATGGGAAATAAAGCTGCTGCTCTCTTTACCTTTGTCATTCCATTTTTAATCAGTACCTGTGGCGGAACTATCATTGCAATCTGTATCACGATACCGTTAAAGAAATCGGGAATGCTCGCAAAAATGAAGGAAGGTTTAAACTAAGATGGAAATGAAGTCACTTCATGTGGATCAATTTTATACAAAAATCCGAAAGCAGCACCCTGTCATCCACTGCATTACCAATGCAGTGACAGTTAATGACTGTGCAAATATTCTGCTTGCAATTGGTGCTTCTCCTGTGATGGCACATCATCCACTTGAAGTGGCTGAGATTACAGAAGGTACTTCCGCTCTGGTGTGCAATATGGGTGCAATCGCAGATTATGAAGCAATGCTTGCAGCCGGATACCGGGCAAAAGAATTAGGACATCCCATTGTGATTGACCCTGTGGGAGTGGCAGGTTCTTCTTATCGGAGAACACAATGCATCTCTCTGATTCATGCCCTGCATCCCACCTGTATCCGTGGAAATTATTCGGAAATCCGCGCTTTGATCCAGAATCAAAAAACGGCAGCCGGAGTAGATGCCGCACCGGAAGATTCTGGTAAAATCAACTGGGATGCATTTATCTCAGATTTAAAAGCCTATGCGTCTGCGGAGCAGATAATTGTAATTGCGTCAGGCGAAACCGATATCATCACGGATGGAGTAACTACATACCTTTGTCACAACGGAGACTCTCTAATGGCAAAAATTACCGGTTCAGGATGTATGTCCTCCTGCCTGCTTGGTGCATTTCTCGGAGCAGTGGCTTCCCACGAATGCTCTCAGGCGACTTTACTGGAAAGTGCAGCTTCCTGCTGTGTATTTATGGGATTTGCAGGAGAACTTGCCGCCAGTCGCACACATCAATGCAAAGGAGGCACCATGACCTTTCGGATGAAACTGATTGATGCCGTTTCACTTATGAAGACAGACGAATTGCTCGCTGACCTTAGGGTTGAAATTCTGTAATCACCACAGTACCATAAATCGTTTACCCCAGCAATAACCATGATTTCATATAAACATGGACTTTGGCTCATTGCCTACATATATACAAAAGCCGCCGATATTGTTTTCTTTACAATACCTGCGGCTTTTACTTACTACACTTTTACTCTTTCTAGTCTTCCATCCATTCACGATAATCAGCTTCACTTGCAAATAACTGATATTCATCGCCAACATATCCCATGTAACCATTTTCTGTGTTATATCCTTTCATTGTACTTCTGCTCCTTTTCTTTCTTTGATAAGAACAGAGTACACGATAAGGTGTCCTATATAATCACCACCTGATTACAATATTTAAAGTTTTGTATTTCGTTTTTGTATTCCTATTTTCATAACTATTCTCCGGCATATTTTAGTTTGAAATTAATCTCGCCATGCATGATTTCAATTTATTCGCATCAATCGGCTTCGTAATATGCGCATTCATGCCGGTCTGCTGCTGGAACATCTATTCTAAGCATTTTTTACCCTCTACTTCAACACTCTAATCCCTCAACTGTAAAAGAATCTCTGTGTTCCTTTAAATCACTATCCCATTACAATGGTCCACCTCATGCTGTATAATCTGGGCAGTCCATCCTGAATATACCCCATGCTGCGGTTTAAAATTCTGGTCAAGATAATCCACTTCTATTTCTTCATATCTGACAGTTTCTCTGACTCCATCAAGTGACAGACAGCCTTCCTGTGCCTGATACGCACCGCTCTTTTTTGTGATTACCGGATTAATCATTGCAAACTGGAATGGACCTACCGATACTGCAATAATTGCCTTATTTACACCTATCATATTTGCAGCCATACCAACACATATTTCTCTGTTTGCTTTAAGTGTATCTAAAAGATCTGTTACAACCTGTCTGTCAGATGTTGTAGCAGGTTGCGCTTTTCTTGAAAATATCTTCTTCCCTTTTACTATCTGCTTAATCATAACAAATTACTCCTGTTTTAACATCAAATTAGTTTTTCAAACATCCTATTGGTACAATGTATATTCCATCTTCTCTCCTATACGCAAACTCTCCTGCACCAACAACAATCATTAAAAATGACGGAGCTGGCATTTTGGATGTATCTATTTTATTTGCTAATGATTTTAAATTTGCTGCTCCTTCCTCTATTAACTTTTGGCCTCCAAGTTTTATTTCAGCCAGACCATATTTACCATTTTTAAGATGAATCACTGTATCACATTCCAATCCTGATTTATCTCTATAATGCAATACATTTCCGCCAATTCTTTCTGCATATACCCGAAGATCCCTCACACACATAGTTTCAAATAACAAACCCATTGTATTCAAATCATTAAGCAAATCCTGTGGTCCTATACCCAAAGCTGCTACTGCAATCGAAGGATCAATATAATATCTTGTATCAGATGTCCTAATGGATGTTTTTGACCTCAAATTTGGATTCCATGCCGGCATATCTTCGATAACAAATATTTTTTTTAATGCATTAATATACGATGCTATTGTATCCTCATTTAATGATTCTGTGTCGTTTGCAATAATGTCATCTCGTAATAAAGTATTTGTAATCTGAGCTCCTTGATTTCTTGCAAAAGACCTCATTAATCTTTTCACTCTTTCAGGATTTTTACTAACACCGTCCGCTCTGTTTATATCTGATTTAACCACCGCTTCATAATAATCCTCTGCTTGCATCAACGATACTTTCTCTTTCATCCCGACAGCATGAGGCCATCCGCCTCTACAAATCAAAAAAGCAAGACTATCTATATCCAAATTATTAATTCCCTGTATTGTTTCCGGACTACAGAAAAGATTTTCCAAACTTACTTCTCCTGAGGACTCCCCTGATTCAAACAGAGACATCGGTCTCATCATTAACCATGTAAAACGTCCTGTTCCTGAATGTGTAATATCATCTGAGTCAACAGGAACCGCGGAACCCGTTAATATAAATTGCCCTTCTTCACCACGTATATCTACTTCATATCTCGTTGCATCCCATAATTTTGGTGCAATCTGCCATTCATCAATAAGTCTTGGTGTTTTACCTTTTAATAACCTTTCTGGAGCTATTTCAGACATTTGAATATTCGTCTCTCTTTTACTTGGTTCGTCCATTCTCAATATACTTCCTGCGACCTGCATGGCAGTTGTCGTTTTTCCACACCACTTTGGTCCTTCAATAACAACTGCTCCTTTTGCTTCTAGTTTATCCTTCAACATTTCATCAACTATACGAATTCTATATTTTTTCATTGATTTGTCACCTCAAATATACTATATTTCAAATTCGGCATTTTGGCAATTTATTTTTCGGCATTTTGGCATCTGTTTTTTCGGTTTTTTGGCATTTTATTTTTCGGCATTTTGGCAATTAATATTATTACCATTTATTTTTAAATTATTTATTTGTAAATTTACGCACAAAAATATCAGCCTTATTACTGAACATACAAAAAAGGAGAAACGAACTTCATCATCCGTTTCTCCTTCTCGTCATCTCCTTATCTATGTCACTCAAATTTCTATTTCCTTCTTGCTATATAAATGTTTCTTGTTCCACCACTTTTCCTGTTTCCAGTATCATATCCTTTAACTCTATCAAGATTCCTGCATCTTTCGCTTCTAATTTCTTTCTTGTGCTTTCTTCCAATGGCATTCCTGCACCTGCCTCCAATGCCTCTTTAAATGCTTCTACGTCCATCTTGTAAGGCTTTAATTTGGGAAATACCTTCGCCTGATTGAACAGGAAAATACTTATCCCGCCAAAATCCATATCGCCCCAGTGCAGAAATTCGCAGTCTGAATCTACAAGCTCTGCCAATTTTTTCAAAAAACGAACCTCTTTTGGCGTGAAGAATCCATGACAGAAAATGTAAATGGTATCCTCCGAATATGTCATATCTTCGTAATTGGCTTTATTTTCAATCGTCATAATCCGCTTACATCCAGAAGCGTTAGATGGAATCGAATGTTCTAATGTCTGTGAATTAAGGATTGTACCATAAGGCATATTTGAAGTATCTACAAGATATTCCCCATCTGTCAGATATTGCACTGCCCCTTTCCATTCCAAGGTCTGTGCATAGGAATGAACCCTGTGCATTGCCAATAATTCATCATCACTCATCCCATCGATATAATATGGCGAATGATTTCTGAGTATGGTAGCTATTCGTGATTGATACTCCTTCTTGAATTTTTTAGAATTATGAAACACATCGGAACTCAACTTCCGCTCCCAGACATCATCATGTAACCTGACAATATAGTTCAGACATGAAAACAGCAGTTCATCTTCTGCATCCCGAACAATTTTTCCACTTTTCAGTTTGTCCAGCATTTTCTCATAATAAGACAGAATCCACTCGCATTCAGACACTTCGGCTTTCCATCTGTCTACCTGCTCTATCAAATCCAGTTGATGTTCTCTTGGATCTTTCATTCCTTCCCGCATGCAAAGCTCCGGAATAATGGAAACATCATAAGTGAGTTTCTTAATATCGCCACCCATATCCCGCCAGTCCACGCTGAACTTTCCGGCTTTTCCAAGCAGAGGTTCTTCCTCCAGTTCCTTTGCCTGTTTCAGAAGCGGCTGCATTCCGCCAACCGCTTCAATCAGTTCTTTTACTACTTTTGGATGCTTCTGCCCTGTTAATTTTCCTGCGCGGTATGCTTCACTATTTGTCTTATCGATGAGCCAACGAGCCAGCGTCACTTTTGTTTTCAATGGCATTCCCCTCTATCATCTGAAAATACTGTCCTTTATCAATATGTATCATAGAAATCCGGTTGTTCGCTCTCCGGAATGCATAAACGCAGTCTACATTGCGAATCAATGACTGCAGTCTTTCATCCGGAACGCAGACTACAAGCTGAAGTCCAAGCTGTCTTGCATAATGTAGGCAGACCTCACTCCGCTCTTTATCCATCTTGGAAAATGCTTCGTCAAGCATTACCAGACGAATCTTGGATTCCCGGTTGCTCTGCTGATTATAGAGCATAGCAAATCCGGCAAGCAGGGCAACATATTTCGGATTCTGACCTTCTCCGCCCGAATCACGCCCTGCCATATCATCTACATAATTCTTCTTTACATTTCCATCTGCATCCACTGCCTGCTCATACATACTGAATTTCAGATAAGTGCGGTAATCCGCATATTTCTCCATATCCTTCTTGTATGCCGCACGCACGGTCTGGTCTTCTTCTCTTGGCGGCATGAATTTGTCAGTCAGACGCTGAATCTGCATTTCGTATTTTTGATAAAACAAATCCTCTCCAAAGCTGAGCTGCCCATCCATCTCAGTATCGATTACCTTGGTGTCCAGTTCCTCTGCCGTCAGCATTTCATAGAACTGGCGATTCTCATCATCTGTTGGAAGAATATCAATCTGGTAAATGCTGTCCGAGAATCGAATCTTCGCGAGCATGGCATTAATCTCCCGGCGGTGACGTTTCGCAGCCTTAATCTCGCCATGAATCGTTGCAATGACATTTTCACGGAGCATCTGGTAAACCAGTCTATACTGCTTGTCAAACTGTGCCTTGTATTCTGGCTCAAAATTCTTGCGGAATCGTTCTAAAAGTTCATCGTAAACTGTATTTTCCTGCTCCATACCGCCAAAATCATAAGATGGAAATGCACGGTTGAATTTTGCCCTGGCTGTTCCACGAAGTTCCTGCTCTTGTTCTTCTGTCTTCTTTGCTTCATCCAGAGCCTGCTTTTGCTTCTTCCTGCATTCATTCGCCTGTCCATTCCGGTAAGCCTGCTGCGCCTCCTCAAGCAATTCCTGATTTGGAACAAAGCCAAGCTGTAATTCTTCCAGACGTTTCTTTCCGTCACGAATCTCAATTTCCAGTCTTCCTTGCTGCTGTAATAGCAGACCATTTTTTTCTGAAAGCTGGTCCGAAGTCACATCCATTGTGTGAATGCTCTGCTGAAGTTCCTGCTCCTGCTCTTTCAAATATATAATATAAGTCCCTTGTTCCAATTCCCGGATTTCTGCCTGAAGCTTATCGGCTTCCCGATTGCGTTTCTTCAGTTCTTCCCCCGCTTTAGACAGACGAAGCACCTTCTCATACTCATATCTTTGCAGACGCTCCAGGTCATTTACCTGCTGCAAAGTAGAGATTTCCTGACTTATGGAAATCAGTTCTTCACTCAGCTTAAATGACTCCTCTTCCAGTTCCCGAATCTGTTTCTGGGATATTTTCTTGCCAATACTGGCATATTTATAATCCTTCTGTCTCAAATGGCGGAACATATAGTTACTGTAAGAATAGCAATCCTTCGTAACTCCGTCTTTTACTTCGTTCAGTTCTTCCACATTTTCACACTTACAAATGCGGCCAAGATACCGTTTCAGACACAAATCCACATATGGAATCTCCGTTGTGACAGCCTCATATAAAGTATCCCTGTCTGCCTCCGGCTTATCACGTAAGATGGCTGCGGTATTAATTAAATCCACCGTCTCGTATTCTTCCTTCTTCATCTGGCGGAAAATCTTTGCAGCATCCAACGCGTAACGAGGTTCTACTACCAAACCGAATTTGATTCTTCCCAGACGCCCTTCAATCGCATTTCGCCAGTCCTCGTCTGTAATATCAAATAAATCCGCAAGCACCTCTACATGAATCGTTCTTCCATAGCGATTAGACAACTCGCTCTCTAACCGCCTCCTGGCATCTTTCAATTCTTTCTTATAATGCTTTTTATCACTCTTTAAATCCTTTAAAATGTCCTGCTTTTCCTGATACTCCGTCTGTATCTCTTTATAATTCTGCTTCACTTCATCAAGCTCTTCTATAATAGACTCATAAGTATCGTTCAGCATTCGTTTTAATTTTTCAAACAGCTCTTCTGTAATCTCCTGCGTGTCAAACTCATCTAACAGATTATAAAGCGGATTGCTGAGATAGTCACTGATTCCTTCTGTATCTTCCCAGGCCTTTAAATCCTTTACCAGCTTGCGCCAGTCTGCCGCCTCATTGCTGCAGGACTGAATGATTTTATTCAAATCCTCCAGCTTTTCTTTCTTTTGTTCCAGCTCCGAAGATTTGAGTTCTGCTTGTATCTTAGCCAATGCATCTCGTTTTTCTTCCAGAAGAGTATGAAGTTCTTCCTTCTGCCTTCTAATTTCATGCATAGCAGCCTGCACATTTTCAAAATCTCTCTCATTAGAATCAATATGTGCTTTTACACTTTCCATATCCAGAATCCGCAGTAGTGATTCCGCCCGAATCTGGTCTGACTTTGCCTGTGTCAGGGCCCGGTCATGAACGTGCACCTCATCCAGCAATTCAATCTGTTTTTCCAGGGTTTCCACCTGTTCTTTGATCTCGCGGTAAGCCGCTAACTGCTCACTGAGGGCAGAAATCGTATCTTCCTTACTCTTTGGAAACATATAATCCTTGATAAACTGACCTGTTCCATTTGTCATACGCAAAGCAATGGCACTTTTCTGCATGGTCTTAAAACGCCCTGCATCCACATAACCGAAAATCACGTCATTTAACGTATTGATATAAGACTCCTGAGATGGGTAAATACGGTTCAGATTCGCATGTCCTCTGTTCACATCCGCTTCTGAGCGCTCCCGGATAAGCCGGTTTAGTTCACTATGGGAATACGGAATCCGGTTTTCCGATAAATACTCATCCTCCGGGAATTGACCCACATGGCTGAAATACCAAAATCTCTTCAAATCCTGGTCACCGCGTGCCACTTCAAATGCAGTTCCGATACACACATAATTATTACTTCCCGTGTCCTTGATTTCCAATACAATCTGAGAATAGAAGTCCTGATTCTCACGGTTTGCCGTACCATCCTTCTGTTCTCCGCGCAGATAGCTGAGCACACTACGTTTATTCTTGGTGTCATCTGCTGCCCTGTTTAGGAAATCATTGCGGACACTTCCGTACAGCACCACCTGCATAGCATCCATAACAGTAGATTTCCCCGAACCACTTTTACCACTGAACAAATTGACATGCTCATGAAACTGAATCACCTGATGGTCGATTCCGCCCCAGTTGTTAATCAGCATTCTGGTAAATATTTTCTTCGACTGTTCCCGCTTCATCCGTATCCGCCTCCTCTTTGTATGCTTCTAATAGTTCATTAATCATAGCAGAGCTGCAATACAGATTAATGGTACTGTAAATGTAAATCGGTGTGTTATCTTCCAAATCCCGAAGTGCTCCCGGATACTCTATCACTTGATGTTTTTTCATCAGCGACAAGGCTTCCTTCCATTCACCATCCGTAAGCTTCTGATTCAAAAGATTCGTATTTTTCCCATATTCACGGTACTCCTCCAGATTCGTCACGGTAGCGGAAAGACTCTGCCCCATAATCTTATCCCGGTAAATCATCTTGGTTAGCAGCATAATGATGGTAGAAGTCCTTGAAAGTGTCAGTGCCTCTGCGCCATCTCCCACCAGTCGGAATACATGTTCCTGGGAATCATGCACCATTTCACAGCCCATTACAGCCAGATAGCTTTCCATAAAATCCTTGTGCCGGTTACAGATTTCGTATTGTTCATTATCACTTGGAACTAAGGTAACCGGGTCATATTTTTCCTGTAAAATGCAAGTCTGTCTGAATAAACTTGATATGGTCTTTCTAAGTTTTTCCGCTTCTGTTATGGGTAAATTTTCTAAATAATCTATCATCTGCTATTTCCTCCTGATGGAAAATCCCGAATACTGCATTCCATCCTCCGTCTTAAATTCTTCTCCGATTTCAATATCCAGTGCACTTGTGGCAACTTCTGTAGTCTCCTGCCATACAAATAATAATTTTTCCAAATCTTCCACACTTTGCACGGTCTGCTCTGTAACCTGAAATGCACCGTCTACTTCGTTTTTTTCTCGGAATGCCTGCAATTCTGCCTGTGTATAAAGAGGCTTTACCACAAATTCTTCCAGATTCTGACCAGTTTCCTCGGCTGTTTCTATCCTCTGCGGTGTAAATTCTGCCCGTTCGCCATCCCTTGGTCGCATGAAGCTCTTTTCCTTTATTACCTGGAATCGCTCTGTCATGCCAAAACGCTGTCCCAGATCATCTAGGATTTCTCCCCTGCGGCTGCTGTTATTTAACAATCTTACCAGAGCCTTTGTGCGGTCTTCTTCAATATTTCCTTCCACCAGAATATAACGTATCCGGGCTGCTGCCCTTTTGGCAAAGGTTCGTTTCTGATCAATCAACCGGTTATAGCGCCGCTCGATACTGTCAAACTCACGATTAATCTGAAACAAAATCTCCATCGCCTCATCACATAAATCAATGGCACGTTCATTTCTATGCCACACTGCCGAGTCCTTCGGAATCTCCAATTTCTTTCCAATAAACATCTGCTTACGCATTTCGTTTTCCGAAAGGTTCTTATCAATCAACTCTTTTACTTCTTCTTTATAGCGGTAAAAACTGTCTGTGGTTGTCAGAATCGCATATTTGGCACTATAAGTATTGTTCATCTCATTTACCAGAACCTCCTGGATCCCAAGGAAGGTATTTTTCTGGGACAAAGATTCAAAATATCCACGAATCCCTTCCTGCATATTGGCAAGCATTTGCAGTAGTGCTTTGGAAGTCTGAAGTGCACTTTTTAAAATATCATTATTTTTCTCTTTATCCGAACTATAGGTAAATAAATGACTGTACACTGCCAAAATGCTCTCCCGCTCCATGCTATTGTCCTCGCTGAACAAACGCTGGAATACATCCACAAACATCTGACTGTAATCCGGGAAGGACACTACATATTGATTCAGTGTTTCGTCATAGTCCTTATGCAGCCATCCCCACTCTTCCAGCCTTCTCAGCATAATTGATGCCATATTGGAGCGTGTAAGTAGTTCTCCTTCATCTTCAAACTGATCCTGACTCCAGTCCATGGTAAATTTAGCAATTTCTTCATTAATAATATCCTGACATTCATCCTCCGTAAGTCCAAGCAGAGAATACGATTGCCCTGACTCCTCGTAAAGCGTCAGCAAAACCAATTGATAATACTCCATATATTTGCTGTTAAACAGCTTATAAAAATCCTTTGGAATTCTGCTTTTAATACTCATTTGTATTTATTTCCTCTATACTTTTCCTTCTAAACTAATACGAAAAACTTTAAAACTCAAATACGTATCGTTCAAATACGTTGATAATCTGTGTGTCATGATACACATCATTCCGCTTATGCTTCCGCCCATACTGCATATGCACATGTCCGTGCAGAAAATATTTCGGGTGGTAAGTATCCAGAATGGAACGGAACACTTGAAAGCCTTGATGTGGCAAATCCTCTCCGTCATTTAACTGACGGGCAGGTGCATGGGTTACCAAAATATCTACTCCACCTATAAGCTGAAACCGCAGTTTCATTTTTGCATAGCGCATCCTCATTTCCATCTCTGTATACTGATGGCTTCCCGGGCGATAACGCATAGAACCGCCAAGTCCCATAATACGTACCCCATTGTGCACATAAACCTTGTCTTCAATGCAAATGCAGCCCTCCGGTGGAACTGTATCGTAAATTTCATCATGATTTCCATGTACATAGAGTACAGGAACGTTGGAAAATGTAGCAAGAAAAGACAAATATCTCGGGTCCAAATCACCGCAGGAAATAATCAGATCAATTCCCTCTAATTTACTTTTATCAAAAAAGTCCCACAAATATTTCGATTCTTCATCGCCTATTGCAAGTATCTTCATAGACTGTCTATCCTCTCTTTTCCGTACTCTGCTGTTTTACCGTCGGCAATGCATTTTCAACCAGCTCATCATCCTTCGGAATCCGCCCGATTACATTTTCCGCAAGCCAGTCCATAGATGAAATTTCTTCCGGAGAAAGACGCTTATCCGGGTCAGGCTGAATCAGCTTGTCCTGGGAATAAAGTACCCCTGCAAATGGGTGGAATTCTTCAGATACAATTGTGTTCTTCAACAGCTCAATCAGACGTTTCGTTCCAATTGGGAGATTACGGGAGCAAATCACATCCACTACACCTGCTGACATTCCCCACCAGTAATTAATTGCCTTTGCTTCCAGTGGGTCATCATCGTATTTCCACGTTCCCTCCATAATTGTACGAATTAACTGCTCATAGAATTTCCCCCAATGACAGATCGGCATAGCAAGATGACGCGGAATCTCATTTTCCATATGAAATAATCCATAAAATGGAGATGCTTCCTCCGGAATTACCATATCCTTTCCTGAAATGCAGGAAGGATGAAGCTGTCTGATTGCCTCCATTGCATCATGATTTTTCAGGCACGACCACTCTAGATACACCTTAGCGCGAGGATTAATCATTTTTGCCCCCAGTGCAAAAGCATTGATTCCGGAAATCGTTCCGAAAATCGGATAATCCGCAATATAGGCTATTTTCCCATCCTCACTCATAGCCCCTGCTATTGCTCCCATCAGGAATTTTGTCTCGTAAGTCCGTGCATAATAAGTACGGATATAGCGATGGGAGATATTGACTGAGCAGTTCTGAATTCGGATAGTCGGGTGTTTAATTGCAGCTTTTACACTGGCCTGTACAAAAGCAGGTGTGGTCGTAAAAATAATGCTGTACCCCTTCTGAATCGCATCCTCCAGCACACCATCAATCGTCTGCTGCGTTACCCCATCATAATAGGTAGTTATCACATCTTCCGGGAAAGTCTGCTCTAAATGAAGCCTTCCAAGCTCATGGGCATAAGTCCACGCAGAAGAAGTCGCTGTCTTTTCATAAACAAAGGCGACCTTCAGCTTCTGGATTCCCGGTGAAAGGATTCGGCTGAAAAGTGGCTTCTTTTCTTTCGAAGGCATCATTTTTAAATCTATCTTGTCCTTTTTTGCCAGAAGTTCAAATTCTTCCCAGCTCTTGTCAATCAGATTTCCCAGTTCTCTGGTTGACATCTGGCAGATTTCTTTGTATCCATATAATTCAATCAGTTTCAAAAACGCATCTCCACAGGTAATCGGAAGTTGTGCCCGCTTCTTATACTCCGAAGAAAACCAGTAATATGCAGAACGAAAATCTATGCGTTCCTCATGAGTCCAGATCTCGTCAGGTTCTTTGCCAACCAAACTCTGAAGCTTTGCAAAAGAACCTTCCTTGGAAAACCAAATATAATTCATTTCCGTCAAGCGATAAAAATCCAAAAACTCAAAATAAATTTTATTCTCCGGTTCATCGGTCCGTTTTGGGATAATTCTGGTCACATACCCTGCTATTGGAGATACATCGAAATATTTCATGACACTGACCCGCTTGTTGCCTTCTTCTACATAAAATTTATTCATGTACTCGTATGCTTTAATCGGTTCGCGGATTCCTTCTTCCAATTGACTGGTGCTGAGGCGTCCCCACTTATACGCAAACTCAGAGCCTTCATCCAAAATAGGCATAAAATTTCCTGCAAATGAATTACTCCGCGCCACCGACTTCGTTCCCATAATTAATTCCGATGGAATCTGTACAAGTCCAAGCGGAACCTCCGAATAAGACCCCTTGGGTGGTAAAATATCATCAAGCACCTGAAGCGTAGGCTTCTGATGGTGGAGCAGACGATACTGGTAATCCTTTTTTCCTAATTTATATGCTTTTTCATAATCCGTCATTGCCATGGCTTTTTCCTCTGATTTCCACGTTTTTAGTCCTGCATTTATTTTACCATGTCTCATTTTGGAAAGAAAGAAATTGTGAAGATTTTGTTATCTCCCTTGAGATTTTCCAAGAATCGTGATTAAATAAGTTCAAAAGATAGAAACCAAACATCTGCAAGGAGGTCTTGCATAATGAGTATAGATAATTTGAAAAATTTAGAAAACTTAGGCAAATCAGATAAATTAGACAAATCAGATAGCTTGGATAAATTAGATAAATTAAATAATAGAGATAACTTGGATAAATCAAATAGGTTAGATAATACAGATAACCCTGATAATTTGGCTGTATTCGATGAGGATTTTGAAGTCATCTACGAAGGCGATTTACCAGAACCACCAAAAGATACCCTTGGAAGTGACGCATATAAAGATGTTCTTGCCAGTCTCGCTGAATTAGACGGACCGGATGACTCTGATATTGATTATCTGGAAGCCAACAAGACAAGAACACTCACTTTCGCTGACACCGAACTGCTTCAGAAAAAGGCAGAATACGAACAGGCTGCCCTGAAAAAGCAAAAAAAAGAACAGACAAAGAATCTGTTCTATTTTTGCTCTATTTTGCTCATCCTGATTATCATCTTCGTGATTGCAGCAAAATATCTCATGTAAACTGATGTAAAGATGTTGCCTTCTGAAAATATTATCTGATAAAGTGCGTTGCGACACGTGGCTCTTTTTCCGGATAACCATACGCTTCTTTTCCGAGGGCAATACTTTTCATAAGGAATGTCATATTTCTTGCGAGGGCACGCATAGTCTGTCTGCCTTCTTCATCCATCTCAGCTTCTCCCTGCACTCTTCCATGAATGCTGTTCCAATACTGGCTGGAAGCGATTGGCATATTGCTAATTGTAAAATATTTATTCAGTTCATCAAAAGTAGCGGAACATCCACCTCTCCTTGCACAGACTACACTTGCACCGACCTTCATAGTCTTATCAAATGGGGTGCTGTAAAAGAGACGGTCAAGACAGGCAATGAGTGTTGCATTGGCTGATGCATAGTAAACCGGACTTGCAACAACTAATCCGTCAGCTTCTTCAAATTTTGGAGCCAATTCATTTACCACATCGTCAAAGACACATTTTCCATTTTTAGCACAACTTCCACATGCAATACATCCTCTTACATCTTGGTTCCCAATCTGCACTGTCTCCACTTCCACGCCTTCCTGCTGAAATACCTGTTCCATTTCACGTATGGCAATCGCAGTATTTCCATCCTTTCTTGGACTTCCATTAATAATTAATACCTTCATTTTCCTTTCCTCCTGTAAAATTTGCTTTATTATAATAATCAACACTTTTTATTGCGCTTCCAGCCACTCTGCCAGTTCCGCAAAACTTCCCTGTTTTCCATCCCACTTATAACCTTCCCGTTCAATTTGACAGTCCGTTACCAGATAGCCATCCATTTCCAGAGAAGAAGCCGCATGCATATCTTCCAGTTCATCGTTTCCAATTACCAGACAATTTTTCGGGTTGACTCCCATCTGCTCACAGACAACCTCAAAATATTTCGGATTTGGTTTGCAGTAGGAATAATTTTCATAAGAAGTAATCAAATCAAAATCTTCTTCTCCAAGACCAACCCAGCTCAATCTTGCAAGCTGTCCCACATGTGGAAACAGCGGATTGGTTGACAAAATAACCTTGTCTGCTTTCTGGTGTGCCAGTTCCACCACCTTTTTAGCCAGTGGATTTTCACCCATATAAGGTTTTACCTCATGAAATTCGTTGGAATAAAAATCTTCAGTAACTTCTTTTAATGCATCCCAGTCAATAGACTTCTGAAGTTTCTCTGCCTCGGCAACCTCCGTAAAATGTTTCCAGAATACCTCCTCATTGGTGCCCGTTCCATCATTTTTCATCATTGCTCCAACACCACCCCAAAAGCCTTTATAAAGCACCTCCGGTGTAACGCCAAGAGGACAGAGAACCCTCGCGAGCTGCATAAAATACTGTCTCACAAAAACCTGCTGCTCCATCGGGAGCAGCGTACCGTCCATATCAAATAAAATTGCTTCGTATTTCATCATCTGACTCCTTCTTTCTTATCTGCAATCCGCAGGCATCACAGCCTCGGACTTTTGACCCCAACATCATTATAAAATAAAAAACTTATTTTTAAAACTTTTCTTTCAATATATCCGCAAATTCTTCTGTTACCGCTTCTGGCAGTTCATTTCCATAATAACCTTTGAAAGACTAATGAACGTATTGCAGATTACGAAACACAGACAGAATTATCTGCGTCAATGGATATTGTGGAGTAATGGAATACAGGTTTTATACAGGTTTTATTAAACAACATAACGAAAGTTTTATTGACAAAAAGAGTAGAAAAAGCTATGATAATATGCGTGAGTAATCACAAATATTATCATGTGTCTCAGTAGCTCAGGGGATAGAGCACGGCCCTCCTAAGGCCGGTTAGCGGAGGTTCGAATCCTCTCTGGGACGGGTTTCAAAGCGTTCGCTGTTAGCTGGATTAGCTGACAGCGAACGCTTTTGTTATTTTCTAATCACGTTCGTGACATGAAATTCCATTCAAAAAAATCAATTATCATGCATGATTCCGTGTAGTTATTGGTTCCACAGGGACTTATTGGTGTAGTCGCCAAAATATTAATGAAACGAATCAAAAGCTCTGTTCTTTCATGAGTGAAAGTGTGTATACACGTTTGCCGGTTTCTTCATAATGATGATCCAGAAGAGCACAGGCTGCCTGGAGATCGTTAATCCGGATAGCTTCCAACAGGCATTGGTGTGTCCATACTGCAGCACCTCCGTTATGAGAGGTACTTGGATCCGGTGTGCTTGGTTCCAAGCGATTGGCATTTTGAACCGAGAGGAACATGGCACCATTCAGTGGACTCAGCAGCTCCCACATTTTGGTCAGTCGGT
>CAKRCD010000018.1 GCA_934307065.1 uncultured Bariatricus sp. | reverse complement strand
TAACCTAAATTGAAAAAACATTGAGGCGAATGAAATGAATCAATATAACGAAATTTCTACACTTCAATATATGGGAATTTTGAATATTCTTGACTTACCTTAAAATATACTATATACTTTGTATTACAAAGTATATACGAGGACAGTTTTATGAATGATAAATACGAAAAGCAGATGAAGAAGGGTGTTCTGGATATGCTGGTATTAAAAATGATGGAAGAAGAACCAAAGTATGGATATCAGATTATTCAGGAAATCCGGGAAAAAAGTGCACAGATTTTTTCGCTGAAGGACGGTACTTTGTACCCTATCTTATATCGGTTGGAAGACGAAGGATTTGTAGTGAGCGAATGGAGCGAAGCAGAAGGTAAGCAGGTTTCCAGAAAGTATTACCGGATAACCGATGAGGGACAAAATGCACTGATTCAGATTCGGAATGTGTGGCAAAATATCTCTGCCGGTGTGGAGAAGATCATGGAGGATAAGAAGAATGAGTCCTGAGAAATATGTAAAACAAGTGACGCACAAGGTGGTTTGCAGTAAGAGAAAAAAGCGCGATATAGAAAAACAGCTCCTTGCAGAAATTACAGAGCGGATGCAGGCAGGTGAAGGAGTGGATTGCATTCTGTCCTCTATGGGAAGTGTGGAGGAAATTGCGGAAGGCTTTAACGAATCCATTTCTGAGGCAGAGAAGAAAGCATGTAAACGGCAGAAGCTTTATAAGATTCTGATAGTGGTTGTACTTCTTATCGTTATTGCAGGAATCTTTATTCGGTGGTCTATGCCAAAAACCAATGATGTGAAAGACAGTCAGATTTTCAATCAGACGGAAGTAGAGCAAAAGCTGACAGAGGTCATTGACTTATTGGATAAGGATGATTATGATACATTACAAGAGATGTCCATAGACCAATTGAAATCCGCATTGACAAAGGCCACCATGGTCGGTGCAAAGGAAGACTTAAGTAGTAACTGGGGCGAAAGAACCGCACTTGGAAGTATTTACTCTCAGGAAGTAACACAAAAAGGTCAGCATTACGTCATTTGTCAGGTGAATGCTTCTTATGAAAATGTCAGTGTGACTTACACCATCACGTTTGATGAGCACATGAAACTGGCCGGTTTGTATTTGAAATAGAAGGTGAAGATTATGGGATTTTGGATTGCGATGTTTATTTGTAATTTGTTGGTTCCGCTTTTGATGATTATTTTCGGGAGAATCATGTATAAGCATGCACCGAAGAGTATCAATGGAGTATATGGATATCGTACATCGATGTCTATGAAGAATGAAGATACCTGGAAGTTTGCGCATGATTACTGTGGGAGACTTTGGTATAAGATTGGACTCATTATGCTGATTCCGTCCGTGCTTGTACAACTTCCATTTGTGAAAAGCAGTACTGATACGATAGGAATTATGACTGTGGTGTTGGAAACTGTTCAAATCTGTGTGATGATCGCTTCTATTTTCCCGACAGAGAAGGCTCTGAGAAAGACATTCGATAAATATGGAAACCGTAAATAATGCAGATAAGTGGAAATGGACTTGGGTGGATGCAGAATGTTAAAGAAAGAGAAAAACAGATGTTTTAGGATGGGACTGCTGCTTGTATTTGCAGCAGTTCTTGTTATAGAAAGCTATCAGGTGCAGGCGCGCAATACGAAATTTCAAATTGAAGCGGAGATTCAGGAATATCATGAAAATGAAAACGAGGACGGAGTCATTGTAGAAACACCAAATCCGTATTTTGTGAAAAAGCAGGTGGGTTATGTCTATCGTTTACCGGAGACGATCACGTATCATTCGGACATCACAGACAGCATGCGGCATGCCATGGTATTTTTACCTGCAGATTACAGGGAGAACAAGGAATATCCGGTGCTTTACCTGCTCCATGGGTATGGCGGAAGCCATCGGACCTGGCATAATAAAGAAGCAGATGTGATTCTTCAGAATTTGTATTATTTTGAAAATGTGCCTGAGATGATTGTAGTCTGTCCAAACAGTAATATTAATGAAAATGAGAGCGCGGACGGACTGGATTTTTGGCAGAGTATTTCCTTCTTTAACCATACAACGGAGGAACTGGTGCATAATGTAATGCCTTATATAGAAGCAAATTATTCGGTAAAGCGGGGCAGGGAGAATACTGCAGTGGCAGGAAATTCCATGGGCGGCAGAAATGCACTGGCTGCGGCATATACTTATCCGGAATTGTTTGAATACGTGGGTGCATTTTCCTCTGCGACAGCAGTTGCTGCGGCAAATGATACCACACGGGTGGAAACACCGCTTGAAGATTTGACACTCCCGGAAGGAGTAGAACCGTTTAAAGTACTGATGCTGGCAGTTGGCAGAAGTGATGATGTCTGCGGGAAAGTGACCTATGAACTGCATGATTATATGAACGAACAAGGAATTGACCATATTTTCTATGATATGGAAGGTGGACACTGGACCGTAGTATGGCAGAATGCCTTATATAACTTTGGAAGGAAGCTGTTTCGATAGCTTTATCAAACTCATTGGCATTGGCCGTGTCGATTTTGTTTGTAGTAGAGACAGATGTAAACAGCAAGTGTAAGATAGCGGTAATATCGTATAAATTCTTTTATGTTCGGTAAAATACATTTATCAGCAAAAAGGAGGCTATACGATGACAAGTGAAAACAGAAGATTGACATTAGAACAAATAGAAGAATATAAAATCCATTTATGTGAAAGTGAGCGTAGTAGTGCGACCGTACAGAAATATGAGTATTGTCTGTTGCAGCTATATATGTCCATGCAAGGCAGGACACTGACAAAAAGTCATTTAATTCAGTGGAAGCAAATGCTTATAGAGCAGTATGCCCTTGCTACAGTCAATGCTATGCTGGCAGCCATAAATGGATTTTTTCAATTTATGAACTGGAATGACTTGATTATACGTCAAATGAAAATGCAGAAGGTTTTATTTCAGGATGAGCAAAAGGAACTGACGAAATCAGATTATCAAAAGCTGGTATGCGCTGCGAAAGAAAAGAAAGATGAGCGGTTAGCCCTGGTAATTCAGACTATATGTGCTACAGGAATTCGCGTGTCGGAGCTAAAATATATTACTGTAGAGGCTGTTCGGAGCGGGAGAGTGAGCGTAAGCAATAAAGGAAAATACAGAGTTGTTTTCCTGCCGGCCAAGTTGTGCGAATTGATAAAACGATATCTTAAAAAACAAAAAAGAGCAACAGGAATGGTGTTTGTGACGAGAACGGGAAGACCAATGGATCGTTCCAATATCTGGCGTGCAATGAAAGCACTTTGTGAGAAAGCCGGAGTGGAACCGGAAAAAGTATTTCCGCATAATCTGCGGCATTTATTTGCAAGAACATACTATGCAAGAGAAAAAGATTTGTCCAGACTGGCAGATATTCTTGGACATTCAAGTGTAAGCACGACACGGATTTATACAGCAGAAAGTGGAAATGTCCATGCAAGGCAGATAGAGCGGATGGGGTTAGTGATGATATAAGAAACAACAGAATTTTCGTTCTGTTGTAACTCAATCTCAATCCAATCATTTATATTAAAATTATACACAATCTGCCTCTGGATTTCAATGAATGTTTGGATTACTTACATACCTGCTTCATAAAATAACAAATACGATTTTGAGACCTTTGCATCAAAATCAGGTTGGACAACGGAACTTCTTTGCCCAGCCTATTTTTGTTGCGCTATATATGAAAAAAAATAAAATCTGTTTTGTCTTGTTGTCAATCCAAGACAGATAAAGAGTAAAAAGCAGATTTCTTCGCTGTGAACCTTTCTGAAACAGATGCTCGGAAGCTTATTACTATGCGCCTGATGCACGAAAACAACAGAACGAAAATTCTGTTGTTTAACATTTCCTTGCATGAGGAGAAGGAGAAAATCTATGCTTGAGCAGATAAGAGAGCAGGAAACATTAGAAGATAGAGAGAAGCATACATTTTTGTTTAATATGTCTCATGATATACGAACACCAATGAATGCGATTATGGGATTTGCAGACATGATTGCAAAGAATCCGGGAGACGAGGAACTTGTCATAAGAGCGATTGATAAAGTGAAACGATCCAGCGAAGTACTGATGAAGCTTTTGGGAGAAGTGCTGGAACTTTCACATATGGAAAATGGAGAAGTAGAAGTAGAAGTGTCGGAACTCGACTTAAAGCAATTTGCCACGCAGATACGGGATGTTTATGAGCTTGATATGCAAAAAGCAGGATTGGATTTTGTGGTTTCCTGTGAGGTGCAGGAGAAAAATGTGCTTGCGGATAAGGGGAAACTTACACAAATCTGTATGAATCTGCTTAGCAATGCAAAGAAATTCACATTGCCCGGTGGCATGGTAACATTTGGAATCTGGCAGAATGGAGAAATGGTAAATGGAAAGCTTCCATACCGGATTGGTGTTAAGGATACGGGGATTGGAATGAGTGAAGAATTCCAAAAGCATGTGTTTGAAATCTTCGAGCGGGAACAGAATTCTACAAATAGCGGAGTGGAAGGCTGCGGAATCGGTCTTACCATTATTCAAAAACTAACAAAACTGATGGGCGGAACCATTACCGTGCACAGCGTTTTGGGGCAGGGAACGGAATTTGTCATTGACCTTAAACTGGAAGTGATGTCAGAAGAAAGTGAAAAATATTTTGCAGAGAATGAAAATAGTATTACCACGGGCTGCTTTCACGGAAAACGTGTATTGATTGTGGAAGATAATGAATTAAACAGAGAGATTACATCGGCACTTTTGAAAGACGAAGGTTTTCTGATTGAAGAAGCAGCAAATGGGGTGGAGGCAATCGATAAGGTAATTCATTCCAGAAGCGGATATTTCGATTTGATATTGATGGATATTCAGATGCCGGTAATGGATGGGTATAAAGCGACCAGAGAAATCCGGCGAATGAAAGAACCGGCACTTGCCGGAATTCCCATAGTGGCACTGACTGCCAATACTTTTGAAGAAGATAAGAAAAAATGCTTTGCAGCAGGAATGAATGGACAGATTGAGAAGCCGATTAACCGGCGGATTATTCGCAATACGCTGGCAAATATATTGAATGAAGTCTGATATTTTTACATGATTTACAGTCAGAAGATTCCGGATATACTTGCCGGAAAACAGTATTGATTCTTCAGGGGCATTTTATTAGAATAAGGTATAGAAACTTGAAAAATTGAGAAAGGACATATAGATTATGGAAACCAGAGAGATTTTAAAGCACGTAGACCATACCTTATTAAAAGCATTTGCCACATGGGAGGATATTCAGAAGCTATGTGAGGAAGCTATCCTATATGCAACTGCTTCTGTATGTGTTCCGCCCTCTTACGTGGGACAGATTCATGAAAAATATGGAGATAAACTCAATATTTGTACGGTAATCGGATTCCCGCTGGGATATAGTACGACTAGCGCAAAGGTAGAAGAAACCAGGCAGGCGATTGCGGATGGAGCCAATGAAATTGATATGGTTATCAATATTGCAGAAGTAAAAAACGGGAATTATGATTTTGTGGCAGACGAAATCCGTTCTGTTAAAAAGGCAGCAGGAAATCATATTCTTAAAGTAATTATTGAGACCTGTTATCTGACGGAAGAAGAAAAGATTGCCATGTGCAAAGCCGTTACAGATGCCGGGGCAGATTATATCAAAACTTCCACTGGATTTGGAACCGGTGGTGCAACCATGGAAGATATTTTACTGTTCAAAAAGCATATAGGTAAACATGTAAAAATGAAAGCTGCCGGTGGAGTACGGAGTGTGGCGGATATGGAAGCATTTTTAGAGGCGGGATGTGACCGTATCGGAACCAGTTCCGCAATCAAATTACTCAAAGAAAATAAGTAACAGAAATTGTATAAAGAATTTGGCATATAAAAAGTCTGAAAATAGAGAAAGAAAAGAACTGTTGTGAAATGGAGAATAAATCCATGATACAGCGGTTCTTTTTGTGTTAATTCAAATTATAAATGATTTCTATAAATAATGCGTATTTATAGAAAATGTGCAGAAAATACAAAAAATATATTTCGTTTTGTCAATTTCAAACGATGTAATATTGAGAAAAAATATTAAAATATTTTGCGTATGCAAGAAAACTTATATAAAGTCTGGAGTAAATGCGATGTTTAAAGTGAGTTATTTTATGGAGGTACTCCCAATCATTGCAAGTAAGGTAAATGTTACGTTCGAGCTTACCATAGCCGCAACAATATTTGCTTTATTGGTGGGAGTGATTATTGCAATCATTGGTTATTACAAAATTCCGGTTCTGTATCAGATTACACGAGTGTATGTGTCAATCATGCGTGGAACACCGGTAGTGGCGCAACTTTATTTCTTCTATTACGGAGTTGCACTCTATAGTGCATTCGTAAGAGATATGACCCCGCTTATTGCTGTTGCGGTAGTCATGAGTATGAATGAAGGTGCTTTTATGTCAGAGAGTATCCGAGGTGCGCTTTTGTCTGTAGACGAAGGACAGAAGGAGGCAGCATATTCTCTGGGAATGAAGAATCTTCAGCTTGTAACCAGAATTATTATCCCACAGGCAGTCCGTGTGGCATTGCCGCCGTTATTCAATGATGTGATTAATCTGATTAAGATGACATCACTTGCGTTTATGCTTGGTGTGCCGGATATTATGGGAGCAGCTAAGATTGAAGGCGCAAGAACCTTCCGTTATTTTGAAATTTATGCAGCCGTTATGTTAGTTTACTGGCTGATTATCTTTGTGCTTGGGTTGTTACATAAACTTCTGGAAAAGAAATGTGCAAACATGTACTAGAAAACATGTGTCAGAGAGGCATCTTATTCGGGAAATTCCCGTTAAGATATATTAGAAAAAAAGAATATGAAAGAGGAGGACGCATAATATGAAAAAGCGTGTATTAGCAGCATTATTAGTTACTGTAATGGCAGTAGCAACTGTAGCCGGATGCGGAAGCAAAAGCTCAGACGATTCCAATGCGAAAACAGAGACAACAACAGATGACAAGAAGGAAGAAACAGAGAAAGTTACTGTCATCACAGCAGGAACAGGTCTTCCGTACAGTCTTCTTTCTGATGATGGAAAAGAGTGGACTGGCATCGATGCTGAAATGTGGGAAGAAATTTCAAGACGTACTGGCTGGGAATATGAAGTAAAACGTGCAGCTTTTGATGCTCTCTGGGGAGAACTTGACACAGCTCGTGCAGATGTTGCAGCAAACTGCTTCGCTGTGAAGGCAGAAAGAACAGACAAGTACAATGCAACGATTCCATATTATGGAGATGCACAGTGTGTGATCGTAAATGAAGATTCCAGCTACAAGACACTGGAAGATTTGAAGGGCAAAAAGGTTGGATGTACGAACGGACAGGCTGCACAGACAATCATTGAAGATGCTGCGAAAGAGATTGGATTCGAAGTGACACTTTATGACGACAGTGCTGTTGGTATGAATGACCTTACACTTGGAAGAATTCAGGCCTATGCAAATACAACAACAAACGTAAATGCATTTACACACAACCATGAAGAAGCTAAATTCCGTTTCTTTGATGAAAACCTTATGGCTAACAACGTAGCTTATTTCCTTCCTAAGACAGAAAGAGGAGACAAGCTTACAGAAGAACTGAATAAAGTACTTCAGGATATGATTGACGACGGAACAGTTGGAAAAATCACTGAAAAATATATGTACGCAGATATGACAAAATTAATCCAGAAATAATATAGTCAGGAAGATTGAAAATTATGGGAACAGAAACACAATTGGTAAAGGTGGAACATTTATATAAGGAATTTGATGCAGATACGAAAGTTCTGTCAGATATCAATCTTACAATCAATAAGAATGAAGTAATTGCGATTCTCGGACCTTCTGGTACAGGAAAATCAACCTTGCTCAGATGTCTGAATTATTTAACCGTACCTACAAAAGGAAAAATTACAATTGGAAATGTGTGCGTAGATGCAGAACATCATACAAAGAAAGATGTGTTGGAGCTTCGTAAGCATTCATCCATGGTATTCCAGAGCTATAACTTATTTAAGAATAAAACCGCTCTTGAAAATGTAATGGAAGCCTTAGTTGTTGTTCAGAAAAAGCCAAAGGCAGAGGCAGAAAAGATTGCTCTTGAACTTCTGAAAAAAGTAGGAATGCTTGAAAGAAAGGATTTTTATCCGTCGAAATTGTCAGGTGGACAGCAGCAGAGAGTCGGTATTGCCAGAGCACTGGCAGTGAATCCAAACGTTGTATTATTTGACGAACCAACTTCCGCTCTTGATCCCGAGCTGGTAGGAGAAGTTCTTAATACAATCAAATCTCTTGCAGAAGAAGGAACCACGATGATTCTTGTAACACATGAAATTGGTTTCGCAAGAGAGGTCGCAAGCAGAATCTTATTTATGGATGGTGGAAAGATTGCGGCTGATGGTACACCGGAAGAAATTATTGATAATCCGCAGAACCCAAGACTTCAGCAGTTCCTGAATTTTGTAAATCGAAAATAAGATAATCAAAGGCCTGTACAGTAGATGTGCGGGCCTTTTATCCTATAAAGAAGTCCAATACTATAAAGACGTCTTTTGGTTTCAATATCTAAACAGAAGGAGAAAAGAAATATGGAAGCATCAAAGTGCATAGAAGAAAAGATTAAAAAGATTGCCAGTGAAATAGAACCTGAACTGATTCAGATTCGCCGTACACTTCATCAGCACCCGGAGCTGGGAATTGATTTGCCTCAGACTCATGATATTATTGCAGGCGAACTGAAGAAGATTCCGGGACTTGAGATTACCGAGCATGTGGCAGGCGGAAGCGGAATCGTGGCGCTTATGCATGGAACGAAAGACACCGGAAAAAACATTCTCTTACGTGCAGATATTGATGCCCTTCCGATTGAAGAACCGGGAGAATGTGAGTACAAATCCCAGAATCCTGGACAGATGCATGCCTGCGGACATGACGGACATGCCACATGGATCATCGGTGCTGCAAAGATACTTTCCGAACTTCGGGATGAATTTGGAGGAACGGTAAAATTCGTTTTCCAGCCGGGAGAAGAAGTAGGAAAAGGAGCAGATACCCTGATTCATGAGGATAAAGTACTGGAAAATCCAAAAGTTGACATGGCATTTGCCGCACATGGATGGCCTTCCGTAGAAAGCGGAAAAATCGGAATTGCAAGACGCTATGCATTTGGCTGTGTAGGCGGATTCAAAATCAAGATAATAGGAAAGAAAGGTCATGCTTCCTGGCCGGAGCAGACCAATGACCCGATTGCAGCAGCAAATGAAATTTATCAGCATTTACCATCGATTCTGACCAGAAAAATCAGCGGAACAGAGTCCGGAATTCTTTCTGTTACTTATATGCTTGCAGGAGATAACCACATTGGAAATATTATTCCGGAGTCCTGCGAATTTGGCGGAACCATGCGTGCCGTAAAGCGTGAAGTGCTTGAGAAAATGGGAGAAGAAATCGAGAAACAGGTCAAAGCTGTATGTGAAGTGTATGACACCACTTATGAAGCAGAAATTATGATTCACGGGGACAGTGTTCACAATGCACCGGAGCTTTTAGAGGGAGTACAGGCAGCAGCAACCCAGATTCTTGGAGAAAATCAGGTCTACATTATCGAGGAAGATAATCTGGGCGGAGAGAACTTCTCAGAATACAGCAGTCTTGTTCCTGCTGTGTATATGTTTGTTGGAATTAAGCCAAAAGAGAAAGCTGAAGTGCCGGGCTTACATAGTCCGTTATATCAGTTTGATGATACGGTACTTGCCGGAGCAGCAGGGACTTTTGCTATGATTGCATGCCAGGGATGTATGGGGCAGATTGAGAAATAGATAAAAAACTGAAAAGATAAGTAAAAAAGATCAAGTGTCAGTTTCTTGCAAGAGGCTGACACTTTTTATGCAATTTGACTAAAAATTAATGAATATTAATATATAGATTGTGCAAATAGATGAAGAAATATATGAAAATAATCTATTTTACATATATACATGTTTTATGGTATTCTTCCAAATGGATTAGATACAAGCGATTCGCAAAGAAAAGATTAATAAACTTAATGGGAGAGGAAAAAGGAATGAAAAACGAATCTGTTGCAAATTCTGGAAGCTTAAGCAGACAACAACTTCGTCAGCTTGAAGCGAAAGAAAAAACAAAATTTCAGATTATGCTGGACTGGATTATTATGATACTGCCTGTAGTCTGTGGAATTATTGCTATTTTAGAGTATAAGTTGGTTCCAGATAAAATTTCGAATTCTGAGCCAAATACTTATCTGAAAGCATTAATTTTCTTCATCGGACTGTATGTAGTATATTTTTTAGTTGCATTAGCGAAAAAAATAAGGGGTGACCTGACGAGTATAGAAAAGGTCAGATACCGTGCACCGCTAAATTCAGCGCTGTTTCTTTTGCTTGCAGCATATGACTATATGACCTTGAAAACGGGTATTCTTACTCAGCCATTTGTACCTTGTATGAATGCGATTCTGAATATTGCGTGGTCAGATAAAGCGTATTTGATTGAATGTACCTTACATACTTTACGATTGATGTTTCTTGGATATTTCGCAGGAGTTGCGGTTGGCCTGGTAACTGGTATTACCTGTGGCTATTCTGAAAAAGTAAAATATTGGGTAAATCCGATTATCAAATTTTTGGGACCAATCCCGACACCGACGTGGATTCCGATTATCATGGTTGTTGCTACTTCTTTATTTAAAGGAGCGATTTTCGTTATTGCACTTGGTTCATGGTTTGCAGTAACCGTTGCCTCTATGACAGGTATTTCCAATGTGGATAAGAGTTATTTTGAAGCTGCGAAAACGCTGGGAGCCAATGAACGTCAGCTTGTTTTCCGGGTCGCGATCCCTTATGCGATGCCATCTATTCTGCAGGGATGTACACAGGCTATGAGTTCTGCATGTGTATCCATTACAGTTGCTGAAATGATGGGTGTAAAAGCAGGTCTTGGATGGTATATGAACTGGGCTAAATCATGGGCAGCATATGACAAGATGTTTGCAGCATTATTTGTAATCTGTATTATTTTTACGATTGTTACAAGAGGCTTGGATTTAATAAAACGACGCTTGTTAAGATGGCAGAATGGAGTTGTGAAATAAATGGGGGATAAGAGCGTAACATTAAAATTGAATAATGTGTCTAAGAGTTTTGCAAAAATAGAAACTGATGAGGTAACACATGCGTTAAATGAAATTGATTTGTCGCTTAACAGTGGTGAATTTATCAGTCTGGTAGGACCTTCCGGCTGTGGGAAATCTACGATTCTGCGTCTGGTAGCAGGACTGATTAAGCCGACCACAGGTACCGTTACTGTAGATGATAAAGAGGTTACAGAACCGTCACCGGAAAGAGGTATGGTTTTCCAGAAACCAACATTGTTCCCATGGCTGACAGTCGAGAAGAATATTGGGTTCAGCCTGAAAATGCAGGGTAAGCTGAAGGGCAATGAAGATAAAGTAAAACGGATGATAGACATAATTGGTCTGGAGAATTTCAAGGATGATTATCCGGAACAGTTGTCAGGTGGTATGGCACAAAGGGTGGCACTGGTTCGTTCTCTGATTAACGAGCCGGATATCTTGTTATTGGATGAACCACTTGGGGCTTTGGATGCGTTTACCCGAATGAATATGCAGGATGAGATTTTAAAAATCTGGTCTGAAAAGCAACAGCTCGCCATCATGGTTACGCATGATGTAGATGAGGCAATCTATATGGGAACCAGAGTAATTGTTATGGAGGCAAACCCTGGAAGAATTGTAGATGATATCAGGATTGAACAGCCTTATCCAAGAAAGCGTTCTTCAGAGGAATTTGTTGAGTATCGTAATAGGATTCTGAACCGTTTGCATTTTGGTGGTAATTCATAGCCACAAACTGAATCAGTTCCAAATATTGCCGGTGTGGGTATGTCACTGGTGATTGGAAAATATAATTTTTTAAAGGAGAAAAAGTATGAAGTTGAGAAACGCAAAACGCGTAATGGCTGCTGCAATGATTTCTGTAATGGCTCTGTCCCTTGCAGCATGTGGCAGTAAGGGAGGCGACTCTTCAAAGGAAGAGACAAAGAAAGAAGACACAAGTAAGAGTGATGTAGAACGTCCGGAGGCAGTTTCAGAAGAAGACTGGGAAGCAATGCAGAAAGAACCGGTATTTGGAACAGAAATTCATTACTTGTACAATGGAGGAACTTGTGTATCTGCAGTATATACGGCAGAAGAATTAGGATACTATAAAGAATATGGTATTAATGCTACATTTATGGAAGGCGAATCTGTTACAAATACAGTAGGTACCGGACAGTGCCAGTGGGGAACAGACCATATTGCAACAAACCTTGTACCTATCACAAATGGTGTAAACTTTACATTCGTAGCGGGAGCACATATTGGATGTAAATCAATCTTTGTTCCAAAGGATAGCTCAATTCAGACAGCAGCAGACTTAAAGGGTAAGAAGATTGCAATCCATGATGGAATCGGTAACTCAGATTATAATATCAGCAGCCGTCTGCTTGACAAAGCTGGAGTTGACCCTACTTCAGAAGTAGAGTTTGTGGATATTGCTGATAGTGCTGCAACAATTGCCGCTTTGGAAAATGGAGAAGTAGATGCATCTATTTTCTCTGACTACTTTGTGATTGCAAACTACAAAGATGATTTAAGAATGATTACATCTATTACTTATGATGAAGAGTTCAAAGCAGAACCATGCTGCGTAACTGCAATGAATAATGATTTTATTAAGAACAATCCTATTCATGCAAAATATGCTACTATGGCAATTAAACGTGCCGGACAGTATAACCGCTTACATTGTGAGGAAGCTCTTCAGATGATGTATGACAACAGCAAGATTACAGGTGAGATGGAAAATCAGCATGCATTCTGGGATTCTCTTCACTTTGGATTATCAGATGAATTTACAGAATCTGCACTACGTGAAATCGTTTCCGATTATCTTCGTCTTGGTCTTATTGAGAAAAAAGACCTTAGTGTAGATGAAATTATGGACAAAGCATGGACAAGTGTTTGCCCGGATGAAGAAATGCCTAGTGATTATACAGTAGGTGATCCTGTTGCACCAAAGAACGCAACTGTCAAAATTGAGCAGGTTGCAAATCCGGCAAAAATTGAAGGATTTGGCAAATAAGAAGCAACGGACTGACTTATTTCATAAGAATTTATAACTTATCAATTAGAAAAGGGACACCTAGTGTCCCTTTTCTAGTATAATTGATTCTATATCATGCGTATCTAAAGTACAATACAGGAAAAGGAATTAGAAGAGAAATGCAGGTGGAATTTTTTAAACTGGCAGTCATATTTGTTGTGATTATGGCTATGGTCTTGATGAAGAGACAACTGAGGGATGCGATGATTGCAGCAATACTGCTGACGGTCATTTTGTTTCAGATTCCAATTGGAAAAGCAGTAAAAATGATGGTTACTTCGATTTATGAGAAGGATACCCTTCTTGTAATTGGAAGCTTTATATTAGTCACGTTTTTGCAGCGGATTATGGAAGAACGTAAGCTTTTGGAACGGGCAGAGCTTGCATTGCAGCGGGTCAGTGGGGACAGACGCCTGGTGTGCGTGATAGCACCTGTCATTATCGGGTTTCTGCCATCGGCAGGAGCGGTAAATATCTGTGGGGCAATTGTAGATAAGGCTACAGGTAATGACTTAGATATAGAAGAAAAGACTTTTGTTACAAGTTATTACCGTCATATTTCCGAGAGTTTTTCTCCTACTTATAATGCTATTTTACTTGCACTCTCGATTACAGCAGTCTCAACCGGAAAATTTGTGCTGTATATGGTGCCAATGGTAATTGTGCTTCTTGTGCTTGGTTATCTGGGTTATTTGCGCAAATTATCGAAAGGATATGGGAATACGGGAGAAGTTTTTGATAAAAAAGAAGAGTTCAAACAGCTTTTGTATTGCTTTTGGCCACTTGTGCTATGCATTGTATTGGTAATAGCACTGAATCTTTCCGTTATTAAGGTATTGCCATTTATTATTTTGCTTTCGATTATCGTTTATAAACTGAGTGCAAGAGAAGTACTCGCATTTGCAAAAACTTCTGTGGAGTGGAGAATTATATTTAATACCATTATTTTGATGATGTTCAAAAATATCCTGACTTATACCGGGGTAGTCGGACGGCTTCCGGATTTGTTTGAAGGTTCTTCAATTCCGCAGTTTGCAGCCTTTGGAATTATCATGTTCATGGGAACAATCATCAGTGGGGCGAATTCTATGATTGTGCTGCTCATTCCACTCGCATTTGCAAGCATTCCAAATGCGGGAGCAGCCCTTTTGATGTACTTAATGTCACTGTCTTATGCAGCTATGCAGATTTCACCGACACATATCTGTCTGGCGATTATCACGGAATATTTTCATGTGTCCTGGGGTCAGCTTATGAAGAAAACACTTCCGGTTATCCTGGTATTTGTAGTGATTCTGACCGGATATTATATGATGCTCAGTGGATTGGGATTTTAAAAGGAAATTGTTAAGAGATTATCTTTCATTGATGTTTGAACTGGAATTTTTTATAATATAAATATATCAGGATCTCAAAGTCTTTCATCCACATGAGTTTACCTATAATTGGATGAAAGACCTTGAGACTCGCCCAAATATGAGTATAAAAGTGGGATGTTAATCCCGCGATATGCGAATGTTTGGAGGATTGTGGGAGTGCGGAGCACGGAACAATCCGTAGATATTATAACAGGTTGCACGTGAATAAAATTGCGGGAGGTAAACAGCTATGAATCAGGATAAGAAATATTTTGAACGAATTGCAGAATATGGACAATTGGTTGTGTTTTCAGGACCAACCGGTATGGGAAAACGAACGATTTTAAAGGAGTACATGAAGGAACATCCGAATGCATGTAAATGTGTTTCTGTCACGACCAGAGACCCACGCCCAGATGAAGTAGAAGGTAAGGAATATTATTTCATTTCCCATTTGGAATTTGACCGTATGGTGCGTTCTCATCAGTTGATTGAATACGGATATTATAACCGTGTAGGATACGGGACTCCACGCAAAGCAGTAGAAGAAGCACGAAGCAAGGGTCGGAATGTGCTGCTGATTGCGGATGTTGTAAGTGCAATGAAAGTGAGAGCAATGTGTCCGGATGCAACGTTGATTTTCCTGCTTCCGCCGACTTGGGAAGACTTGGTCGAGCATGTTAAAGCGGATACATCACTTACGGAAGAAGAACAGCAGGAGCGTTTGTTCGTCGCGCAGGAAGAAATCATGTGTGCCGAACAGTATGATTATATTCTGGTAAATGATGAGATGGAAAAGACAGTCCGCAGACTGGGACAGATTATCCACGGTAACCGTTATAGCAGAAACAGTATGAAAGCATTTATGGAAAGCTATCTGGAAAGTGAGATCCATTCTGATTTGGCAGATGTGATTCGTTCATTATAGGATGTAAGATAGAAAATTGAGTAGAATGCAGGCGTCTCTTTCGACTAGGAAAGAGACGTTTTTGTGTCTGTGTTTCTTGCATCTATGTTTTTTGTATATCTTATTGTTGGCGGAATGCCTGATGCTGTAAAAACGTATATTGATACAAAGGATATTCGTGAGGTTGATAAAGTCCAGAAGGATATTGTAACACTTTATAAAGAGGATTTTACTCAATACGAGCTCGATGATAAAAAACTGAAGTTAAAAGCTATATATGATATTATTCCGGCTGAGCTTAACAAGCAGAATAAAAAATTTGTTTTTACTATGTTGGATAAGGAACTGAGGTTTGATTTGCTGAGCCAGAGAAAAAATCAGGCGTCTCTTTCGATTAGGAAAGAAACGCCTGATTTTTTTATATGTACTGCCATTTAGGAGGGTATGGTCTTTATTATCTTGCTCTTACAATCATACGGAGAATCTGTCCGTCTTCTGCGTATTCAATATTGGCAAGAGCTACAATATAGTAATCACCATAAGAAGCAACAAATTCTATCTGATGGTCATTTAAAATCTTCGGACTTGAGAATGAAAACTGGCGGAAGAAGAATTTGTTTCGGAAAAACATTGCAATTGCTTCCCGGCCATATACATGATATTCCTGACGCAGAGCTCCGATTGGAGTGTAGTCATTGTAATGTCCATGCTTGGTAAATAATCTTGAAATTGCTTCGTAGTCTTTGTTAAGCGCAGCATCTATGTATTTTTCAATGATACTCATAATAATTTCCTCCACCTTTAATATACTTTTTCCGTGTTGAGCAGGGCATCTGTTCCACCGTCTACGAACATAATATTTCCGCAGACACCTCTTGCTTCATCAGAAACAAGGAATACGATTACAGATGCAACTTCTTCCGGGTCCATGAGTGCGTCTTGCCCATAACGTGTCGGAATAGGAAGGGCATTGATCGCCATCTTGGTTGTAGGTGTCAGAATTGCTGTCATAGCGGTATTTACGTTACCCGGTGCAACTGCATTGATACGGACACCATTTGCGGCAAAGGATGCGGAATGACGGCGTACCCATCTGGCTAATGCATATTTGGTAGCAACATAGAGGGTGTTTCCTACACTTAAGTCAGTCCGGTCCATCTGTCCGACAATATTTAAAATACGCTGTTCGTCATCATTTGCATTATTTAACAGGTCAGCGATATCCATACGGATACGTCCCTGGGAAATCGTGTTAGAAGATGTAACGACCATAGCGCCATGTCTCTTCTGGACCAAATCATAAACACCTTTTGCTACTTCAATGGTAGAGAAGAAATTTAAGGAAATGATGAGCTCTGGTTTACCGCAGGCTCCGGAAACACCGGCATTCAGAATCATGCCGTCCAGTCCGTCCGGACACATGCGATGCAATTCATCAATTGTCTTCTTACGTCCTTCTAATGTAGAGAGGTCAACTTCGATATCGCCACCCTTCATGTCGATGTTAATAACTTCATGGCCTCGTTCTTTTAAAAGTTTTACAGTCTGGGCTCCGATTCCGCTTGAACCACCTGTGATAGCATATATTCCCATAGCAACCTCCTGATATTCTTCTGAATTTCGTTTACAAATTGTATAAATCCCATTATAATTTCAAATGGGTATATTAAAATAACCAAAATAATAAAAAATAAGGTAACCAGATTATGATTCGATATGATTTTGAAAAGAGAAAAGGACAGCCGTTATATGAATACTTATATGACTGTCTGAAAAATGATATTTTAAGCGGACATTTGACCGCAGGAATGAAGCTTCCTTCCAAACGTGAATTCGCCAGGGAAAATGATATCAGTGTGAAGACGGTCATCAATGCCTATGAACAGCTTGTTGTGGAAGGATATTTGTATTCTGAGGAAAAGAGAGGGTATTTTGTTGCAGATGTGGAAACCATGTTGGAGTACCGCTCAGAACCGGCAGAGTATCCACCCGTTTATGAGGAAGAAACCTGGTTTGCAGATTTTACGGTAAACAATACGGCCTATGAGGAGTTTCCCTTTACCCAGTGGCGGAAGGTTATGCGGGAAGTGTTGTCGGAATACGATGTGGAGCTTGTCAGACGCGTACATGTGCAAGGCATCAGAGAATTAAGGGTGGCAATAGCAGAATATTTATATCGCACTCGTAAAATGCAGGTATCACCGGAGTGCATCATCATTGGAGCAGGGATTGAATACCTGTATAATCGTCTGATGAAAATTCTTCCGCAGGATGCGATTTACGCAGTGGAAAGTCCGGGCTCTAAGAAAATACCGGGGATTTATGATGAGTTTGGTGTGACGTGGACGTATATTCCGATGAATGAAAATGGGATTGATGTGGACAGTCTGCGCGCAAAAGGGGCAGATGTGATTCACGTATCGCCGGAGCACAGCTATCCGCTCGGTACAGTCATGACTGTGGCGCGCAGGCAGGAACTTCTGGAATGGTGTGCACGCAAAATGGAGCGCTATATTATTGAGGATGATTATGACTGTGAGTTCCGCTATAATTCCCGTATGGTTCCTACTTTATATAGTATGGATACACAGCACAGGGTTATTTATATGAATACCTTCAGCAAAACCTTGGCACCCTCTTTAAGAATTAGTTATATGATTCTGCCGGAAAAGCTGATGAGAAGATACATGGAAAGTGCAACGTTCTATTCCAATACCGCATCTGCCTGTGAGCAGTATGCCCTTGCAAAATTTATAGACCGGAAATACTTTGAGCGGCATGTGAGCCGGCTGAAGAAACATTATTCTGCGCAAAGAGACTTGCTTATCCAGATTATTAGGGGAGCAACACACCTTCCGGTCAGGGAAATCGGAGGGACAGACTGTGGTACCCATTTATTAGTGTGGATGGATACTGGCCTGGCAGATATTGAACTGAAGTGGCTGGCAAAACAACAGAAAATACATATTGAATTCTTGTCTGAATTTTGTGCAGAAGCAGAAGAACGGTATCAGCACATTATGATACTCAATTACTCGGAAATGAATGAGGAAATATTGAGGGAAGCCATTAGACGACTGGATGAAATTTTCCGATATCTGCAAAGCTAGTACACCAGATGCCAGTCCTTCTGTAAAAGACATATAGATAACATCAATAAATGGGCGCAATGTATTTTTTTTAACGATTGGACTTTTTTTGTGGAAGAAAGTAAAATGATAAGCAAGTAGAAATGGCGAGTTTTGTAGTTGGAATGGATGTGGGAGAATGATAAAGACAGACGCAAAGACAGTGCTTGCGGAGTCGATAGAAGATTTATTGAAAAGAAAGTCCTTTACGAATATTGGGGTGCAGGATATTGTCAAAAATTGTGATGTTTCGAGGACTGCTTTCTACAATCACTTTAAAGATAAATACGATTTAGTCAGTTGGATATACCGAAGAGATGTTGAGGAAATATATCGGAAGCGTGAGACTTTTGACTGGAAAGAGTATCATACACAGATTTTAGAGTATATGCTCACAAAGCGTGATTTTTATGTGAATGTTTCTATGTATGAAGGACAGAATTGCATTTTAGATTATATTACATCGTATGCGATTCTCTGTATGGAAATGCAGATGAGGAATGAGCTGGGATTGAGCGAACTTCCTGAGGATGTTGCGCTTGCTATTTATATGTGGAACCTGGCAAGTGCACGATTGACCTTTACGTGGCTGAAAGAAAAAGATGAACGTAAACCGGAAGAAATAACAAATCTAATATGTAATTGTGTGCCCGAGCCAATTAGAAAGTATTATTGTTAGGTTATGGAGAAAACCATAACCTTTTATTATACATCTTTTTATGTGAAAAGTAGGTTTACAAAATATGGAAAATGTAAACTTGATTTACATAAGAACGCGAATGTAAATTCCAATTTTATTGGAATTTCATTATAATCAATACCGAGTAAGCGTAGTTTACTCGTATATTGAGAAATGTTTTAAACAAAGGAGGACCAATTATGAAAAAGAAAATCTTGGCGGTTCTTCTGGCAACAGCTATGGTAGCTGGTTTGGCAGTGGGATGCGGTAAGAGCAGTGATACAAACACTGAGACAAAAACAGAAGACACAAAGAAAAAGGACAGTGACGGTACATTCACGATGGCAATTGATTATATGCCAGACAGCTTGAAACCAAATGGATCAGGAACAGACTCATTTACAACGATGCTTCGTCCGCTTTATAATTCCCTTTTCTATCAGACAGGTTCAGGAACGGAATATTATCTTGCGGACAAACTGGATGTTTCTGATGATGGATTAACATATACTGTACATCTGAATGATAAGGCAACATGGAGTGATGGAGAACCGATTACAGCAGATGATATTCAGTTCAGAATTGACTATTCTATGGCAAGCAGTGGACGTTCAAGTCTTGCAACTGTAAACGGACAGGATGTTCAGATTAATAAAATTGATGATAAGACAGTTGAATTTGTGCTTCCAATGGCTTACGCAAACTTTAAAAATACATTAGGTGATACTATTCTTTTACCAGGACATGCGTTTGACTGGGATGCAACAAAGGTTGATGACAGTGATTATTTCAGAAGTACAGACATGGCAACATCAGGAGCTTACGTTGTTTCTGAAATTAACGATGACAGCTTAGTTTATACAGCAAGAGATGACTATTTTGGTGGCCAGCCAAGCGTTAAGAAAATTGTTCTTCGTACTTTGGGTTCAGGAAGCTCAAAACAGGTTGCATTTGAAAATGGTGAACTTTCTTATATGCGTGTTACAACTGCTGATGAACTGGAAAAATATTCAAACGATGATAATTACAATGTTACTTCTGTAACAGAAGCCAGATTGAATTATCTTCAGCTTAATCCAGGTGGGGTTTTTGCAACACTTCCAGATGAAGCAAGAGAAGCAGTTATGTTAGCATTAAATGATCAGGAAATTATTGATGCTGCTTATGGAAGTGATAAGCTTGCAACTGTTGCAAATAGTGTTCTTACACCAGATCAGTCACTTTATAATAAAAAAGCACCTGGTTACTCTCAGAACATTGAGAAAGCAAAAGAACTTGCTGAGTCATCAGGACTTGCAGGAAAAACACTCAAGTACATCTACAATGCTGACCGTGCAAATATGGAAGCAGTAGCAACTGTTGTACAGCAGCAGCTTGCAGCAATTGGTGTTAACTTAGAGGTTCAGGGAATGGATTCTCCGACATTCTTCTCTATTTTCTTCCTTCCATACAGTGGAAAGACAACGGATGAATACGATCTTGGTTCTAACGGCTGGGATTCTGAACGTGGTGATTGTGGATGGCAGGCATCTACATATATGAAGAACACTGGTTGGGGCTGGAGTGAAGAAATGACAGCTCTTGTGAAACAGGCGGATAGTGCAACTACACAGGAAGAAGCTCAGAAGTTATGGGATGAAATTCAGGCAAAATACACAGAAGAAAACTGGGTATTCCCACTTACTTATACAAACTATGTAATGGTTTCTCAGAAGAATGTAACAGGACTGGATGGTTCTGAAGTAGTTCCAGAATTTGTAGATTGGATGTCAATTAAAGTAGACTAGGATTTGACATAAAGAGGGGTGCTTTCGTTTGAAGAAGGCACCTTTTCTTTTTAGAGAGGAAAGGACATGTGGAAATACTGTGGTAAAAAAATTATCGAGACATTAATCGTTATGCTTTTGATTTCCTTCTTTTCTTTTGCAATCATTTATATTGCACCGGGAGATATTTCGAGTATGTATATTACTGGTGATATGAGTGAGGCAGAAAGAGAAGCGGTGATAGAAAAACTAGGTGTAAACCGGTCGCTGCCAGAACAATATCTGGGTTGGTTGGAAAGAGCGCTCCATGGTGATTTAGGGGTGTCTTTATCAAATAAAGCTTCCGTTGCACCTCAGCTTATGCGAAGATTGCCTACTACCATTTTGTTGATGGGGTGTGCGTTACTGCTTTCACTAATGCTTGCGATTCCATTAGGTTTGTGGGCAGGATATAAGAAAAATGGAATTGTGGATAATATCATCAGCTTTTTATCCTACATAGGAATGTCGATTCCTTCTTTTTGGCTGGGTATGCTTTTCATTATTTTGTTTACTGCTAAATTAGGCATTTTGCCTTCTGGTGGTATGCATACGGTTGGAAATGAGTCGACATTTGATACAATTAAACATCTGATTATGCCTAGTCTTACTTTAAGTCTTGGTACTTTGGCAACATTTATCCGTTATATTCGCACGAATACGATTGGACAGCTTGCAGAGGAATATGTACTTACAGCGGAAGCGAAAGGAACAACAGCTTCTAATATTTTACGAAAACATGTATTGAAAAATACATTACTTCCGATTATTACACTTTTGGGAATGAACCTTGCTTCTCTGGTCTGTGGTTCTTTCATTATTGAAAGTGTGTTTGGATGGCCGGGAATTGGTATGTTTGCCATGAGTGCGATCGGGCAAAGAGATTATCCGATTATTATGGCTTACATTATGCTTTCGGGCTTTATTCTTGTTATTGGAAATTTGTTGGCAGATATATTGTATGCATTTGCTGACCCAAGAATTAAACGGGGGATAGATAAAGCGAATGGAAAATAAAATGATAATTAGAGAAGATTCTTTCAAGAGAATAGAACACAAAGAACCAGAAACTGTGAAAAGATACAATCCCAGTGTCTGGAAAGACATTAAGAGGGAATTACTGTCCAATAAAGTTGCACTGATTAGTTTATTTTTGCTTGCAATTATTATTGTTGCAGTTCTGATGGCACCACTTAGCCCATACGACCCTTATAAAATTGACGTATCACAGAAGCTGCAGGGAATTTCTTCAAAACATTGGTTTGGAACGGATGATTATGGAAGAGATTACTTTACCCGTGCGTTATATGGCGGAAGAGTTTCGTTACTGGTTGGATTCTGTTCCATGATCATGACCGTGGCAATTGGAACAACGATTGGTGTTTTTTCTGGTTATATTGGCGGAAAGCTGGATATGTTGTTAATGCGTTTTACGGATATTTTTCTTGCACTTCCAAGTATGCTTTTGATGGTAGTTATGAATGCCTTGTTAAGACCGGGACTTGTGACTTTGATTGTTGTACTGAGTTTGTTTTCCTGGGCATCGGTAGCACGAATTACCAGAGCGGAAACTATGTCAGTAAAAGAACGGGATTATGTAAGTGCAGTGAGAAACTTAGGCGCGGGCAGCGTAAGAATTGCAATCAAACATATTGTGCCAAACATTCTGGGACCTGTTATTGTGGCAGCCAGCCTTGGTGTGGCAAATGCAATTTTAATGGAATCTTCCTTAAGTTTCTTAGGACTTGGTGTACAGATTCCGGTTGCTTCGTGGGGAAGTATGCTACAGGGTGCACAGTCACATATTCTGGACACTCCTCGATTAGCTGTTTTTCCAGGCTTATTAATTTTAATTACTGTACTCAGCTTTAACCTGCTGGGAGATGTGCTTAGAACTGCGCTGGAACCAAAGATTGTAGAATAGGAGGAGAGGCAGATGGAAAATTTAATAGAAGTGAAGAATCTGGCTGTGTCTTATTTTACCTATGCAGGGGAAGTACACTCAGTCCGAGGTGTAACATTTGATATTAAAAGTGGAAAGACCACAGCAATTGTAGGAGAATCCGGCTGCGGCAAAACGGTTACCGCAAAATCTCTGATGGGACTTATTCACAAACCGGGTAGAATATTGGAAGGAAGCCAAATCCTTTTTGATGGAAAAGATATTACAAATTTGCCAAGAAAAGAATGGAATGCTTTCCGGGGAAAAGAATGTTCTATGATTTTTCAGGATGCATTAGTATCACTGAATCCGACCATGAAAATCGGAAAGCAGATTATGGAAAATCTGACCAATCATGACAAATCCATTTCTAAGGCAGAACTGAAGAAAAAAGCAATAGAGATTTTAGAGCTGGTTGAAATTCCAGATGCAGAAAAATGTCTCGGAAAATACCCACATGAACTTTCGGGAGGAATGCGCCAGAGGGTTATGATTGCTATGGCATTGGTTACTCACCCGAATCTTTTGATTGCAGATGAACCAACCACAGCTCTGGACGTAACAATTCAGGCACAGATTATTTCTTTGATGAAAGATTTACAAAAGAGAATGGGAATGTCCATTATCCTGATTACCCATGACCTTGGTGTAGTGGCAGATATTGCAAATGAAATTATTGTAATGTATGCAGGCAAAATTGTAGAAAAGGGAAACTGCAGAGATATTTTCTATCATCCGAAGCATCCTTATACATGGGCTCTTTTGAAATCAGTACCACGTGTAGACTATGAAGAGAAGCAGGCACTGATTACCATCGAGGGAAGTATCCCGGATATGACAAATCCACCAAAAGGATGTGCGTTTTGTTCCAGATGTCCGTATGCGATGAACATTTGTAACGAATATGAACCTCCAAAAACAGAATTTGCAGACGGACATGAAGTTTGTTGCTGGCTTATGGATGAAAGAGCAGATTTAAACGGAGTACCGGAAGCGATAAGGAGGCAGAAAGATGAGTAACGAAGAAAATCGTACTGTGGAAATGGAAGTAAGCCATTTGAAAAAATATTATAAAGCAGGCCGGCACAGTGTATTGAAAGCAGTAGATGATGTCTCTTTTCAAGTATATAAAGGGGAAACATTTGGACTTGTAGGTGAATCGGGCTGTGGAAAGACAACTTGCGGAAAAACCTGCCTTGGTATGCTGGAAAAGACGGATGGACAGGTATTATATCAGGGAGAAGACGTTCATGCTATGACGAAAAAGGAACGTTTTGGATTTACAAAAAAGGTGCAGATGATTTTTCAGGATCCATATGCTTCTTTGAATCCACATCAGAAAGTATATGATATTATTGCAGAAGGTATTCAGATTCATAAGCTTGCAAAAAATCGCGAAGAAGAAGAGAAGATGGTCTTTGAACTTCTGAACATGGTTGGACTAAATGCAGAGCATGCTTCCAGAAATGTACATGAATTTTCCGGCGGCCAGCGGCAGAGGATAGGGATTGCAAGAGCGCTTTCTGTAAATCCGGAATTTCTGTTCTGTGATGAACCAATCTCGGCACTGGATGTTTCCATTCAGGCACAGATAGTCAATCTGTTGATGAAACTGCAAAAAGAAAGAAATTTAACGATGTTATTTATCGCACATGATCTTTCTGTGGTAAAATATATTTCGGATCGTATCGGGGTAATGTATCTGGGGAAAATGGTAGAACTTACCGAATCCTCTAAGTTATATGTGGACCCAAAGCATCCGTATACGAAAGCCCTTTTATCCGCAGTGCCGATTGCAGACCCGGATGCGTCTGCAAAGAAAGAGCACATTATGTTAAAAGGAGATGTTCCAAGTCCGGTAAACCCACCTGCTGGATGTAGATTTGCGGGACGATGTGAACGCTGTATGGAAATCTGCCGCACGACAGAACCTCAGATGACAGAGGTAGAGCCAGGACATTTTGTGGCATGTCATCTCTACAACAAGGAGGAAAACTAAAATGAAGTACGATTTTACAACAATTATGGACCGGTTGGGAAAAGACGCAATCGCTGTTGATGTCCCTGCTATGGGAAATGCGTTCGGACCAAGAGACGAAGCATTTGATTTTATCCCTATGTGGATTGCAGACATGAACTTTGCAACGGTTCCTACAGTACAGGAAGCTATCAGCGAAAGACTGGCACATCCTGCATATGGATATTTCATGACAAGAGATGAGTATTATCAGGCAATCATCAACTGGCAGGAAAAACGGAATGGTGTAACAGGGCTTACCAAAGAAGAAATCGGCTATGAAAACGGTGTACTTGGTGGTCTTGTATCTGCACTGAATGCATTTGCAAATCCAGGTGACAGTGTGCTGGTTCATAGTCCTACCTACATTGGATTTACCGGAAGCATCACAAGCGCAGGCTATAAAATCGTATCCAGTGAATTGAAACGGGATGAGAAAGGCATCTGGAGAATGGACTATGAGGACATGGATGCCAAAATTAAGAAGAATAAAATTCATGTTGCTGTATTCTGCAATCCTCACAATCCAACCGGAAGAGTCTGGGAGAGAGAAGAACTGGAAAAGGCTATGGAAGTTTACAAGAACAATGACTGCATCGTCATCTGTGATGAAATCTGGTCTGATATTATCCTGAACGGAAATAAGCATATTCCACTTCAGTCTATCAGCGAAGATGCAAAGAATCGCACGATTGCACTGTATGCACCAAGTAAGACATTTAACCTGGCAGGCTTAATCGGAAGCTACCATATTATTTATAACTCTTATCTGCGTGACCGTGTGCGCTCAAGCAGCAGTAAATGCCACTACAATTCCATGAATGTACTTTCTATGTATGCTCTGATTGGAGCATATAAAGAAGAAGGAATGGAATGGGTAGATGAACTTCGTGAAGTATTGTCTGGAAATGTCAATTATGCTTATGACTTTATCAAAGAACATTTTGAGGGAGTAAGCCTCAGCAAGCCACAGGGAACTTACATGCTGTTCCTTGATTGCAAAGAATGGTGTGAGAAACACGGAAAGACTGTAGATGAACTCCTGAAAGCCGGATACGGTGTTGGTGTGGGCTGGCAGGATGGAAGACCATTCCATGGAGAATATTCAATTAGAATGAATCTTGCACTTCCATATTCAAGAGTACAGGAAGCATTTGACAGATTGGATAAATACGTATTTAATGCATAGAAATGAAATATAGTTATTTACTGAAAGAAGCAGGACTCTGATGGGTTCTGCTTTTTTTAATATAACCATAATATCCGGATAAAAAATTATGATTGTATACGTAAAAGGTGTAGAAATACAGATGTTTAATACAATAAGTGGTATTTTTACATACAAAAATAATTCTTGAAAAACAAATGTATATGTGCTATTTTATGTCTATGTTTGTGTGTGACAAATCAAAAAAGACAATTCGCTAAGAGCATTTAAACGTGCAAATCTGCACAAATTTTCAATTTAACAAAAATACAAAGGAGGCAATTGATGCAGGAAGAATACAGCGGCACTTTTATGGATGCCAGTGGCGAGATAGCATATAATATGACAAACAATTATATGTTTCGTTTTATTTTGCAACAGAACGAAAAAGTTTTAAAAGGATTAATCTGTGCTTTGTTACACTTACAACCAGAGGAAATAGAACATATAGAGATTACGAATCCAATCAATTTAGCAGGTAATGTAACCGGAAAAGAGTTTATATTGGATATTAATATTATCCTGAATGACAGAACCAGAATTAATTTGGAAATGCAAAATGCAAATGAATATAACTGGCCGGAACGTTCACTTAGTTACTTATGCAGAGCATTCGACCAGCTTTATAGAGGACAAGAATATCGAGAAGCACTTCCAGTATTTCATATTGGATTTTTGGATTTTACATTATTTCCGGAACATCCTGAATTTTATGCTACTTATCAGGTACTAAACGTCAAAAATTATTTCTGTTATAGTGACAAATTTACACTCTCTGTGGTAGACTTAAGTAAAATAAACATGGCAACGGAAGCAGACAAAGCCTACCGGCTCGACTACTGGGCACGGCTTTTCAAAGCCAAAACTTGGGAGGAATTAAAGATGTTGGTAAAAGATAATGAATATTTGCAAGAAGCGACAGATTCTATTTACAAAGCAAATGCAGATGAAATTGTGCGCCAACAGTGTGAGGCCCGAAAAGAGGCGGAACGCTATGAACGGACACTGGAACGAAATCTTAAATTATTGAAAGAAGATATGCAAGTTTTAAAAGAAGATAATTCAGCTCTAAAAGAAGACAATTCAAACCTAAAAGAAAATAATTCAACTTTACGGAAAGAAAACATGGAACTGGAAAGAAAAATTCGTGAATTGACTGCTATGCTCAGTAAAGAAAAAATGGAAAACAAATAAAAACGACAGGGTGTGATTTGTCTGAATCACACCCTTTTCCATTGGAGGTTTTTTTGGAGTGCATTTAACACGGAACTTTCAGCTTCTATCTGCGCTTTGAGTTCTAAGATGAGTGTACATTGCTGACGGATGTCAGTGGAACGGATTTCACATTGCTCCTTAATTCGGCGGAGTCGTTCTGCATAGAGCTGTACACTGTGATTGTCCAACGGTTTATCTTTCAGCATTTCTTCTTCCAATACTGCCTTTTGGTACATTTTTTCAACGGTTTCTAATTGTTTCAGCAAATCCGGAATCTTCTTTAAATATTCACCGTACACTTCCAGACGCTGGCATTCTTCCTGGGTATTCATCAATAATTCCATAGCAAATTCCATCCTTTGCATTTTTCTTAAACACAGTATAGAATATTTTTCCATGAAATTCATCAATAAAATGAAAAATAAAAGAGTTGGATTTGGAAAATCAGAATGCTATAATAAAGTAAAGTTTTAAAGTGATGGAACGATAAGCGGGCAGCTTTCATAGAAAAGACGAGTTGATGGACGATATCGCGCAAAAGAGAGTGAGGAAGATACTGTGACTGAAAATGTGAGAAATGAACTAAAGGATAGAAAACGGATTGTGGTAAAGATTGGAACTTCTACCATTACCCATCCGGAAAGCGGGTTTATAGATTTGGAGAAGCTGGAGAAATTTGTGCGGATTCTGGTAAATCTCCGCAACAAAGGGAAAGAAGTGATTGTTGTTTCTTCGGGAGCTATCGGTGTGGGAAGAAATGTACTAAGGCTGGAAGAAACACCGAAAGATCTGCCTAGACGTCAGGCATGCGCGGCAGTCGGACAGGGCAGACTGATGATGATTTACGAAAAGCTGTTCGGAGAATATGGAGCACTGACAGCTCAGGTGCTTCTTACCAAGGAGTCCGTGTCTAATGAAGAGTGTGCATCAAATGCCAGACAGACATTTAGGCAGCTTTTGAAAATGAATGTGATTCCTATTGTAAATGAAAATGATGCGATTTCAGCGGATGAATCTAATTATGGAAACTTTGGTGATAATGACACGCTTTCAGCTTATGTAGCCATGTTGGTTGATGCGGATTTGTTGATTCTGATGAGTGATATTGACGGACTTTACACAGATGATCCAAGAAAGAATCCGGAGGCAGAATTTATCCATACAGTTGAAGTGATTGATGAGAATCTGGAAAAGATGGGAAAAGGCGCAGGAAGTGCTGTGGGAACAGGCGGCATGGCAACGAAGATTATTGCGGCAAAACTGGCAACGGGATGCGGAGCAGATATGGTAATTGCAAATGGCGACAATATTTACCATATCAATGATATTCTGGCAGGGGAAGATGTGGGGACCTTGTTTATTGCGTCTAAGAAAAAATAGAGGTGGACGAAGATGACATATACTTATATGGAAGAGATTGGGAAACGTGCGAAGGAAGCGGCTAAGACAGTTCAGTATCTGGGACAGGAGAGAAAAAATGAGGGACTCTGCATGGCAGCAGAAGAACTTCTTATTCAGCAGAAGTATTTACTTGCAGAAAACGAGAAGGACATTCAGGCAGCGAAAGTAAATGGGATGAAAGATTCCCTGGTTGACAGACTTCGCCTGACGCAGAAGCGAATAGAAGGAATGGCAGAAGGCTTAAGACAGATCGCAGGACTTCCTGACCCTATTGGCGAAGTCATTTCCATGAATGAACGGCCAAATGGCTTGAAAATCGGCAGGCGCAGAGTACCGCTTGGGGTTGTGGGAATTATTTATGAGTCCCGCCCGAATGTGACTGCGGATGCTTTTGGACTTTGTCTGAAAACCGGAAATGTAACGATTTTACGAGGCGGGAAAGATGCCATTCATTCGAACATTGCCATTTCCAAAGTACTGAAAGAAGGACTGAAGAAAGCCGGAATTACGGAGGATGCAATCATTCTTGTGGAAGATACGGCAAGAGAACATGTGGAAGAAATGATGCGTCTCAGAGGGTACATCGATGTATTGATTCCGCGAGGCGGAAAGCAGCTGATTGATAATGTGGTAAATCACAGTACTGTTCCTGTGATTGAGACAGGAACCGGGAATTGTCATATTTATGTGGATGAATATGCAGATGTGGAGATGGCGGCAAATATTATTGAAAATGCCAAAACCCAGCGTACAGGTGTATGCAATGCCTGCGAGTCTTTGGTCGTGCACGAAAGGATTGCGGAAAAGGCACTTCCGGTAATTTGCCGGCGGCTGCTTGCAAAAGGTGTGGAAATACGTGGGGATGAGCGTGCGTGTGCTGTGATTCCGGAAATGAAAGCTGCCACGGAAGAAGACTGGGGTACAGAATATCTGGATTTGATTATTTCCGTGAAGACGGTGGATTCTTTTGATGAAGCGGTGGAGCATATCAATCGTTATAACACGGGACATTCTGAAGCAATCATTACGGACAACTATCAGAATGCATTGAGATTCCAGGACAGGATTGATGCAGCAGCCGTTTATGTAAATGCGTCCACCCGGTTTACCGATGGATTTGAATTTGGATTTGGCGCAGAAATCGGAATCAGTACCCAGAAGCTTCATGCCCGTGGCCCGATGGGACTGGAAGCACTGACTACTTCCAAATACATTATTTTTGGAAATGGACAGGTAAGAAAGTAAAAAATAAACAGAAAAATAAATTGTCGCCTCTTGACATGTATAGATGACCGATATATTATATAGATAACCGATATATCGACAATCTATACATGAAAGGGGAGTTTTTTAGTTGAAAATTGAAAAATCATTGGTTTCAGGAAGCATGACAATGCTTATTTTGCGTTTGCTGGAAGAAAAAGATATGTATGGCTATGAGATGATAGAAGCATTGCGGGAAAAATCCCAAAATGTTTTTGAGTTGAAGGCGGGAACCTTATATCCGCTGCTTCATAGTCTGGAAGAAAAGAATTGTGTACTGTCTTATGAGCAGGAAGTGGCAGGAAAGATACGAAAATATTACAGGTTAACTGCCGAAGGGAGTAAGCGCCTGAATGAAAAGAAAGAAGAATGGCAGGAGTACACGAAGGCAGTGGCAAATGTACTGGCTATGGGGGTATAAGGATGAGAATCGAAGATTATTTACGTCTTGTAACCGGTCAGATCCGCTGCAAAAAGGCATGCCCATGCGTGGAGAAAGAATTGGAAGATCATATCATGGACCAGATGGAGGTCTATGTGAAAGATGGCATGGATGAAGAAGAAGCACTGGATAAGGCGATTCTGGAAATGGGGGACCCGGTGGAGGTCGGTGTGGAGTTTGACCGGATTCACAGACCGCAGATGTCGTGGGGCATGGTGCTGGCGGTTGGTATATTAGGCATCCTCAGCGTAGTATTACAGTACAGGCTGAAAGTTGCCGGAAATGAAATGGGTCTGCCACATAAGCAGTTGGTCTTTACGGTGGTTGGATTTTTATTGATGCTTGGAGTCTATTATCTGGATTATAGTATCCTTGGAAAATACGGAAAACAGATTGGAGCAGCCTTTCTGGGATTTATGATTTTAACCATTCCATTCCGGGTAATGGTCAATGAAGCAAGTACCTTTATCTACCTCGGTGGATTTACCATATCTGTTCCTCTCGTAATGTATTTGTATGTGCCTGTATTTGGCGGAATTTTGTACGCTTATCGTAAAGGAGGATACGGAGTCCTCTGGAAAATTGCATTGTGGGCAATCGTTCCGGTTTTACTGGTTTTCAGGGTGCCATCCTTATTTCATGCGTGTTTCCTGACACTGACACTGATGGTAATGTTTACCGCAGCAGTGCGAAAAGGGTGGTATCAGGTTTCGGAAAAAAAGGTATTGTCGGTGCTGTGGACCGGGGCAGTCCTGATACCGGTTCTGGTTTTGCTTGGCGGTAATGCTTTGACGGCATACCAACAGAACAGACTGGAAGCATTCTTGCGTGGAAGCAATACGATGGATTATATTGGAAAGAGCATTTCAGAAATTTTCAAAAGAAGCGTACTGTTTGGAGAAAGCAAAGCAGGTCTGGCAATTCTGAATAATCAGATTCCGGGAATTCACAGCGAGTATGTTTTTGTCAGTCTGGTGGCATGCTTCGGAATAGTGGCAGGTGTGCTGGTTGTGGGAGTATACTTTGGAATGATATGGAAAACACTCCGCATTTCCAAAGAACAACACAATCAGTTAGGAGCGGTGGTTGGTTATGGCTGCAGTATGGTATTTGCAGTCCAGATTATTTATAATTTTCTGCAGTGTCTGCGAGTGGCACCGGCTTCATCAGTGGCACTGCCATTTCTGGCAAACAGCGGAAGCGGAACACTGGTGTCCTATATTTTAATGGGAATCATACTGAGTGTTTACCGGTATAAAAACATTCCGCTTAACGCAGATGCGAAAAAACTGCCGAAAGTGCGGATTACAGTAGAATAAATAACACAAAAATGCAAGTCATTTGCAAAAAGACGTTGACAAATAGAAAGGTCAGGGTTAAAATTGCAAAAGACTTGCATTTTTTATAATAATTTTATGGTGCCTGGCACCAAAAGGAGATTATCAAATGGGACAGGGATATCATACAAAGACAAAGGATTTAATTATTGCATATATTGAGCAGAATAGGGACAGGAGATTTCGGGCTGCGGAGATTTATAGCTATCTTCTGGAACGGGGACAGCAGGTAAACCTCACAACTATTTACAGGAATTTGGATAAACTGGAAGAGAATAAACTTTTAATGAAATATAAGACTGCGGAAGACGATTGTGCAACTTACCAGTATGCGGAGCCTCATGGAAACTGCCATGAGCATTTGCATATGCAGTGTCGGAAATGTGGTAAGATTATGCACCTGGAATGTGGATTGATGCAAGAAATCTATGAGCATTTACTTACCCATCATGGATTCCGTCTGGAATGTCCGGGGTCAGTTCTTGTGGGAGTGTGTGGAGATTGTGAGAAAGAATAAAGGAAAATTAATGAAAAAAACAGGGGCAATCATGCTCATTTTTGCTATGATTGCCGGAATCTTGAGTGGATGTGGAGAATCAGGGAATCAGACGACAGCTGACGCATCCCATAAAGCGGGAAAATATCAGATAGTGTGTACCATTTTCCCGGAATATGACTGGGTAAGAAGCGTTATTGGGGATTCTTCTGATAAATTTGATGTGCAGTTATTGCTGGATAATGGAACAGATGTGCATAATTACCAGCCTACAGTGGACGATATCGTGAAGATATCTAACAGTGACGTGTTCATTTATGCAGGTGGTGAGTCGGAAGACTGGGTAAGAGATGCGCTGGAAAATGCAGTAAATCCTGATATGCATGTCATTAATCTGCTGGAGCTTCTTGCAGATTCTCTGGAGGAGGAAGAAGTAGTAGAAGGTATGACCGACAGTCATGCAGGCCATGATCATCATCATGAGGACGAAGACGAGGATGAACGGGAATATGATGAGCATGTATGGCTTTCTTTGGAAAATGCCAAGAAGTGTGTGGAAGAAATCGGCTGTGTATTAGGTAAAGTGGATTCTGAGCATGCGGAGGATTTTCAGAAAAATGCGGATGACTATATAGGACAATTACAGGATTTAGAAAAAGATTATCAGAATATGGTAGCGAAGGCAGATAAGGATACGATTCTGGTAGCAGACCGGTTCCCGTTTCGTTATCTGATGGAAGAATGTGGGCTGAAATATTATGCTGCATTCAGTGGGTGCAGTGCGGAAACCGAGGCAAGCTTTGAGACGATTACGTTTCTGATGGAAAAGGTAGATTCTCTGAATCTGGGAACGGTTCTTGTGATTGAAAATTCAGACCACAGTCTGGCAGAAACCATTGTGGCAAATACGAGAGATAAGAATCAGAAGATATTAGTGTTAAATTCCTTACAGTCGCTGACAAGGAAAGAAATCCAAAATGGAGTGACGTATCTTTCAATTATGAGAGACAATCTTCAGGTGCTTGAAGAAGCACTGAAATAACAGGAAGGCGGAAATTATGGCATATATAACATGTAAAGATTTGGTGCTGGGTTATGAAGGAACTGCAGTGACGGCTCCGATTAGCTTTGAAGTAAATAAAGGTGATTATTTGTGTATCGTAGGTGAGAACGGGGCGGGAAAGAGTACCCTGATGAAGGCATTACTCCATCTGATTACACCGATGTCCGGGGAGCTGAGCACCGGGGATGGACTGAAGCCTTATGAAATCGGATATTTACCGCAGCAGACTCTGGTACAGAAGGATTTCCCGGCATCCGTATGGGAAATTGTGTTGTCCGGGAATCTGGCAAAATGTGGAAACAGACCATTTTATGGAAGAAAAGAAAAGCAGAATACAGAAGAAGTTATGCGGAAACTGAATATCTGGAATCTGAAGAAAGAATGTTATCGGAATCTTTCCGGTGGACAGCAGCAGAGAGTATTGCTTGCCCGTGCACTTTGTGCAACATCAAAGCTGATTCTGTTAGATGAGCCGGTAAATAGTCTGGACCCGAAGGCAACCGCAGAGTTTTATCAGCTCATCAAAGAATTGAATGAAAGTGGTGTTACAATTCTCATGGTTTCTCATGATATTCAGGCCTATCTGGAATATGCAAGTCATGTACTTCATATTGGAAAGAGGCATATGTTTTACGGAAAGAAAGAAGACTATCTGCAGAGCGATGCATGGAAAGTATTTCAGTATATCGGAGGGAATATGTAATGAGCGAAATGATAACAAAATTACAATTTTATCTTCAGTATCCGTTTGTGTGGTATGCGTTGATAGTGGGGACATTAATTGCCCTGTGTTCTTCCCTGATAGGGGTAACTCTGGTCCTGAAACGGTACTCCTTTATCGGAGATGGGTTGTCCCATGTGGCATTCGGTGCAATGGCAGTGGCAACGGTATTTCATCTGGCTAATGATACCGTATTTGTCATGCCGGTTACCATTATCGCAGCAGTGCTATTACTTCGTTCCGGGCAGAATGCCAAGATTAAAGGAGATGCAGCAATCGCCATGCTGTCTGTGGGTGCGCTGGCACTTGGATATCTGGTCTTGCATTTGTTTTCTACTTCGGCAAATATTTCAGGCGATGTGTGCAGCAGTCTGTTTGGATCCACTTCGATTCTGACTCTTTCCAAACAGGATGTATGGCTTTGTGTCATCATGGCGGCAGCAGTGATTCTCGTATTTTGGATTTGCTATAACCGAATTTTTGCAGTGACCTTTGACGAAAACTTTGCAAAAGCAACAGGAATACAGGCAGACAGATATAACCTGTGGATAGCCATCATTATTGCGGTAATCATTGTACTTGGAATGAATTTGGTTGGCTCTTTGTTGATTTCAGCATTGATTATTTTTCCTGCATTGTCAGCAATGCAGATTTTTCAGAATTTTAAACAGGTAGTCATTTGCTCCGCAGTGATTTCGGTGAGCTGTGCCCTTATTGGGATTTTGATTTCTATTTTGTTTTCCACTCCGGTGGGAGCAACCATTGTAGCGGCAGATATGATTGTATTCTTACTTGGCAGCCTGGTGGGAAGAATCATCAGAAAATAAACAGAAAATGGAGTTGATATCTATGTGAGTTACATAGTATCAGCTCCATTTTTTAGCTGTTTACGTACCATCATTAGGGTGTATCCTAATAAATTTTGACCGGACCATTTACTCTGGTCTAATCGGTTTATGTCCGTCATGGAGAGACCGATTCCCCAAATTTTGTCCTTTACGGCGCACTCTGCCAATAAACATTCTTTTGTATTGAGAAGTTGTTCTTTTAAAAATTGATTCTGTGAAAACTTCGCAGTAAGACCTTCGTAAACAATGATTTGTCTTACTCCGTTCCAGTCATTTTCATTATAGTTTTTTACGGCTCGTCCCAGTTGTTTGATATATGCCACATCAGATGTCTCTAATATTTTTGATGCAATATCAGCATCATGAAAGTACAGTGCTTTTTGATACATCATAAATTGTTCCATTGAAGAAAACTTTGTTTTATCCACTTCAAAATCAGAGAGATACCAGTTGCTCAGATATCCGTTTTCTTCATCTGGATTATGAAAACAAATTATTTCCATTAGACTTCACCTACTTTTTTTACTGCCAAATCAAGCTGTAAATCATGAAGTCCGTAATATGCCTTTTTCAAAAAATTTACAGGAATTTTTACAACCAGTTCTGAACTGGGTATATTATAATACCATTGGTAATAAGCATAAAATTCACCAATCCAATCGGGCATAAATCCACTAAGTCCATTCCCGTTTTTCAGTGTATACTGGTCTGTTTCAAGGAAATAAGCCCATAAATCCATTGTGTCCATAGTATTGACATAGGCCTGTGCTTCGTCAATACTTTTCCGGGTTTTGCTTTTCATATAAGCAGTAATGAATTCTTCGGTATCTTTATCGGGAAATGTCTGAGCTACAAAGTCAAACAATTTTCCCTGAGTTTCTACAACATCGTTTAAATAATCTTTCGGGTATGCATACATAACCCATCCTCCTCATTTAAAATAACGTGCTGAATACTTTTGTTACTTTGTTTGCATCCGAATCAACTAATTCACGCATTTTCTGTCTTGCTGAAATGTCACGTTGATTATATTTTTCTCTGAATTCTGCATAATCAACAGAAATCAGTCCGTTTTCGACTTCATGCAGTTTTGAATATGCAAAAGGAGATTTTATACAATATTGAATGCCTAATCCACCTAAGGAAAGTAATTCTGTTAAAATGTCCATGTCAATATTATCTCTTACAAATTCCTTTGCGATATAGAAATAGGAAGCGTTTGCTCTCCAACCTTTTATAACATCATAACCGGTTGTATCAATGCCGTATTTTTCGATAAACTTTTTGGAAAGTACCCGATATCGTTTTGAATCCGCAGCATCCCTGTGCTTCATTAATTCTGCTAACCAGGAAAGAACCTCTTTTTCTTGAAAATCTAATATTTTTAATTCCTCAGTATCAAGTTCGTATTGATGTACCCATCCATTTGTAACATTGGGTCTGCAGACTGCCCATTCTTTTGCAAGTTCTATATTATCTGTCAGGTAAAATCCCATTCCATAATCGTGTTTGGCTTCGCCAAGACCGTATGTTGGTATTACATTCTTCTCAAAAGTTCCATGGAATAAAGTTATTTTGCTCATTGATTCACCTTTTTAATAAATGTTTCTAGTGTATGAAGGATAATAAGTATAGTGTATTCATTTTTTTACACACTTTCATTATACATATTAGCATGAGTCCGTGCAAGAAAATGCATAGGTAAATTATTAATTAGACAGACGAAATGTGTAATGTTACAATAGTGGAAGAAATACTAAAAATATAGATGAAACGTAGTTTGGCAGAGAGAAAAAAGAATGGAGAGTCGAGATGGAGAAGAAAGCAAATGGTAAGGCGTTAATCCCCTTAGGGGTGTTTGTAGTTGTTTATCTGACTACAGGAATTGTGTTGGAGATACAAGGGGTGGATATGGCATTTTATCAATTGCCAACACCGGTTGCCGCCGTAGCGGGTATTATGGTAGCATTCTTATTATTTAAGGGAACGATAAATGCAAAACTTACCATATTTTTTAAGGGATGTGGTCATGAAGATATTATGACCATGTGCTTTATTTTCTTGTTTGCAGGTGCATTTACCACAGTTTCCAGTGCTATGGGAGGTGTGGATGCGGTTGTGAATTTAGGAATGTCTGTGATTCCACCGCAGTTTGTGGCGGCAGGTGTGTTTGTGATTTCTGCATTTATCGGAGTGTCCACGGGAACTTCTGTGGGAACAGTCGTTGCAGTTGTGCCGATTGCACTTGGTCTTGCGGAAGCAGGAGGATTGAATTCTTATTTTGTGGTGGCTTCGGCAATTTCGGGAGCAATGTTCGGGGATAACCTGTCTATGATTTCAGATACAACGATCGCAGCTACGAGAACGCAGGGAGTAGAAATGAAGGATAAGTTCCGGACAAATCTGGCAATCGCACTTCCGGCGGCAGTGATTACAGTAGTGCTGTTGCTTGTGTTTGGACGGCCGGAAACAGTTCCGGAAGTGACGGATTATTCCTTCCAAATTGCGAAAGTCATTCCTTATGTGTTTGTGTTGGCGGCCTCATTGATTGGATGGAATGTATTTTTGGTACTTACAGGCGGAACATTGATTTCGGGGATAATTGGAGTGGCAACAGGCTCATTTACTATGTTGGAGTTTGCCGGGAAAATCTATGAAGGATTTACCGGAATGTTTGAAATCTTTCTGCTTTCTATGATGATGGGCGGACTGGCCACCATGGTTCAGGAGGAAGGCGGAATTGAATGGATTCTCCAGAAGGTAAAAAGAGTTATTCGTGGAAGAAAGTCTGCAGAAGCCGGAATTGCGACAATGGTTTCCCTGGCAGATATTGCCACGGCAAATAATACGGTTGCAATTCTGGTAACAGGCGGTGTTGCCAGAGAATTGAGTGAGAGCTACGATGTAGACCCTAAGCGGACGGCTTCTTTGCTCGATGTATTTTCCTGTGCTCTGCAGGGGATTTTGCCTTATGGGGCACAAGTCTTATTTGCCTGTGCTCTGATGGATAATATCAGCAGTCCGTTCCAGGTAATTTCCTTCTGCTGGTATCAATACATTGTGGCGGCTGTAGCTGTACTTTCTATATTAATAGGTGGGAAAGGGAGAACAGGAAAATAACGGAAGGTGATGACTTTATGCGATACTATATTTCGGATTTACATTTTTATCACGAAAATTTAAATACAAAGATGGATTGCAGGGGCTTTGCCTCCGCAGCGGAAATGAATGCCTATATGATTCGCCAGTGGAACAGCAGGGTTAGAAGCTGTGATGAAGTGGTGGTACTGGGGGATTTCTCCATGGGGCACGGACCTCAGACCAATGCCATCCTTCAGCAGCTTAGAGGAAAGATTTATTTAATCGAGGGCAATCATGACCGTTATTTAAAAGACAAAAATTTTGATGTCAGCCGTTTTAAATGGGTAAAACCGTATGCGGAGATGGGAGATCATAAGCGGAAAGTGGTGCTGTGCCATTATCCGGTATTTTGCTATAACGGGCAGTATAAGGTAGATGAGCAGGGCAATCCAAAGACGTATATGCTATATGGTCATGTACATGATACTTTTGATGAGGTATTGATTCAGAAGTTTCAGCAAATAACCAGAGAATCTGAGCGGAAAATGATGCATTCAGAGCAAATGGCATCCATTCCATGTAATATGATTAATTGTTTTTGCATGTACGCAGACTATGTGCCGCTTACTTTAGATGAGTGGATAGAAAATGAAAAAAAGCGGAGAGGGTTATGATAAGAGAAAACGGGGTGCCACAAAATCATCTGGTTTGATAATTTTGTGGCACCCCGTAAAAATGATACCTTATTTTTGCAAAAAAACAAGCGGGTGATGGGAATCGAACCCACGTATCCAGCTTGGAAGGCTGGTGTTCTACCATTGAACTACACCCGCAGA
>CAKRCD010000017.1 GCA_934307065.1 uncultured Bariatricus sp. | reverse complement strand
GATGGAGAGTTTATGGGAGAAGAAAAGCAAAAAACAGAAGATGAAGAATTGGAAACTGAAAATGGGGAAAATAGGGCGAGCCATTTTTTAGAAATCAATAAAATATGGTTTACAACAATAATACCACTATTAGTTTCAATAGCAGTTGCAGCGGCTGGAATTGCATCGTGTTGGGCAGATATTCAACAGGCAAAACTAACAAAAATGGAAATTGAAAACATAAATCAAGAAAAACAACCATTTTTTTCAATTGAACAAGAATATAATCAAGAAAGAGATCAATATATTTATACGATATATAACACGGGAGGTGAGGTCAGATATAGTGATTTGCAAATAATGCCAATTCTTTATGTTAAACAATATGGTACTGATGGAGAAATTAAAAATCAAGCTTTTAAAGGCTTGGCTGGCTTTTATGAATATGAAATTACAGATGATGGATTGATATCGTTTAGTGATACGTGGTTAGATATAGCTATGCTAGAAGAATATAGTTTGGAAAATAATGACTCGGATAGGATTTTAGGCAATGACTATTTAACAGGTTTATTTAGCAGGAAAAATTCGAATAAGAGAAAAGAATACATAACGAGTGAGTTGATATATTGGGTTCAAGTAAGTTATTATAATTATAGAAACGAGGAGACATATGAAAATATATGGCTAGGAAGAGCTAGCGATAGATCTAAACGGACAAGTGGAAATAATATCTTATTTTTGCAACCGTCATTGGAAGAAAGATATTATGATGGGAATAATACAAGAAGTGAAGCAGTAATAGATTCTTTGAATTTATCAGGAGAAGAGACTGCAAAACAATGTGAAGAATATGCAGAGGAACTTTTTGAAAAATGGGATTTTTAAGGTGTTATTAATTGAAGTGCAGATTGTTTGAAAAAGTACAGAACAAACATTCGATTTGTTCTGTACTTTTTTTATCCTGAATGATATACTAGACAAGTAACATACTAAGAACACAACTACTATTTCTAAAATATCACCGCTAGCTTAGAGCGGATTAGGAGAAATCATATGGATCATTTTGAATTAGTGTCAGAATATAAACCAACCGGTGACCAGCCGAAGGCAATCGAAGAATTAGTGAAAGGTTTCAAAGAAGGAAATCAGTGTGAGACACTGCTTGGCGTTACCGGTTCCGGTAAGACATTTACCATGGCGAATGTTATTCAGCAGATGAACAAACCGACATTGATCATTGCACATAATAAGACATTGGCAGCACAATTATATGGGGAATTTAAAGAATTCTTTCCGAATAACGCAGTGGAATATTTTGTCTCCTACTATGATTATTACCAGCCGGAAGCTTATGTTCCGTCATCCGACACTTACATTGCCAAGGACTCTGCTATCAATGATGAGATTGACAAGCTTCGTCATTCTGCAACAGCGGCATTATCAGAACGAAGTGACGTCATTATCATTGCCAGTGTGTCCTGCATCTATGGTCTGGGTTCACCAATTGATTATCAGGAAATGGTTGTCTCTTTGCGCCCGGGCATGATAAAAGACAGGGATGAAGTGATTAAGAAGTTGATAGAAATTCAGTATGACAGAAATGATATGGACTTTAAGCGTGGAACATTTCGGGTGCGTGGAGATGTATTGGAAATATTTCCTGCATATTCAGAAAAGATCGCTTACCGCGTTGAATTTTTTGGAGATGAAGTAGATAGAATTACGGAGATTGATGTGCTGACAGGAGAGATTATCAGTGCTATTGGACATGTTGCTATTTTTCCTGCGTCACATTATGTTGTATCCAAAGAAAAGATGGAACGGGCCATTGGTGAGATTGAAGTGGAACTGGAGCAGCAGGTCCGGTTCTTTAAGAGCGAGGACAAACTTCTGGAAGCACAGCGAATTGCAGAACGGACGAATTTTGATATAGAGATGATGAGGGAAACCGGATTTTGTTCAGGAATAGAGAACTATTCCCGCCATCTGACCGGGCTCGAACCGGGGCAGCCTCCGCAGACTTTGATTGATTACTTCCCAGATGATTTTCTGATGATGATAGATGAGTCTCATAAGACTATTCCACAGATTGGGGCGATGTATCATGGAGACCAGTCCAGAAAAGGAACTTTGGTTGATTATGGATTCCGTCTGCCATCTGCCAAGGATAACCGGCCGCTGAGTTTTAATGAGTTTGAGGCGAAGATAGACCAGGTGCTGTTTGTGTCGGCCACACCGGGAGAGTATGAGGAACAGCATGAACTGCTTCGTGCAGAGCAGGTAATCCGTCCGACAGGACTTTTGGACCCGGAAGTGGAAGTACGTCCAATAGAAGGTCAGATTGATGATTTGATTAGCGAAGTGAATAAAGAAACTGCAAAGAAGAACAAGGTTCTGATTACGACACTTACCAAACGGATGGCAGAAGATTTAACAGATTATATGAGAGAAGTGGGAATCCGTGTGAAGTATTTACATTCAGATATTGACACATTGGAACGGACAGAAATTATTCGTGATATGCGTCTGGATGTGTTTGATGTGTTAGTGGGAATCAACCTTTTAAGAGAGGGGTTGGATATTCCTGAAATTACCCTTGTGGCAATTTTAGATGCAGATAAGGAGGGATTCCTACGTTCGGAGACATCATTAATTCAGACAATCGGACGTGCTGCGCGTAATGCGGAGGGGCATGTCATAATGTATGCGGACCATATGACAGATTCCATGAAGATTGCGATTGAGGAGACAAAGCGAAGAAGAGCCATTCAGATGGCATATAATGAAGAACATGGAATTACACCGAAGACCATTCAGAAAGCAGTTCGTGATTTGATTCGTATTTCCAAAAAAGTAGCTGCAGAAGAGATGCGTCTGGAGAAAGACCCGGAATCTATGAGCAGGGATGAACTGGAAAAATTGATTAATAAGCTGACAAAGCAGATGAAGAAGGCAGCAGCAGAACTGAACTTTGAGGCAGCGGCAGAACTGAGAGACAAGATGGTCGAACTGAAAAAGTATTTGAATGATATGGAATAGTGTCGGAATCAAAGGGATCCGATTTGACATCATAGAATAAGAGAAAGCCGCAGAATAAAAGTAAGATAGAGGCAGGACAAAGGCAGAGGTATAATATGGCAGAAGAAAAACAGCAATATATTAAAATAAGAGGTGCAAATGAACACAATTTAAAGAATATCGATTTGGATATTCCAAGAGACAAGATGGTGGTACTGACAGGACTCAGCGGGTCAGGGAAGTCATCCCTTGCATTTGACACGATTTATGCAGAGGGACAGAGAAGATATATGGAATCATTGTCTTCTTATGCAAGACAGTTCCTGGGGCAGATGGAGAAACCAAATGTGGAGAGCATAGAAGGACTTTCTCCGGCAATTTCCATTGACCAGAAATCAACGAACCGCAACCCTCGTTCGACCGTGGGAACAGTTACGGAAATTTATGATTATTTTCGTTTATTATATGCAAGAATCGGAATCCCGCATTGCCCGAAGTGTGGAAGGGAGATTAAGAAGCAGACCGTAGACCAGATGACGGATCAGATTATGGCACTGCCGGAAGGAACCCGTATTCAGCTTCTGGCTCCGGTTGTACGCGGGAAAAAGGGGACACATGCAAAATTATTGGAGCGTGCCAAGAAGAGCGGATATGTACGTGTGCGCGTAGATGGCAGTCTTTACGAACTTTCCGAAGAAATCGTATTGGATAAAAATATTAAACATAATATAGAAATCATTGTTGACCGTTTAATTGTAAGAGAAGGAATGGAAAAGAGACTTTCCAGCTCCATTGAAACTGTGTTGGGATTAGCTGAGGGGTTATTGGTTGTAGATGTAATCGGACAGGAAGAACTGCATTTCAGCCAGAATTTTGCCTGCCCGGATTGCGGAATCAGTATTGATGAGATTGAACCGAGAAGTTTTTCGTTCAACAATCCATTTGGCGCCTGCCCGGTTTGTTTTGGATTGGGATATAAGATGGAATTTGACGAAGACTTGATGATTCCGGATAAATCACTGAGTATTAACGAGGGAGCGATTGCAGTAACTGGATGGCAGTCCTGTGCAGATAAATCCAGCTTTACCAATGCCATTTTAAGGGCTCTTTGCGAAGAATATCATTTTGATTTGGATACACCGTTTGAAGAATATAGTCAGGAAGTTCACGATATTCTGATTCATGGAACCAATGGAAAAGAGGTTAAGGTCTATTATAAAGGACAGCGTGGAGAAGGCGTTTATGATGTGGCCTTTGAGGGACTTATCAAAAATGTAGAGCGTAGATACCGAGAGACTGGTTCTGAGATGATGCGTGCAGAGTATGAAAGTTTCATGCAGATTACCCCGTGCCGAGAATGTGGTGGACAAAGACTGAAGAAGTCAGCGCTGGCGGTTACAGTTGGTGGAAAAAATATTTCTGAGATCACGGCTATGTCCATAACCAGGCTGAAAGAATTTCTGGGAACCCTTGAATTGACGGAAACACAGCAGATGATTGCGGGACAGCTTTTACGTGAAATTAATGCCAGACTACAGTTTTTATTGGATGTGGGGCTGGAATATTTAACTTTGTCCAGAGCAACTGGAAGTTTATCCGGGGGAGAAGCCCAGCGAATCCGGCTTGCCACACAGATTGGTTCCGGACTTGTGGGTGTTGCCTATATTCTGGATGAGCCAAGTATCGGACTTCATCAGAGAGATAATGATAAGCTGCTTGCTACATTGAAGCACTTGCGGGATTTGGGAAATACTCTGATTGTGGTAGAACATGATGAGGATACCATGTTTGCAGCCGACTGTATTGTGGACATCGGGCCGGGAGCAGGAGAACACGGTGGACGAGTAATCGCACAAGGTACCGCAGAAGAAATTATGCAGATTGAAGAGTCTATTACAGGTGCATATTTAAGTGGAAGAAAGAAAATTCCGGTGCCTGCACAGAGAAAAACTCCAACCGGATGGATAAAAGTAGTTGGCGCTGCGGAAAATAATCTGAAAAATATTGATGTAGCGTTTCCACTGGGTGTTATGACCTGTGTGACCGGAGTTTCAGGTTCCGGAAAGAGTTCTCTGGTAAATGAAATTCTATATAAATCCCTTGCAAAGAAGTTAAACCACGCAAGAACCATTCCGGGAAAACATAAGAGGATTGAGGGGCTGGAACAGCTTGATAAGGTCATTGCTATTGACCAGTCACCGATTGGAAGGACACCACGTTCCAATCCGGCAACTTACACAGGAGTTTTTGATTTGATTCGAGATTTGTTTGCTTCTACAGCAGATGCAAAAGCAAAAGGCTACAAGAAGGGAAGATTCAGCTTTAATGTGAAGGGCGGCCGATGCGAAGCCTGCTCCGGGGATGGTATTTTGAAAATTGAAATGCATTTCCTTCCGGACGTCTATGTGCCTTGTGAAGTATGTGGCGGGAAACGTTATAATCGTGAGACACTGGAAGTGAAATACAAGGGAAAAAGTATTTTTGATGTGTTGGATATGACTGTAGAAGAGGCAATGCATTTCTTTGAAAATGTACCAAGTATCCGAAGAAAGATGGAAACCTTATATGACGTTGGACTTTCCTATATTAAACTGGGACAGCCTTCTACTACGCTTTCCGGGGGAGAAGCCCAGCGTATTAAGCTGGCTACAGAGCTTAGCCGGAGGAGCACGGGAAAAACGGTTTATATTCTGGATGAACCAACGACCGGATTGCACTTCGAAGATGTACGGAAACTGGTAGAAATTCTGCACCGCCTTGCAGAAGATGGGAACACGGTAATTGTCATTGAACATAACCTGGATGTAATTAAGACTGCAGATTACATTATTGACATCGGACCGGAGGGCGGTGACGGGGGAGGAACCATTATAGCGACCGGAACCCCTGAACAGATTGTAGAAAACCCTGAATCTTATACAGGAAAATATGTGAATCGTATGTTAGAGAAAGCAAAAGCTTAGAAATTCTTAAGAATACCTAAAATGAAAAAAAGGACTTTCCATTTACCGGATTTTTTATTATAATGTGAAATGTATGTAAAAGTATATGTATATTGTTAAATTTCAAATAGGATTTAACAATTTATGAACAAAAAGATAAGGGATATAGATAAAAATTGAAAGGGGAGAATGGAATGTCAGTAGATATTGGAATCGATTTGGGAACAGCGAGTATCCTCGTTTATGTAAAGGGAAAAGGTGTTGTGCTGAAAGAACCTTCTGTGGTTGCGTTTGACAGAGACACCAATGTAATTAAAGCCATCGGAGAGGAAGCACGTCTGATGCTGGGAAGAACTCCTGGAAATATTGTTGCAGTCAGACCATTGCGCCAGGGTGTTATTTCTGATTATGTAGTTACAGAAAAAATGATTAAATATTTCGTGCAGAAGGCAGTTGGAAGACGTACCTTTAAGAAACCGAATATCAGTGTATGTGTGCCAAGTGGCGTCACAGAAGTAGAGAAGAAAGCAGTAGAAGAAGCAGCTTTTGCAGCAGGTGCGCGAGAAGTACATCTGATTGAAGAACCCGTTGCGGCAGCAATTGGAGCTGGAATTGATATTTCTAAACCATGTGGGAATATGATTGTGGATATCGGAGGAGGAACCTCCGATATTGCGGTAATTTCTTTAGGTGGTACTGTGGTAAATACTTCTCTGAAAGTTGCCGGGGACGATTTCGATGAAGCAATTGTCCGTTTTATGCGTAAGAAACATAATCTGCTTATTGGGGAGAGAACCGCGGAGGATATCAAGATTAAAATCGGAACGACGTATCCACTTGTAGAAGAAGAAACGATGGAAGTACGTGGACGTAATCTGGTAACAGGACTTCCAAAGACTGTGACAGTTACTGCATCGGAGACAGAGGAAGCACTTCGTGAGACAACCAGTCAAATTGTAGAGGCGGTTATTGCCGTTCTTGAGCGCACTCCACCGGAATTGTCTGCGGATATTCTGGACAGAGGAATTGTACTTACCGGCGGCGGTGCAATGCTTCGTGGTCTGGAACAGTTGATTGAAGAAAAGACAGGAATCAACACAATGACTGCCGAAGACCCGATGAAGGTTGTGGCAATCGGTACGGGACAGTTTGTTGAATTTATGAATGGAAGAAAAGATTTATAAAGTATAACATGAGATGAAGGCTGTTTCTTTATGAAAAGAGACAGCCTTTCTTTGACAGTGCAAACAGGAGAGATTCATGGCAGAAGTAAAGGGATATGTGGAACATATTGTGTTTCGGAACGAAGAGAATGGATATACTGTATTTAATCTGGAAAATGAAGATGGAGAACTGACCTGTGTGGGAATATTTCATTATATAGCGGAAGGTGAATTAATCGAAGTCCAAGGTGAATACACCATGCATACTGTGTATGGTATGCAGTTGAAAGTAAGTTCTTATGAAATAAAAGCACCGGAAGATTTGCTTTCCATCGAAAAATATCTTGGTTCCGGTGCAATCAAAGGTCTTGGTGCTGCACTGGCTGCGAGAATCGTTAAGAAATTCCGGGAGGATACCTTCCGCATTATAGAGGAAGAACCGGAGCGGCTTGCGGAAGTAAAAGGTATCAGTGAGCGGAAAGCAAGAGAGATTGCAGTTCAGGTAGAAGAAAAGAAAGATATGCGGCAGGCAATGATTTATCTTCAGAAATATGGCATTGCAACTACACTTGCAGCCAAAATTTACCAGTATTACGGACAGAAGATTTACCGGGTTCTGGAAGAAAATCCATATCAGATGGCAGATCATATTCAGGGAATTGGATTTAAGACAGCGGATGAGATTGCAACCCGGATTGGACTTCACTCAGATTCTGATTTCCGCATCCGGAGCGGACTTCTTTATACCCTTCAGCAGAGTATGTCGGAAGGCCATGTATATCTTGTGAAAGAAAAGCTTTTGCAGAGAACAGCACAGCTATTGGAAATTGAACTTTCCGATATAGAAAAATACATTATGGATTTGGCCATGGAGAAGAAGGTGATTCTCAAAGAAGGGGAAGACGGTCTTCGAGTGTATACTTCTCATTTCTATTATATGGAACTCAATACAGCGAAAATGCTGCATGATTTGAATCTACATTATGACGAAGCAGATATGGTAATTGAACACCGGCTTCTTCAGATTGAACAAAATACGGGATTTGTACTGGATGAAATGCAGAAGAAAGCGGTCGTGTCTGCCATGAAGAACGGAATTCTTATTTTGACAGGTGGACCCGGAACAGGGAAGACAACTACCATTAATGCAATGATTCACTATTTCCAAAGTGAGGGAATGGAACTCCTGCTGGCTGCACCGACCGGGCGGGCGGCAAAACGAATGACGGAGGCCACTGGCTATGAAGCCCAGACCATACACAGACTTCTGGAGGTCAGTGGAAATCCGGAAGATGAAAATGCGAAGAGTGGTTTCCTAAGAAATGCAGAAAACCCGTTGGAAACAGATGTGATTATTATTGACGAGATGTCTATGGTGGATTTGCCATTGATGCATGCTTTACTTCAGGCAATTTTACCGGGAACGAGGCTGGTGCTTGTAGGAGATGGAAATCAGCTTCCATCCGTAGGACCGGGGAGTGTGCTGAAAGATATGATTCAGTCGGAGTGTTTCCCGACAGTCCGCCTGACGAAAATTTTCCGTCAGGCACAGGAAAGTGATATTGTGGTAAATGCACATAAGATTCAAAAAGGAGAACAGGTCGTGTTGGATAATCAAAGCAAAGACTTCTTTTTTTTGAAACGACAGGATCCGAATGTGATTATCAGTGTGGTACTGACTCTGATTCAGAAAAAAATGCCGAAATATGTAGATGCAAAGCCTTATGATATCCAGGTGCTAACGCCTATGCGGAAAGGGCTTCTGGGGGTGGAGCGGTTAAATACGATTTTGCAGCAGTATATGAATCCACCGGATAAGAAAAAAGCAGAAAAAGAGTATGGAGGACATATTTTCCGGGTTGGCGACAAGGTAATGCAGATTAAAAATAATTATCAGCTCGAGTGGGAAATTGCAACAAAATATGGTTTGGTTGTAGACAAAGGCATGGGAATCTTTAATGGGGATATGGGAATCATTACAGAAATCAATTCTTATACAGAAACATTGGAAGTGGAGTTTGATGAGAAACGAAAGGTAAACTATTCTTATGAACAGTTGGATGAGTTGGAGCATGCTTATGCGATTACCGTACATAAATCCCAGGGAAGCGAATATCCGGCTGTGGTCATTCCTCTTTTGAACGGACCACGCCAGCTTTTCCACAGAAATCTGTTGTACACTGCGATTACGAGGGCAAAGAAATGTGTGACCATTGTTGGGAGTGATGTGACTTTCCAACAGATGATTGAAAACACCAATGAACAGAATCGCAACACCAGTCTGGATGAACGAATCAAAGAATTTATACAGATTTAAAATGGAGTATCCTTATCAAAGCGTGAGAATATCGGACTCAGAAACATGGGTTTTCGTAAAAAGAATAAAAATAGAATAAAATTTCGGAAAAGTAGCTGTAACGTAGTTAAGGAGTGGGCAGTGCAGTGCATTTACCCATCCAAGTGCCCGTTCTGTGGCAAGGTTACATTGACGGGAATCTGTAAGTCTTGTGAAAGTACAGTCCCGAAAATCAGGGAGCCGCGTTGTATGAAATGCGGGAAACCCATAGAAGATATGCGGCAGGAGTATTGCTATGACTGCAAAAAAGGCAGACATGCGTATGACTGGGGAAGAAGTATGTGGGTACATAAGAGTCCTGTAAGTGATGCAGTGTATCAGCTCAAATACCAGAACAAGCGAATTTACGGAAAAGTTTTTGGAAAAGAAATGGCAGAAACGTATAGGGAACTTCTGAAGAAAAAAGAAGTCGAATTATTGATTCCTGTTCCGCTGCATCGTTTTCGAAGGTGGAAACGAGGATATAACCAGGCAGAAATTCTGGCAGTGGAACTGGCAAAACAGACTGGAATACCGGTGGCAAGGCATTTGCTGATTCGGTGCAAGAAGACAACACCGCAGAAGCAGTTGGATGATAAACTGCGCAGAAAGAATATAGAACATGCCTTCCAGGTAAATGGTATTGTGCCGGCAGAAAAGGTAGTACTTATTGATGATATTTACACAACAGGAAGCACTGTAGATGAAGCAGCAAAAACACTGCGAAGAGCAGGGGCTCAGGAAGTCGGTTTTTTGACGATAAGTATTGGACAAGGATACTGAGATTTGTTATACTTAAACAGTATATGAGTAATAGATTGAGGTGTTACGATGGTAAATGAGAATAAAGTAAAAATTATGACAAAGATGGCCATGTATGAAAATAATGAAGGCACAGAGGACATTGCAGTAAGCACTTATTATAAGAAAGATTATATGAGTCTTAAGGTGTTGATTTCTCTGATTTGGGTTACCTTTGGTTATATAGTTGCATTACTGGTTTTCGGTGTGTCTTTTGCAGACGAGATTATGGAACATTTGAGTGTCGGATTTCTTATTCTGTTAGTGGCTGGAGTGATAGCCGGATACTGCGTATTGCTGCTGGGATATGGAATAGGTGCATATCATTTTTATCAAGAGAAATTTATTGCGGCAAGAAAGCGCGTTAAGAAATTTAACCAGATGCTGACAAGATTAAATAAGATGTATGAGAAGGAGAGAGAATAATGAGTGAATTATTAGTGTGGAAAGAAAAACTGCGGGAGTTTTATGCGAAGTATTCACTCTTTGTGGATAAGGCAATTCAATTCCTTCTTGCAATTGTAACATTTTATGTGATTAACAGTAACATCGGAGTAATGAAACGAATGACTTCACCGGTTGTTTCACTGGGGCTGGCAGTTTTATGTACAGCAATGCCGCCGGTGTTTACCGTGATAGCGGCAGCGGGACTGGTTTTGCTGCATATGTATGGTATGTCTTTGGGGATTATGGGGGTATGTGCAATTATCTTTTTTATGATGTTTGCGCTTTACTGTCAATTCACACCAAGACGCGCTATTATTTTAATGATTACGCCGATTGCGTGTATGCTTAATCTGACCTATGCTGTACCAATTGCATGTGGGCTTATGTTTGGTCCGGTAATTGCAGTACCGATTGTATTTGGAATTATTACATATTATATGATTGTATTTTTAAAGGTGTCTGCAACTACTATTGTAAATACAGATGGCGTCATGAATCAGATGATGCTGTTTGTAAAATCCGTATTTCAGAATAAAGAAATGTGGGTTGCCTGTTTTGCTGCAATTGCTTGTGTATGTATCGTGTATGCAATCCGCAGAATGGCGATTGACTATGCATGGGCAATTGCCGTTGCTTCCGGAGCAATTGTAAATGTCGTTATCTACGCAATTGGTTCTGTATCACTTGGTGTTAAGATTTCTTATGGATCTTTGATATTAGGAAATTTAGCTGCTATTGTAATTGGCTTGATTATGGAGTTCCTGTTCTTCTCGGTGGATTATTCACGGACAGAACACCTGCAGTTTGAGGATGACGAATATTATTATTATGTAAAGGCGGTTCCGAAACTTACCGTAGCTGCACCTGATAAGGTAGTAAAGCATATTAATGAGAGAAAGCATTCTGATAAGACAACACGGGAACGAAGCGAGAGACCATCCGGCAGTAAAAGAACAACGGAAGGAAAAAGAAATTCTGAGAACAGAAAAAAGGCAGAGAACAGTGAAGGAAAAAGTACAGAAGAAATTCTGTTGGAACGCAATTTGAAAGAAGAGATGGAGTTTCAGGATATTGTAAATAAAGAATTGAAAGATCAGTAAACGTAAATACAGTAAACTTTGAAAGTATAATTGGAAGGAGGTGCGAATGTGCTTGAGACATTTCAGGAATTTTTTCAAGACTATATATCAGGAGAAATGTATTTTCCAAGAGTCCGAATTGTTGATATTGTAGAAATCTTTATCATAGCCTTTCTTATTTATCAGATTATCCTGTGGATTAAGAATACGAAAGCATGGATGCTGCTGAAGGGAATGCTGGTACTTGGCGGATTCATTCTGGCTGCATACGTTTTCAAAATGTACACCATTTTGTGGATAGCGGAAAAAATGCTTCCGGTTATGGCAACAGCAGTTGTAATTATCTTCCAGCCGGAACTCAGGCGCGCACTTGAAAAACTGGGTGAGAAGCAGTTCTGGTCCAGTACTGTTCTATTTGACAAGAAGGGAAAGGAACATACAAAATTCAGCGAGGAAACTATCGATGGTATTGTGCAGGCATCTTTTGAAATGGGAAGTGTTAAAACAGGTGCACTGATTGTTGTGGAGCAGGAAACGATGCTGACAGAATATGAAAGAACGGGTATTCCGCTTGATTGTATCGTGTCAAGGCAGGTTTTGATTAATATTTTTGAGCATAATACACCTCTGCATGATGGAGCGATTATTGTGCGTGGAAACCGCATTGTATCTGCGACATGCTATCTTCCTCTTTCAGACAATATGCAGATTAGCAAGGAGCTTGGAACCAGACATCGTGCTGCAATCGGAATGAGTGAAGTCAGTGATGCCATGATTATTGTAGTGTCGGAAGAAACAGGGCATGTATCCATTGCACAGGGCGGCAGACTGGCAAGAAATGTGACTCCGGAATATTTAAGACAGCGTATCAATGCACTGCAAAATAAAGAGCTGGAGTTTACAAGTATCAGAAAAATATGGAAAGGGCGGAAGAAAGATGAGAGAAGCACTGACTAAAAACTGGGGTTTCAAAGTGCTGGCGCTTGGATTCTCCTTTCTATTGTGGCTGGCAGTTGTGAACGTACAGGATCCGGTTATGACCAAAACATTTACCGGAGTACCGGTTACAGTTGTACACCCGGAAATTATTACAAACCGTGGAAACACTTATCAGGTGGTAGAAGGCACGGAAACCGTATCGGTAGTGGTAAAGGCAAAACGCTCTGATATGGAAAAACTCAGAGCAGATTCGATTGTGGCAACAGCAGATATGAAGAATCTGGATACGAAAAGCGGTACCTTGATTCCGATCGATGTTATCATTACAGCATCTGTCCGAAATTCTTATGAGGCATATGCAACACCCGGAAATATTCAGATTCAGATAGAAGCAAACAAGACAAAGTCATTCCCGATTACAGTAAATACATCGGGAAATCTGAAAGATGGTTATGTGCTCGGAGAAGCCAAAGCAAATCCGGAAAAAATAGAAATCAGCGGTCCGGAATCTGTTGTTACATCCATTGATAAAGTTGTGGCAAGTGTACAGTTAAATGGGGAATCCGAGGATACAGAATTAGAAGCACGGCTTGAAATATACGATGCCAATGGAAAATCCATTGCCATGACAACGCTGGAGGATAATCTGAATGGCGAGACTGTGAAAGTCAGTATCACAGTACAGCAGAAAAAGAATGTAGCGGTGTATTTTGATACTTCCGGAATTCAAGTAGCGGATGGTTATGTGTTAGAAGATGTATCCGCTGAACCAGAGACCATCGAGGTAGTCGGAGAGGCCGATGAACTGGATAAGATTGACAGTATCAAGGTTCCTGCAGAAGCACTGCAGGAAACGAATCTGGCAGAAACGGTGGAACGCACAGTAGATGTTGCAAACTATATTCCACGAGGACTTCGTGTGCTCGATGAGACAAAGGGAGCTCCGGTAGTAGTGAAAATTACTGTAGCGAAAGCCGGTACCAAGCGTTTCGAATTTCCGGTAGGTTCTATTTCGGTTCTGAATCTCCCGAACGGCTATAAGGTCAGTTATGATACGACCGGAAATATTGAGATTGCCGTGATTGGAACAAAAGAGGAATTGGATTCCATGAGCGAGCTGGAACAGGGCAGCGTATATATCAATCTGATTGATATGAAATCAGAAGGAAGTTATACAGTTCCGCTTGAGATTGTACTTCCAAATGGTGTACAGCTGGACCATGAAGTGACAATAGGTGTTACTTTGGAAAAAGAGTAAAGAGGGCATAGAAATGATAAGCAGAAAAGTAGCAGTTCATAATCTTACTAGCTTTTCTTTTCAAAATGTTGGCTCATTTTGCGAGAAGATGCTAAATTATAATTGTGAAATTGTATTCAGACATAGCAATATTGAGGGAAATATCAAAAGCGTTCTAAGTGTTTTGGCTGCATGCATTAATGAGGGTGACGAAATTGAAGTCATCTGCAATGGAAAAGATGAAAAAGCAGCAATGAAAATTATTGTGGATACGTTGGAACATGGAATACTTTAAATGTAAGAGAGGGGAAATGGAAAATATTTCCTCTCTCTTACATTTTCTTACAATATTTTTACATTTTTTGCAATATTTGATATGAAAAACAAGATATAAGGATTGGAAAATCATAGAATATGAAGTATAATTGAGTGGATTATAAGTACAAGGAGTAAAGAAATGTACGATTATTTAATAGTTGGAGCAGGGCTGTTTGGCTCTGTGTTTGCCCATGAGGCGAAAAAAGCAGGAAAAAAAGTATTGGTAATTGATAAAAGAGAACATATTGGTGGAAATATTTATACGAAAGAGGTGGAAGGTATTCAAGTACACCAATATGGTGCCCACATTTTTCATACCGACAATCAGGAAGTGTGGGATTATGTTCAGCAGTTTGCAGAATTTAACCGTTATACAAATTCACCGGTGGCAAGATATAAGGATGAACTTTATAATCTCCCTTTCAATATGAATACCTTCAGTAAGATGTGGAATGTGAAGACACCGCAGGAGGCAAAAGCGGAGATAGAGAGACAGATTAGTGAGGCTGGAATTACAGAACCCCAGAATCTGGAAGAACAGGCGATTTCACTTGTAGGTAAAGACATTTACGAAAAACTGGTGAAAGGCTACACAGAGAAGCAATGGGGCAGAAGAGCCACAGAACTTCCCGCATTTATCATCAAACGCTTGCCGGTGCGTTTCGTATACGATAATAATTATTTTAATGACAAGTATCAGGGAATCCCGATTGGCGGATATACACAGATTATTGAAAAGATGTTAGCAGGAATCGAAGTGCGGTTGTCCACAGATTTCTTTGCAGACAGAGAAGTGCTGACAGACATTGCTGACAAGATTGTGTTTACCGGGATGATAGATGAGTATTTCCGGTATTGCTATGGAGAACTGGAATACAGGACGGTCCGGTTTGAAACAGAAGTTTTGGATTGTGAAAACTATCAGGGCAATGCAGTTGTAAATTATACAGAATATGAAATTCCGTATACAAGGATTATCGAGCATAAGCATTTCGAGTTCGGATGTCAGAGTGGGGAAATGAATCCGAAAACGGTAGTAACAAGAGAGTATCCGGCAGAATGGTCAAAAGGGGATGAACCATACTATCCTATGAATGATGAAAAGAACAACACTTTATATGAAAAGTATAAAGCGCTTGCGGCTAAGGAAGAAAAAGTGGTTTTCGGTGGAAGACTTGGTATGTATAAATATTTCGACATGCATCATGTAGTACAGGCAGCTCTTGCTTGTGTGAGACAGGAATTGGGACAGTAAAATAGCAAATAAAATACGAACAGAAAAGAGAGGAAAATAAGAAAATGAGTAAAGCAGCATTAGTTGTTATGGCAGCGGGGATTGGAAGCCGTTTCGGCGGAGGAATCAAGCAGTTAGAACCGGTGGGACCTAATGGTGAGATTATCATGGATTACTCGATTAAAGATGCGATGGAAGCAGGCTTTGATAAAGCGGTTTTCGTGATTCGTAAGGATTTGGAAAAAGATTTCAAAGAACTTATCGGAAACCGGATTGCAAAACAAATCGAAGTGGCTTATGTATTTCAGGAATTAGAAGACATACCGGAAGATTTTAGAGAGACATTTAAAGAACGTACAAAACCATGGGGAACCGGTCAGGCAATTCTTTGCTGTAAAGATGTGGTAAAAGAACCGTTTTTAGTAATTAATGCGGATGATTATTATGGAAAACAGGCTTACAAAGAAGCTTATAAAGAATTAACTGCAAGCCAGAATCATCAAAGCGAAAAATTGCAGGCCAGCATGGTAGGATTTGTATTAAAGAACACTTTGAGCGAGAATGGCGGTGTGACACGAGGTGTCTGCAAAGTCGGACAGGATGGAATGCTGGAAGAAATCGTGGAGACACATAACATCATAAAAGATGGAGCAAAGGCCAAAGTTCTGACAGATGATGGAGAAAGAGAAATTGATGTCAATTCTCCGGTTTCCATGAATATGTGGGGATTGCAGCCCGACTTTTTCGAAGTCTTAGAAGAAGGATTCCGTGCATTCCTGACCGGACTGGATAAAGCAGATCTGAAGACAGAGTATCTTCTTCCAACGATTATCGGTGGACTGTTGAAAGAAGATAAGGTAGAAGTCAAAGTGTTAAAGTCTCAGGACAAATGGTTTGGAGTTACTTATAAAGAAGACAAAGAAAGTGTAGTGCAGGCAATCAAAGAGCTGATTGCACAGGGAGAATATTAAACAGAATAAGGAGATTTATCACTATGAAAAAAACAATGTTATGGATGCTTATTGTGGCAGTACTTGGAACAACTGCATGTGCGGGTGGCAATACAGGTACAAATACAGATAACGGTAATACAGTTGAAGATAATAAGAACATAGAAGAAACCAAGAAAGATGACAACAGTAACAATCAAGAGCAGGAAGAAGAAAACACACAACAAGGCTCAGTGAAGATTCTGGTATATTATCCGAATGAAAATGCAGATGGAACAGATACCGAAGAAATGGAATGCAAGGAATTGTCTCCGGAAAATGTATGGAATCTTCTGAAAGAAAAAGAAGTAGTTGCAGCGGATGCAGACATTAACAGCTTCAGAGAATCAGACAAGGCATTGGAATTGGATGTAAATGAAACATTTGGAGAGCAGTTACGCTCTTATGGAACAGCAGGTGAGACTATGTTGATGGAAAGTGTTGTAAATACATTTTTGGATGCATACGGAAAAGAAGCCATTCTGATTACGGAAAATGGAGGGACTTTAATTTCTGGGCATAGAGAATATGGAGATTATTTGGAAAAATATGAATAATAGTGTAGATAAGTAAAAGAAGACGGTGGTAATAAAATATGAAAGAATATTTACGAAGATTTGAATCAACAATGTGGCTGTGTATCAAAGGCTTGTTGTATTTGTTGTTGATGACAATTTTCATATGGACAATGGGAAAAGAAAATATTGGGTTGACCCGACCTTCAAGAACAATGGGTATTACGGTATCAACCTTTGTAATAGTAGGAATGCTCTTTTTGTCAGTTTATGGAAAATATGATGTGGGTCGACGGAAAAGTAAGCCGATTATGCATTCTTTATGGCTGGCTGTAATCTGTACCGATGTGATTACGTATCTACAGACGATGATTATGAAAACCACATCTAATGCAATTACCGCATTTCGATTGGAAAATCTGGGACTGCTTGGTCTGGCAATCATTTTGCAGATTATTGTGATAGTAATATTTGTTTATGGTGGAAATGCTTTATTCTTTAAGATTCATAAGCCGGAGAAATGTTGTATTATTACTTCATCCCAGGAAAGGCTGGATGAATTGGTTGCATCCATACTCAAGTTTAAAAAACAGTATCAAATCACAAAAGTTCTGGATTATAAGAGTAAACATATTGAAGAAGAAATCAAAAATTCTGATACTGTATTTATCTATGATGTTCCAAGTGATATCCGTACGGACATCATGAGGTGGTGCTATAAATATAAAGTAAATGTTTACTTCAATCCGGAGATCGAAGATATTATGGAATATAATTCAACAAACTATATTCTGAATGATGTGTATTTGTTTAATAAGAATGTAAAAGCACTTACGATGGAACAAAGAATCATGAAGCGGTTGCTGGATATTGGTTTGTCGCTTGTACTTGGTATTCTGAGTTCACCAATTCTTCTAGGAGCAATGATTGCAATCAAACTGGATGATGGTGGTCCGGTCTTTTTCAAACAAGAAAGAGCAACGATTAACGGAACTCATTTCTTTGTGTATAAACTTCGTACGATGAAACAGAATGTAGAAAATCATTCTGTGACAAAAGATGATGACAGAATTACAAAAGCAGGTAAATTCCTGCGTAGGACCAGAATCGACGAGCTGCCACAGATTTTTAATGTATTGAAAGGGGATATGACATTCGTAGGTCCAAGACCGGAAATGTTGAAAAATGTGGAGGAGTATACGGAAGAGTTGCCGGAATTTGAATACCGGCTCCGTGTAAAAGCCGGAGTGACAGGCTACGCACAAATAGCGGGCAAGTATAATACAACTCCGAAAGATAAACTGATTATGGATATGATGTATATCGAACAGTTTAGTATTTTAAGAGATATTCAGTTGATTTTTCAGACGGCTATTGTGTTGTTAAAGTCAGATAGTACGGAAGCATTTGATGAATCAACGAGACGGCATCCGTATAAATTTATTCCGGCAGAGCAGGAAGAAGAAACATGTTAAAAAAGCTTACAGGGAGTTTATGCAGAAGATGAATAACGTAACAAAACAGATTTTAAAAACACTAAGGATAATCCTGCTGGTTGGAATAGTTGGTATTTTTTCCGTAGGTTTTGCACTGGCGGATGGTAAGGGTGTAAGTGCTGCAGAACCATCGGAATGCGAATTGAATTATATTTACATTGAGAAGAGTAATGTGTCATCAGGAGAGATGCAGAACGTGGTTGTTTCATGGGGAGCAGAGACGACGCAGATATCGAATATGAGTCTGGTGTATACAAATCAGGATGGAAAATTTTTTGAATTAACAGAGTGTGGACACTATGATGGACTGTTCCTGTTTCAGAAAGAATTCGGAGTAGAAGAGACAGGCATTTATCAGTTGTGGGAAATCAAATATGAACTGGATGGAAACGAGCAGATATTCCGGTTGACAGATGAGAATATGTCAGTGTATTTCGGAGTGAATGAAACTTATGATGAAAGTCTGCTTAGTCAGCATGTGGAGGTTGATACTACTGAAGATACTGCAGAAGACGATACGGATTTCCAGTCATTAGAGGGAAATGCACAGATTGCAGCTTATGCATCCGAAACCAGAGCAGCAAGCGATGGTATTGTGATTGTACTGGATCCGGGTCACGATTCCGGCCATGTAGGAGCACGCGGAAACGGTGTGCAAGAAGAAGTGACCACACTTAAAATCGCACAGTACTGTAAAGCGGAACTGGAAACTTATGCAGGAGTTAAGGTGTACCTGACAAGAGAAACAGCTGCGTGCCCGTATCCGGAAACTATTGGAATTGCTACCGGCAATATTGAGGATATCAAAAAACGTGTGGCATGGGCAGCAGAAAAAAATCCAAATGCCTTTGTAAGCATCCATTTAAATTCGGCAGGTGCAGCAGCACATGGAGCAGAAGTTTTCTATCCAGAAAGCAAATATGCCAGTGAAGAGGTATATGCCAATGCCAAAAGTCTTGCAGAAACAGTTCAGAAAGAATTGGTTGCTTTGGGATTGTATGACAGAGGAGCAAAAGCAGACTATTATACGGTAAATACAGAATCCGCAAAATATGGTTTTCCGGGAATTATCATCGAGCATGCATTTATGACAAATGCCAGTGATGCAAGTACATATTTAACAACAGAAGAAAGTCTGAAGTCATTGGGAGTTGCAGATGCAACCGGAATTGCAAAGCAATTCGGACTTCAAAAAGGTGCGTGGGAATATGTGCCATATAAGGGCTGGAAATATAAGATGAATGGAAATTATCTGGTAAATACATCCCAGGTAATTAACGGAAAGCGTTATTGTTTCGATTCGGACGGCTATATGTGTTATGGGTGGAAACAGATAGCAGGAGAAACCTACTATTTGCAAAGTGATGGAAGTGCAAAGAGCGGCTGGATGTACCAGTCTGGGAACTGGTTTTATTTTGTCCCGGATAAATGTACTATGGTGACCGGCTGGAAAGCAGTGTCAGGCAAATGGTATTACATGGACAGCCAAGGAGTGATGCAGACAGGCTGGCTGTATCTTTCCAATGGGACCTTTTATCTGAATCTGTCCGGAGATGCCGCAATTGGCTGGAAAGAACTAGATGGAGATACTTATTACTTCGATGTCAATGGTTATATGGTAAAAGGTGACCGGGTTATTGATGGGGAAAGTTATTACTTTGATAAAACAACCGGAAAGATGACAGAAAAGCCGAAGGAAGGCTGGAAATATGAATCTGGGCACTGGTATTTCTATGTGAATAATGTGAAGGCAGCAGGCGGCTGGAGAGGAATCTCTGGCAAATGGTATTATTTTGACAGCCAGGGCATAATGCAGACAGGCTGGCTGGAATTAGCGAATGGAACCTTTTATCTGAACTCGTCAGGTGATATGGCAATCGGTTGGAAGCTGGTAGATGGAACAACTTACTATTACTTTGATGCCAACGGCTATATGCTGAAGGGTGAACAGGTAATTGGAGGCAGACGTTATTATCTGGACGAAACAACAGGAAAATATATCCGTGAGATTACCGAAGGCTGGAATTACCTTTCCGGAAAATGGTATTACTATGTGAGCGGTACTAAAGCAACGAGTGGCTGGAGAGCAGTATCAGGCAAATGGTATTATTTTGACAGCCAGGGAGTGATGCAGACAGGCTGGTTGTATCTTTCCAATGGGACCTTTTATCTGAACCCATCAGGAGATGCAGCAATTGGCTGGAAGCTGGTAGATGGAACAACTTACTATTACTTTGATGCCAACGGCTATATGTTGAAGGGTGAACAGGTAATTGGAGGCAGACGTTATTATCTGGATGAAACAACAGGAAAATATATCCGTGAGATTACTGAAGGCTGGAATTACATCTCCGGCAAATGGTATTACTATGTGAGTGGTACTAAAGTAACTAATAGTTGGAGAGCGGTGTCCGGCAAATGGTATCATTTTGACAGCCAGGGCGTAATGCAGACAGGCTGGCTGTATCTTTCAAACGGAACTTTCTATCTGAATCCGTCCGGAGATGCCGCAATCGGCTGGACAGAGATTGACGGAGAAACCTATTACTTCGATGAAAATGGTTATCTGATAGAAGACGATAACAAAGTGGCAGGAACCTATTTAATTGAACAGAGCTCCAATGTTACCGTAAGCCAGATGGTTCGCTATTTTGAAAAGTATGGGAAAGTATATCCATCTGAAGTGTATGCTCTGGGAGGTGCTCCGAATATTACGACATTCTGTATGATTTATTATGAAGAGGCAGCCGCAGAAAATATAGCAGTGGAAGTTGCATTTACACAGGCAATGAAAGAAACAGGCTGGTTGAAATTCGGCGGAAGCGTAAAGCCGGAGCAGTTCAATTTCGCAGGTCTTGGATCTACAGCACCGGGTGTGACAGGTGCAGATTTCTCCGGGTATGGAGAAGAGGGTGTGAGAATGGGAATTCGTGCCCAGATTCAGCATCTGAAAGCGTATGCGTCATCTACCATTACAGAAAGCACATTAAAGTATGACTGTGTGGATGAAAGATTCAAATATGTAAAAAAAGGTTCCGCTAAATATGTGGAATGGCTTGGACAGAAAGAAAATCCGGATGGATATGGATGGGCTACCGCCCCGGAATACGGTCTGGATATTCTGAAAATGATTCAGACTTTAAAGACAATGTAAGAGATAAGTGTAAGGCACTTCAAAATCAGTATGACAGTGATTTTGAAGTGCCTTGTTTGTTGGAAAAGCACCGGGAAAAGTACCGAGACATTCTTAAGGTTGCGATATAACCGGTAAAGGTGTATAATTAATAAGATAATCTGAAATATTTGGAGGAAAAAGATAAATGATACCAAAGAAAATACATTACATATGGGTTGGCGGAAAAGAGAAACCGGCAGACATTAAGAGATGTATGGCTACATGGAACACACACTTAAGTGATTATGAAATAATAGAGTGGAATGAACATAACTTTGATATAAACGCTCATCCGTTTGCAAAAGCGGCTTACGAGGCCAAAAAATGGGCTTATGTAAGTGATTATATCCGTGCGTATGTAATTTATAACGAAGGCGGAATTTATTTAGATACGGATGTATTGATTCTGGATAATTTTGATTCATTCTTAGAGAACAGGGCATTTGTGGGCTATGAGAATGCAGATTATCCTTTTACAGCAGTCTTTGGAGCAGAAAAGGGCCATCCATTTGTGAAAGATATGCTGGATTATTACGATGGCAGAGCATTTGAATTTGACGTAAATGACCAGATGAAAACGGTAAATACCAAGAGTGTTTCCGATATTCTGGTGCAGGATTACGGATGTAAGCTTGGAAATGTACGACAGACGTTGCGGGAAGGAATTGAAGTATACACAGAAGATATCCTCTGCAATCCGTCTGCCAATTCTGTTTCTATTCACGTATTTACCGGAACGTGGATGGAAGGAGCCAAGCCTTTGATGAGAAAAATCAATAAATTTTTAAAGCTTCGCGTTACAACCAAGAAAAAAGCAGGGCTGTTCCGCAAGTATATTATGAAAAAGCGTTAGGCACCGGGAGAAAGGAAAAGAGATATGCGTATTAGTGTATTGACCCCTACGTACAATGATGCAATCAGTATTGAAGAAACACTTGGGTCTTTAGTGGAACAGACATATACGGACTGGGAATGGATTGTGATCAATGACGGTTCTACAGACGATACAGAAGAAAAAATCCGGGAACTGATTCAGAAATATGGGATTACAGAAAAATGTAAATACATCAGTCAGGCAAATGCAGACCAGTTGAATGCGTTGATTCACGGCACACAGTATATCACCGGAGATTATGTGTTTTCATTACATTCTGATGATTTGCTTCCGGAAAAAGATTTCTTTGAAAAATGTGTCCGTGTAATGGAAAAGCATCCGGATGTGGATGGAATTTTTGGAGACCTGGTAATTATTGATGAACATTCGAAAGTGACCGGAATGCAGAAGGTAAAGGAATATCATCCGGATAAAAATATTCCGCCGCTGATGCTTTTATGGCTTGGAAGAAATCTGTATTCGGATGTGGCATTTCACAAAGCTTCCGTGTATAAGAATGAAGTCCTGAAGAACTATCTGACATGGAATATCCCGCTTTGGCTGGATTTAGAGCAGGGAAAGGTGAGAATGCTGAATTATATGAGTGTGGATTTTCCGGTATTAAAATACCGGGTGCACAGTGCCAATTATGCCAACAGTGAACTAGGACTTATGAATGTGATTAACGGGGAATTACGAACCGCAACAGAATTAATGAAATACTATGATATCCCATGCTATAAGCAGCAATATTTCTTATACCGTCTGATGAATAAATTGTTACCGCAGAGAGAATATCGTGTGAAGTACGCAGAGAGAGAAACCAGGGATAAATACCAGTTAGTATCTTTCATTATCGGACGCAGATATCCGGATGGGGTATCGAATAATCCGTTCTTATCAGGCATATTGGAATTTTACAGAAAGCCATCGGAACGTGTTCTGAAAATAGAGCAGCTTCCGGGTAACCTGACCCTATATTATGGAAAAGACGTAAGAGCATTTAACAGACGTATGTCGGAGGGGACTTTGGACAAGTTCTACATTTCACTGATGGAGGAAATGAAACAAGGCTTTCAGACAGTAGAAGTAAGGAACAGTGGCGACAGGGATAAAATGAAGGATATTCTGAAGTTTATGTGTATCGGACACATTGAAGTGAGGATAGAATCATGAAAATAACGATTTATGCACTCCATTTAGGTGTAGGCGGAGTAGAAAAGTATGTTATTACGCTTGCAAATATGCTGGTTACGGAACATGAAGTGGAAATTGTATCCACTTACCGGATACAGGAACAGCCTGCATTTGCGGTGGATGAACGGGTAAAGATTACTTATCTCATGGAGAAATTAAAGCCCAACAAAGAAGAATTGCGTGAGTGTATCCGGAAGAAAGACATTCCGGGAATTATAAGAGAGGGATGGACTTCCTGTAAGGTGTTGTATCTGAAGAAAAAGAGAAATATACAGTCCATTAAAAAATGTAACAGTGACGTGATTATTTCCACCAGAATTTTCCATAATAATCTGATTAGCAAATATGCAGATAAGAAGATTGTGAAAATTACAGGAGAGCATAATCATCATAATAATAATCAGAAATATATTCAGGATGTGATTGAGTCCTGCAGGAATTTTGATTATTTTATTCCGATTTCGAAAGAACTGAGTGATTTCTACCGGAAATCCATGGAAAAGAATGGTGTAAAGACCGAGTATATTCCGTTCTGCATTGATGATAATCCCAATCCGGTAATTCCCAAACTGGATAATAACCACTTGATATCGGTAGGAAGAATGTCCCATGAAAAGGGCATTTTTGACTTGATAGAGGTATTTGAGAAAGTCAGAAAGGAAAAGCCGGATGCTATTCTTCATATTGTGGGAGATGGAGAAGAACGTGCACAGGCAGAGGCGGAAATTAAGGAAAAGAAGCTGGAAGATGCTGTTGTACTGCATGGATTCCGCGATAAAGCTTATATTTATGGACTGCTTCCACAGACATCCCTGTATGTGATGACATCATTTACAGAATCATTCGGAATTGTTCTGCTGGAGGCAATGTCATGTGGGATTCCATGTGTGGCTTACAGCAGTGCCCAGGGAGCCCATGAGATTATTAAAGACGGAGAAAACGGGTTCCTGATTGAAAGCAGGGACAGCGAAAAAATGAAGGGAAAAATATGCGAACTCCTGGAAAATCGTGAAGAATTGGTTAAATTTAGCCGGAATGCATTTACAACTGCGGAGGAATTCTGTTATAGTAACACACGGAAAGCCTGGTTGAACTTAATGAGTTTCATAGAAGAAAGGAAAATAGATAGAGTATGATAAAAGTAATGACAATATTCGGAACAAGACCGGAGGCAATCAAAATGGCACCGTTAGTCAAGGAACTTCAGACACGAAGTGAAATTGAGACGATTGTATGTGTGACCGCACAGCACAGACAGATGCTGGATCAGGTATTACAGACATTCGAAATTGTTCCGGACTATGATTTGGATATTATGAAGGCAGGACAGACCTTGTCTGATATTACCACACGCGCTCTTTGCGGTCTGGAAAAAGTCATCCAGGAGGTAAAACCGGATATCGTGCTGGTTCATGGAGATACTTCGACTACGTTTGCAGGGGCTCTGGCGGCTTACTATACACAGACAGCAGTAGGACATGTAGAAGCCGGTCTTAGAACTTATAATAAGTATTCTCCGTATCCGGAAGAAATGAACAGACAGATGGTGGGAATTATTGCAGACATGCATTTCGCACCAACGGAAATGAGTGCAGAGAACTTAATCCGTGAAGGTAAGAACAAAGAAAACATCTATATTACAGGAAATACAGCAATTGATGCCATGAAGCATACAGTTGATGAAGCATATCACCATGAAGTTCTTGACTGGGTGGGAGATGACAGAATGATTCTTCTGACAGCACACAGACGTGAGAATCTGGGCGAACCAATGTATCATATCTTCCGGGCAATCCGCAGAATTGTTGAAGAATTTGATGACATCAAAGTTGTTTATCCAATCCATATGAACCCGAAAGTAAGAGCCGTGGCATCTGAGGTACTGGACGGCTGTGAAAGAGTCCGTCTGATTGAACCACTGGAAGTAGTAGATTTCCATAACTTCCAGAACAAATCTTATTTAATTCTCACAGACAGTGGCGGAATCCAGGAGGAGGCTCCGTCCCTCGGAAAACCGGTTCTCGTTCTTCGTGATACAACGGAGAGACCGGAAGGAATTAAGGCAGGTACATTGAAGCTGGCAGGTACAGAAGAAGAAGTCATTTATAACATGACAAAAGAACTGCTTACGAATGAAGAAGTGTACAAAGAGATGAGTCATGCATCGAATCCATACGGAGACGGTCATGCCAGCGAAAGAATTGCAGACGCGATCATTGCGCGTTTTGGCGGCAAATAAGCCATATTTGCAGAACGTGAAGAGGAGCATAAAATGAGAAAATCAAATTCATTAAAGAATTTTATAACAAGTACAGTTCCTTTCATTATCCTGATTTTCTTAGGATTCTGGAAGGTAAATGTCTGGCAGAATGCATTGGATGAAAACATTTATGCACTGAATCAGTTGTTTTTCCAGATTTTTGCGTATTTGTCATTGGCGGAGGCCGGAATTGGTTCTCTGGTACAAAAAGAATACTATAAGTTATTCGTGACAGACGACAAGGATAAGATATGTATTTTCTATACCTTGTCCCGTAGAATGCTGCGGGTAGTCTGTTTTATCATTATTGCCATAGGAATTGTAGTATCTTTTTTCCTTCCGATGCTTGCCAATGACAATACCTTGTCTTTGCATTACATGCAGAAGATTTTTGCACTGTTCATGGCAAAGAGCCTGGTGGAATACTTTATGTTTTCGCCACGGTTTGTTTTACAGGCAGACCAGAAGACCTATAAAATGAATGTTCAGATGAACATTTATAAGATTGCAGAAGGACTGATGGAAATTCTGCTTATTATGTGGGGAATGTCATATGAACTGGTCCTGATTATTTCATTCTTCCTTCGAATCGTCATGAATCTGCATTTGAACAGAATTGTATTTAAAGAATATCCATGGTTACATGAAGTGAAAGATACAAAGGGATTAAAGATACGGGGAATGCAGCACGTTTTCATTTACAAGATTGTTTCTGTTATCTATGAAAATGTGGATGTGGTACTGATTTCATCCTTTGTAAATCCGATTTCCGTTATCATTTACTCTAATTATAAATATATCACGAAATATCTGAGCGATTTCATTTACATGATTGGAAGTTCACTTACTTCCAGTCTTGGAAATCTGTTATACTCCGAAGAAGGAAGCGAACGAAGCTTTTACACGTATGAAATGATTAATACCATGTTTTATTTTATTGCGTGTTTCTTGACAACTGCGCTGGCATTCTGCATGAATTCATTTATTGTAGTCTGGGTCGGAAAAGATAAACTCTTTGATACCGTTTCCTTGGTATGCAGTTTATTCCTGTTCTTCCATGGAATCGTAAGAAGACCGCAGTATATTTTGAAAGATATTTTCGCGTTGTATAAAGAATTGCAACTGGTATCCATTGCAGAATCAGTGATTAATCTTGTGCTGTCATTTGTTTTGGTAAGAAAATATGGCATTCAGGGTGTTCTGATTGCGACTGTTGTGGCTACTTTGCTGACGAACTTCTGGTATTTTCCGTTGTATCTGTACAAGCGGGTATTTAATAAGAAACCATGGCTTGATATTGCAAAATATATCACTGTGACGTTACTGGTTGTTGCCATTGCAGTGGCAAGCAATATGCTTTTACCACAGATTTCCGCATCAGGTTATGTAATGTGGTTCTTAACTTCCTGCGCATACTCCATAGGGGTTCTTATCCTTCTGGTAATTATCTTCAGTCTCGGATTCAAGAGCTTCCGGAGACTGCTTGTACAGTGTAAGGATATGCTGTTTGGAATATTTCATAGGGGGAAAGCAAATGAAAGCGTTGGTTAAGAAAGTATCCGGTGGAATTTTACAGTTTCTTTTTTCGTTCTGTCCGGTAAAAGAAAATAAAATCATGTTCGAGACAGGAACCGGAGAAATCAAAGATCATCCAAAGGCATTTTATGATTATGTCAAACGGAATCATATTCAGAATTTTGAGTTCAAATGGGCTGTGACGAAAGGAAAAGATACATGTGATGTGCCGGAAGATGAGATTGTGTACAAACGTACACTTGGATATTATTATCATCTGATGACAAGTAAGTACTGGATGCGTACCCACAGTGTAGACAATATTGTGAAGAAGCGGGACGGACAGATTTACATCCAGCTTTGGCATGGACCGGGAGCAACGAAAAAGGAAGGTTATGATATCAAGGGTCGACTGGTCAATACTGGTGAGACCATGCCCCATGCACGGGAGTGGGATTACTACATTGCAACGGACCTGGTAAGTCAAGCCTATATTAAAACAGCATTGAATCTGAAGATTCCGAGACTGCTTCTGGGAAGCTGCAGGTCCGATGTTCTGGTAAATATGGATGCAGGACAGTATGATGTCCTGCGCAAAAAGATGGGGGTTAAACCAGGAGAAACTGTTATTTTATATGCACCGACATTCCGGGAAGAAGATTTTAACCTGGATAAAATCCATCTGCCAATTCAGAAATTATGTCAGATGGAAAATGTGAGAGTGATTCTGAGACTTCATCCGGAAGTAAAGAACAGGCTGGATATTCAGGAATACGATATTTCCGTGATTGACGGCAATCAGTATCCGGATATTTATGAGCTGTATATGGCATCTGATATTATGATTACAGACTATTCCAGCGTAAGTATCGAATATTCTCTGTTAAAGAGACCAATTCTGTACTACATGTACGATTTAGAAGCGTACATGAAAGAACGTGATTTTTATTATAATTATTTGGACCATCTATCCGGACCGATTATAAAAACAGAAGAAGAACTCATCCATGCAGTAGAACATATCGACGAAATACAGCAGAAATATGCAGAGCAGTATGCGGCATATCTCCAGCGCTATAATGAAAAAAATGACGGACATGTATGCGAACGGTTCTATCGATTACTGAAAAAAGGATTCTTTGAGAAGCCAGGAAATGAAAACATGGAAGAATTTCTATAGAGCATAGAGAGGGATAGGAAATGAAGGAATATTTTGAAAAACTGTTTTTGGACGGACAGGAGAGTTTCCAGAAGATTCTGGCAGAGAATCTGAAAAATAATGTAAAAACTTTTGTGGTTACTGCCAATCCGGAAACAATGATGATCGGGCAGAATCATGCAGCATTTGATTCTGTTCTGAAAAATGTACATACACAGATTGTACCGGATGGAATCGGTGTAGTGAAGGCAGCAGGGATACTTGGCTATAAGGTAAAAGGCAGAGTGACCGGAGTGGAACTTTCACAGTTCCTTATCGAAGAGGCTGACAGACAGGGGAAATCCATCTTTTTGTTTGGGGCAAAAGAAGAAGTTGTCCATACATTAGTTCAGAAAATCCAGTCTGCATATTCAGAAATCGTGATTGCAGGTTATGCAAATGGGTATGAAAAGGACAAAGATAAAATATTTGATCAGATTGTGGAAAAGAAGCCGGACATTGTTCTGGTTGCGCTTGGAATCCCGCAGCAGGAGCTACTGATAGAAAAACATTATGATAAATTTGAAAAAGGCATTTTCGTTGGGGTTGGGGGCAGCTTTGATGTTTTAAGCGGAACAAAGAAAAGAGCGCCTGAATTTTTTATCAAATGCAATCTGGAATGGCTGTATCGGATTGCCTGTGAGCCGAAACGTCTGGGCAGATTTTTCACAAGCAATATCCGATTTATCGCAAAAATTATGAAAATGAGAGTAATGAAATAAGAACAGGTGGAATGTAAGGAAGAAAAAGGGATTAGATATGAATAAGAAATTAGAAAAAGTGTATTATTATCTGCTGTTGACTCTCGTGATGATACAGCCTGTATTGGATATCCGATGGTTAAATGACGGGACACTGCCGGAAATCGTTGGTTTCACGATTCCGACATTAGTCCGAATCGGTTTGATTATGATTCTGGCAGTTTTATCTTTTTTTGTGATAAAATTCAACAAAAAATACTGGATTCTTATGGCATACTTAGCTTTGATAGGATTATATTTTATCGGACATCATTATAACTGTCTGCAGTTCCATTCAGTCGTGCCGGGGGATTTTAATTACAGTCTGATATCAGAACTTCTGTATATTGTCAGAATGTGTATTCCGATTTCCGTAATTTACTTTACTTATAATTCAAAGATTAATAAAGAAACCTTTGAAAAGTGTGTGATAGGAATTGCAATGGTAATGTCGCTCAGTATTGTGCTGACAAATTTATTTATGATAAGCTACGGTTCCTATACAGGTGAGTTGATTTCCGGAAATATTATAGACTGGTTTATTCATCAGGAAGATTTTATATCAAATCAATTAGCATCAAAAGGCTGGTTCTATATGAGCATTACATCAACGGTAATGGTTCTGGCTTATCCATATTTGTTTTATGTGTTTGCTGTTAAGAAAAAGGTATGGAATTTTCTGGCAATTTTGATACAGGCAATTGCACTTCTTATGATTGGAACAAAGGCAACTGCGTTCAGTGTGATTATTGTTTCTATACTTATGGCTGTCATTTATCTTGTGACAAGTATCTTGAAACATGATACAGAGCTTAACAGGTGGGTATGTATCGGCATGGTTGTAATCATCGTGGTCAGCTTTGGAGTGTACCGTGTGTCGCCATCCACCATGAAAATGCAGTTTGATGAGCAGTATTCGGAAGAAATAGACGAAGAAGATTCAGATAATGAACGAAAAGAGCCTGAAAATGAGACAGAAGAAGAACTGATTCGTTTCTTCGATGAAAATTACAAGGATTTATCGATTAAAACACAGTTTCTGGAAGACAGCTATCCATATCAATATGACCCGGTATTCTGGTATGACCTATATAAGAATAATCCTCCATCTGTAACCATGCAGAACCGTACAGTGGAAGAAAAAATGCTACAGAGGGTCAAAGAAATTAACAATAATAAGGGTGATGACTGGTTTGGAATCGGATTTACCCGAACATCCCATATTTATAATCTGGAAAAGGATTTCTTATATCAGTATTATTCAGTTGGTGTTTTGGGTGTGATTTTATTATTGGGACCATATATCGGAATTATCGTTCTGATGATTGTTCTTATGCTGTTAAAGTTTAAGGAAAAAGCAACCATGTACAACTGTTCCTTTGTTTTGGGTGTAGGACTTTCCTGCTTCGTAGCATATTACAGTGGAAATGCTATAGAGAATTTGGGAATAACCATCTGGCTTGGCTTTATGCTTGGTTTTTTGTTGAAAAGCAATTTCAGAAAGGAAGTAAAATCCTGCGAGAACAATGAAACAAAATAGAAAGTAGATTTGGAAAAACGAATGAAAGAAATAGTAATAAAGGCTGGCTTGGCGAGCAGTGTGATTCTTATGTTTGCCGGATTGCCAGTAAGTACGGTATGTGCAAATGAGGTAGAAATAAACAATGTCATTAGTGAGGAAAATGCAGAGCAGACAGGTTTGTATTTGAACACAGATGATTCAGACGCTGAGAATGCGGAAATGAAAGAGGATGCGGAACTTCCATCACTGGAGCCGGAAGAGAAGAAAGGCATCTGGAAAATTAACACAGTAGGTTGGTGGTATGAATATGAAGACGGCACTTATCCGGTAAGCAGCTGGCGTGAGATAAACGGAGTCGATTACTGGTTTGATGCCAGAGGCTATATGGCTGTAGGCTGGAGATATCTGGATGATGTGTGGTATTACTTTGATGCTGGCGGCAATAAGCACACAGGCTGGTTGTGGAATGGCGGTTACTGGTACTATTTAGACGAAGAAGGTGTGATGCAGACAGGAATGCATGAAATCAATGGAAATACATATTATCTATGCTCCGGTGGTGCAATGGTAACCGGCTGGCAGTATCTGGACGAGGAATGGTATTATTTCAACGCTTCGGGAGCAGAACATAAAGGATGGCTGTATCTCTATAGCAAATGGTACTTTTTGAATGAAGAAGGCATTATGCTGCGAGGAGAACAGGATATTGATGGTGCGCACTATTTCTTAGAAGAAAGCGGAGAAATCCGAAACGGCTGGAAATATCTGGATGATACATGGTTTTATTTCGGTGGAACCGGAGTGAAGCAGACAGGCTGGCAGTGGATTAACGGATTCTGGTATTATCTGAAAGAAGACGGAGCTATGCATACGGGCTGGATTCTCTTAAATGGGAAATGGTATTATCTCAGAGAGAGCGGTGCTATGGTAACCGGCAGTTACGTGATTGACGGAGCAACGCATAGCTTTAACGGAAGCGGTGAATGGCTGCAGGATATCACAGCCATGCTTGAGACGGTAAAATCTTATGAAGGTACACCATACAGATATGGCGGCAGCAGTCCTTCCGGATGGGATTGCAGTGGATTTGTACAGTGGATTATGGGAAATGCATTTGGAATCAGCCTGCCACGTACAGCCAGTGAACAGTCCTGGTGCGGAACCGGTATTGATGTCAATGATAAAACTGCATGGCAGCCGGGAGACTTGCTTTTCTATGTGAGAAACGGAAGCGTGGGCCATGTGGCTATTTATCTGGGTAACGGAATGATTATCCACGCATTAAATACCAGGAAAGGTACTTGTATAGAAAATGCGGACAGATATGATTACTATGACAAAGAAAATGATTTGGCATATGTAAGAAGGGTGTTTTAATAAGAAAATTATATAACACGAGGATGAAAATGGGAATGATGTATCGTAAGGATATCATTCTCATTTTTTTACTTGTTGGAATACCAGGATTCATGTACAATAGTTGTAAGAACAGAATACTAAATCTTACAAATGAGAGAAATGAGGGATGAAATGTTGAAAAGAAGAATCTTAACAGTTCTGTTGGCATTCAGTATGATTGCCGGAAATATGCTGCCTGCGGTCGGAAGTAATGTACTGGCAGCGGAAGCAGAGCGGGCAGATGAAATGACTCAGATGACAGAATCCGGTCAGACAGAGGAAAACAGTGGGTTGGCAGAAAGCGATCAGCAGCTTGATTATGCTACAGAAGCACAGGTTAATCCACTTTATCAGGATGTCCTGAGTGAAGAAGTGTTATATCGTGGCTCTGAATCAGAAATCAGTCTCTATGCAGCACCGCAGTACGAGTGTGACGAATCAGCAGTAGTTGCAGCATTAAGACAGTCTATGCTGAACAGAGAAACAGATGTGACTCTGTATTATGCATCATCAGAAAGCTACGACAGTAAACGCATGGGAAGTTGGATTGAACAGGCATTTGCAGAAAACGACAGACCGGATGGAGGAGATTATCTGCGGTGGACGTATGGCGGCTATTCGGCAGAGGTATCTTATTATTATAATGCCGAAGAAAATTTATATTATTACACCTATCTGGTATCATTTACTTACTATACGACTTATGAGCAGGAGCAGGAATTGAAAGCAAAAATTGATGCTGTTCTTCATGAACTGGATGTGTCAAATTCTGCGAATAATGATTATAAAAAAGTAAAATTAATTTATGACTATATCTGTGAACATGTTACCTACGATCATGACCATTTGGACGATACGAATTATAAGCTGCAATATACGGCATATGCGGCAATGATGAATCATACATCCGTCTGCCAGGGGTATGCGACTTTATTATACCGCATGTTGGAAACAGCCGGTATTGATTCCCGAATTATTACCGGAATCGGAAATGGCGGTCCTCATGCATGGAATATTATCAAATTAGGAGAGAAATATTATCAGGCGGATGCAACATGGGATGCCGGCTGGAAGAACTATCGTTTCTTCCTGAAAGGTACCGATGAATTTGGCAGTCATACTGCTTCCAGCGCATTCTTTTCAGAATATCCAATCGCTGAAAAAGAATATACAGAATCTGACGTAACTCCGGAACCAACCCCGGAACCGACGCCAGAACCAACACCAGAGCCAACACCAGAGCCAACACCGGAACCGGAAACCGGGTGGAAGCAGGATGCGAAAGGATTCCGGTATGTGCGGGAAGACGGCACCTCTCCAAGGTCAGGATGGTATGTTATTGATGGAAAATGGTACTATTTTGATGCGGATGGCTACCGGTTGTCCAATAGATGGATAGGAAGTTATTTTCTGAAAGATGATGGAACTATGGCAACCAGTGAATGGGTAGAAAACGGAACCTATTATGTAAATGCAGCCGGAATCTATCAGACGGGCTGGTTGAAGCTGGATGGAAAATGGTACTACTTAAACGGAATCGGAGTAAAGCAGACCGGCTGGATTCAGGTTGGCGGCACATGGTACTACGGAGCACCGGGAACAGGAGCACTTTTAGAACAGGAATGGCTGGATAATACTTATTATTTCCATGCAGGTGGAGCCATGGCAAAAGGCTGGGTTATCATTGATGGAAACTATCACTATTTCTATTCGAACGGAGCACATGTAACCAATGCCTGGATAGGAAGCTATTACTTGAAATCAGACGGAGTGATGGCAACCAGTGAATGGGTAGAGAACGGAACCTATTATGTGAATGGAGCCGGAATCTATCAGACGGGCTGGCTGAAGTTAGATGGAAAATGGTATTATTTAAATGGAATCGGGGCAAAACAGACCGGCTGGATTCAGGTTGGCGGTACATGGTACTATGGAGCACCGGGAACAGGAGCACTTTTAGAACAGGAATGGCTGGATAATACTTACTATTTCCATGCAGGTGGAGCCATGGCAAAAGGCTGGGTTATCATTGATGGAAACTATCATTATTTCTATTCAAACGGAGCACATGTAACCAATGCCTGGATAGGTAATTATTATCTAAAAGCCGACGGAATCATGGCAGTGTCTGAATGGGTGGATAATGGCAGATACTACGTGGATGCCAATGGTGTCTGGGTACCAAACCCGTCACATCAGCATCAGTACGTGCTGATTGAAAGTGATGCGGAATATCGTTATTATCAGTGTGCAGAATGCAAAACAATTTATCAGGAATATAACGATATCGAGTATGAAGTAGCTCTTGGAAAAGACAACATAGCCAGAAATGTCGTGATTGGTCATTATGAAAAAGAAATGGCGCAGAAAATTTTCGAACAGTTGAATGCATACCGGATTGCTAACGGATTACCGGAACTTGCAGACGCAAGTACAGCATTACAGGAGGCTGCTGATATCAGAGGATATGAGATTGGTTATTCATTTTCCCATACCAGACCAAACGGGGAAGGTGCATTATATTCATTTGACGGAAAGATAAATGCCTGTGCAGAGAATATTGCGGCATATCAAGGTTCCGTAGAAGAAGTCATGAAGGACTGGAAAGAATCCTCAGGTCATAATGCAAATATGCTTTCGACCTATGCAAAATCAGTGGCGATTAGTGTGTTTGCGATGCCATACGTCAATTACGATGGAACCATCATCGGTTATGTGTATTATTACGTGCAGCTCTTTGGGAGATAAGAGATAATACTTCAATGAATAGAAAGAGTGAAAAGATTACAATTTTGTCTTTTTACTCTTTCTTTTTGCAGAAAAGTAATGAATATAGTTGCGGTTTGGAACTCTATCGTTTATAGTGGATATAGAATATTTATGTCATGAGGAGGAAGAAGAATGAGAAATAGGACACGGCTTCTTGCGATGGCACTTGCTGTTGCAATGGGAGCAACGGGAATTCCTGCTTTGCAGGTATCTGCTGGGAATACTGAGGTGGTAAAAAGACAGACTGGGGATGATGACAATATAGCACTTCAGACGATACAGCAGGGATGGTCACTGGAAGATGGTAATTGGTATTATTATGAAGCAGGTCAGAAAGTGACCGGATGGAAACAGGTTGGTCAGACTTATTATTACATGTACGAGGATGGTACAATGGCGGCAGATACCTGGATTGGAGAGTATTATGTAAATGCCAGTGGAGCCTGGGTTGTGGGTAAGCGGCCGGCTAAGTGGATGAAAGACAGCAATGGCTGGTGGTACAGAAATGAGGATGGAAGCTATCCTGTTAATAGCTGGAAGTATATTAATGGAGAGTGGTATTATTTTAATAAGTCAGGATATATGGTAACTGGCTGGCTTTATTTGAGCGGAACATGGTATTATCTGGATGGAAGCGGAAAGATGGAAAGAGGTCCGCGCACTATAGACGGTCAGGAATATTATTTTTCGGAATCAGGTGCTATGCAGACCGGATGGAAACGCTTAGAAGGCGATTGGTATTATTATCAGCCGGGTGGAGCTATGGCTTATGGCTGGCTCTATTTAAGCGGAACATGGTATTATCTGGATAGTTACGGGGTTATGCAGACCGGATTACAGGAAATTAATGGAGAACTGTATTTTCTTGCAGAGAGCGGAGCTATGTTCAGTGGAACAGGCTGGAAGCAGATAGATGGCTACTGGTATTATTTTAAAAACGGTGGTGTGGCAGCGCGTAACTGCTGGATATCAGGCATCTATTATGTAAAAGCAGACGGAACCATGGCAGTATCTGAATGGGTTGATGGCGGAAAATACTATGTAGATGAAAAAGGTGTCTGGGTGCCGGAAAAATTACATAAATATGAACTTACGAATACAGTAGAACCTACTTGTCAAGAAGATGGCTATAAGGAATATACATGTTCAATGTGTGGTGATACTTACAAAGAAACTCTTACAAAGATTGACCATAATTATGAATATGTAAGAACGGTAAATCCTACATGTCAAACAGAAGGATACAAAGAGTATACTTGTAATATGTGTGGAAATATCAAGAAAGAAATAATTGATAAAATTTCACATAATTATGAATTAACAAGAACTGTAAAACCTACTTGTCAAGCAAATGGTTATAAGGAATACACATGTTCTATGTGTGGTGATACTTATAAAGATGAAATCTTAAAAATTAATCATGATTATGTTTCAACAAAAACTGTTGATGCAACATGTGAAAATGATGGATATCATGAATATGTTTGTACTATGTGTGGTGATTCATACAAAGAAACAATTAAACGTTTAGGTCATGATTATAAACTTTCTGATTCTAAAAAGGCAACTTGCGAAGAAGATGGTTATAAAGAATTCACATGTTCAAGATGTAAAGATTCTTATAAGATTACTCTTACAAAACTTGGCCATAATTACGAATTAACTGATACTGTAAATCCTACATGTACAAAAGAAGGATATAAGGAGTTTACTTGTTCAAGATGTGATGATTCATACAAAGAAACATTAGATATGATTCCTCACTCTTATGAATGTACAAAAACTGTAGAACCTACTTGTACAGAAGATGGATATAACGTATTCACATGTACAGTTTGTGGTAATTCTTATACAGAAAAAACATCAGATGCACTTGGACATGAATTTGAAACAGTTGTAGATCATGTTGATTCTACTTGTACTGTGAAAGGGTTCGATATTTATAAATGTGTAAGATGTAATGAAACTGAAAAAGTAGAATTAGAACTTGCACCTCATGATTATGATAAAACTGTGGAAATAAATCGAGTAGAATCTACTTGTGCAACCAATGGTTATATCGAATATAAATGTAAAAACTGCGATGATATTTATCGAGAAACTCTTGAATTAAATCCAGAAAATCATAAGTATGTACTTACAAAGAGTGATTTAACTTATAATTACTATGCTTGTGAATATTGCGGAAAAACATATCAAGAATATAACGATAAAGAATATACCATTGATCTTGGTAATGGAAAGACAACAACAGTTGTTGGACACTATGATTTAGCTATGGCTAAAGAAATTGGTAGACTTGTAAATCAGAGACGTGTAAAATTTGGTGTAAAAGAATTAAATGTGGTTGGTATTGATACAAATCTAGGTCAAGCTGCTTTGATTCGTGGACCAGAATTAGTAGTTGTTAAAGATCACTATAGACCAAATGGAGAAAGAGCGATTACATCACTTTTCCCAATGGCTGGTACAATGGCAGAAAACATTGCATGGTATCAAAAGAGTGCAGAAGAAGTATTCCAAGATTGGTGTGATTCACCAGGTCATGATAATTCACAAACAAATTCTCATTATTCAAATATTGGAATTGCTGTATTTGTACAAAAAACAAAATATGGTAGTTATAATTATCATTTTGTACAACTATTCTCATAAATAACTAATAACTCTCACAAATTGTGGGAGTTATTTTTTATATAAACTATAACAAAAAAATACACCCACAAAATTAAAAATTGTGGATGTATTTAACTCTAAATAATATATATATTTTTTTTGTCTATTTTTATTTTAACATATGGATATTAAATTATCAAATTATTTTAAACATTTTCTTATCCAATTTGATTAATATGTTGACTTTCTTTCACAATTAACTTCTTTCTACCTTCAACAACACTTCCCATTAATAAAGATGTTGTTTTATCTGCTTGAATCGCATCTTCAATTCGTACTTTCACAAGTCGTCTAGTTTTTTCATCGAAAGCAGCAACTTTTAATTGGTCTTTATCTAATTCTCCAAGACCTTTTGCACGACTCACTTTCAATATTTTATTTGTTGATTTCTTAAACGTAGCAAGTTCTTTATCATTGTATAAGAAAATTTGTTTTCTTACTTTAGATCCTTTTTCATTATAATCAACGATATAAAGTGGTGTAAGAGCAATATATACATATCCATCTTGAATGAGTTGTTTGAAATAACGATAAAAGAAAGTAAGAAGTAATGTAGTAATATGGGCCCCATCTACATCAGCATCAGTCATAATGACAACTTTACCATATCTCATTTTTGTAATATCAAAATCATCACCATAACTTTGGTTGGTTGTAAATGCGGTAAGCATAGTTTGAATTTCTTTATTTTCAAAAACTTTATCCAATGAAGCTTTTTCAATATTTAATACTTTCCCTCTAAGTGGTAAGACTGCATGGTATTTTCTAATTCTTGCTTCTTTTGCAGATCCACCAGCACTATCTCCTTCTACAATGAAAATCTCACATTTTTCAGGTTCTGTTTTTGTGGCATTACAATCTGCAAGTTTACTACTAATTTCATATTGATTTTTAGGTATATTCGTACCTTTTTTTTCAATTTTTTTTCTTTCATTCATATTGTTAATTGCATTATCAATGAAATCTTTCAAAATGGGATAGTTTTTATCAAAGAATACGGTTCCAAATGTATTTACAATTGTTTCCATTGTTGATTTTGCAATAGAACTTCCCAATTTTCCTTTTGTTTGTCCTTCAAAAATTGGCTCTTTCATTTTGAATGAAATAATAGTTGTTAGTCCACTTCGGATATCATTTCCGCTCAAAGATTCTTTTAAGTTAAAATCTTTATTATATCCATTGATGCATTTTGTTAAACCACTACGAAATCCTGTTACATGCGTTCCTTCATCTGGTGTCATGATATTGTTTACAAACGAAAATACACGTTCACTTTTTTCATTTGTAAGTTGCATACAAATTTCTGCAATCATTCCATCATTTTCTCCAACAAAATAAACAATATCAGATTTTGTTTCAATTGTTTCGTCAGAATTAATATCTTTCATAAAATCAACTAAACCATTTTCAAAATGAAAAATATCATCAGTATGTGCGATTTCATCAATGAATCGAATGGTGATTTGATTATTCAAATAACAAGTTTGTTTTAAGTGTTCATAAATCACATCATGTTTAAATTCAGTTGTTTCAAAAATAGTAGAATCTGGTTTGAAGGAGACTTTTGTACCTGATGGAATATTTGTTTTATTTAATACTTTCAAATTTCCATTTTTATCAAGAGATATAACTGGTTTGCCTTTTTTATATTTATCATAATAAATTTTCCCATTATGATAGGTTTCTACTTCAAGATATTCAGATAAGGCATTTACTACAGATGCACCAACACCATGTAAACCTCCTGAAATTTGATATGCGCCTTCTTTGAATTTACCACCTGCATGGAGAACAGTATAAATAACACGAAGAGTTGGAATTTTTGCTTTTGGATGGATATCAACTGGAATTCCGCGTCCATCATCTTGAATGGAAATACTTCCATCTTCATGTAAAATAATTTCGATATTTTTACAATATCCAGCCAACGCTTCATCAATGGAGTTATCTAAAATTTCCCAAATACAATGATGTAGACCAATTGAACCTGTAGATCCAATATACATACCTGGTCGAACTCGAACTGCTTCCAATCCTTCCAAAATATCAATGGATGAACCATCATAAATCTCTTTTTTCATTACAAATGTCTGAATAATCCGGACTGAAATCCATTACCTGTCCAGTGCATGGAAATCGCAATTCCGTTAAAAAGGGAATCGTTTTATTCTCAAGAAATAGAGCGGAAGAAACAATAAACCGAGAATTGTTTTATAGACTATAACAAAGAACAGGAATAAAATCATGTATCACTAAAAAATATAATTTGTCAAGAGAATTTTTTGAAAATTGCTTGCAAAACACAGAAAAAAGTGGCATATTTTTTAATAGATATATGTACCCCTGAGGACAAAAGAATAGTATGCACTCGGAGGAGGACATAAAATCCAACCTTCTTCGAGAAAAAACGAAGGAGGTTTTTATTTTGAAAAGAAACAAATGGTTAGCAATGCTGTTGGCGATTGCTATGGTCTTTATGATTATTCCGACAACTGCATTTGCTGCGGAAAATGATGTAGATGTTTGGGACGGAACAGCTGATACAAGCTGGTATAATGAAACCGATACAGAATTTCATATCAAAACAGCAGAGCAACTGGCGGGACTTGCAGAACTCACAAATATTGGAATTGATACTGGTGCGTCTACAGGTAATACATTTGAGAATAAGATTATATATTTAGACTGCGACTTAGACCTTGGAGATTATCCTTGGACACC